>NZ_QUOK01000006.1 GCF_003390325.1 Rhodohalobacter sp. SW132 | reverse complement strand
TGTAACCTACTGCTTAGAAGGCAGTTGCTCTATCCAGTTGAGCTACGGGCGCTTAACTGGATTATTCATTTTTGAATTACTCACGGTTGATATGACAGAACATTATATGATCAAAAAACCGATTGAAAAAATTCAAAGACTGAATAACCACTGTCGGGCTTATCCACACAATGTATGAATACCCAAAAAGGGGACACGCACTGCGTGACATCCTTTAAAATTAATGTCGGGGAGACAGGATTTGAACCGCGGAAGCACTGCTTTCGCAACTCAACAGAAGTTTTTAAGCTTTTGCCTGTCTGATCCTTTGTAATAATTATTCACCCTGCACTAATATGTCAAATGTCGGGGAGACAGGATTTGAACCTGCGACCCTTCGCTCCCAAAGCGAATGCGCTACCGGACTGCGCTACTCCCCGCAAAGTGTATCATTTCAATACTTCAAATAAGAATACAAGTTCTGAATTTGCATTCGTTTTTGTACCTGATGCGTAATGTCACTGCATCAAATACATTCTGTAGAGATGAATTAATAATTCGTTTCTCAAACAGAATCCAAAGATAAAAGTTTTCGATTCTGAATGCAATCATTTCATCAGAAAATATTTTTTAATTTTCTATTTGCGGCTTTTGAATAACTCACCGGCAAAACCAAACCCATACCCGGTAAGCTGAATAAATCCGGCAATGACCGAATAGAGCGATATAACGGGATTCTTTTCCTCAATGTATGAATCGGCCGCCAGTAATAATGCATATAATAAATATCCGATAATAAGATATTTAAAAACCGGAATGGACAGCAGGACAGAGGTAAGCGCAACAATGAATCCAACTGTAAAAAGCAGAGGAAATGTATGCATAAGTTTAATCTGTTCTGGATGAAATCGCCCGATATTAACTCTTGCCCTGCCAAAAAAGTGTAGTTGTTTAAAAAATTGAATAAAGGTAGATCGTCGTTTATGGTACACATACGCATCTTTTATAAGCACAGTCCGAAACCCTGCCTTTGAAATCCGTATGCTTAATTCCAGATCTTCACCCATTCGTGTGATTTTATATCCGCCAGTCGCTTCGAAAACTTCCCTCGATATACCCATATTGAAACTTCTGGGATAAAATTGTTCAAATTTTTCACTTTTACCGCGGATGCCGCCGGTAGTGAATATTGACGTCATCGAATAGTTAATTGCTTTTTGCACAGGAGTGAATGAATCATGAGCACGATCCGGTCCCCCCCAGCAATCAATATTTTTTTCATTGATGACTTGGTTTACCGTCTCGAAGTAGTGTGAAGGAATCAGGCAGTCAGAATCAAATACTACGAAATATTCTCCGGCAGCTTTTTGGAAACCGAAATTTCGTGAAAAACCTTGCCCGCTGTTTTCTTTGTAGTAGTAGCGAATATTCAAAGATTCACTAAAATTTTCCGTAATTTCGCGGCATGTTATGTCTGAACCATCTTCTACAATAATTATCTCGAAACTTTTGAAGCTCTGTTCTGTTAAACTTTGCAGAAGTTCTCTAACCTCCCGGGGGCGGTTGTAGACAGGTACGATCACAGAAAATCTCATAGACGAATTTAATGGGCTTTTTTATTCCTTAAGGGTGACAAAAATAATAACACAATTTAATCATACAAATGAAGCTGCTTTTTTCTGCTTTCCTTTTTTTTGCTATTTCACTTTCCGCACAGTCTCAAAGCCTTCAACTCGGGTTTGCTGCCGATCATCAGAATCACTCAATATCTGAATTTCCGCTTACGCAGGGTGTGTTATCCGTTTCGCAGGGTATCTATTCATTCGGAGTGGACGGGAACAGGGTAGAATTAACAACTCCAATTGCTTTTAATCTCTCAGGAAATAAAAACAGAATATCAGCAGTCAGTTTTAATACAGAGCTTGTGAATTCTGTGTACCAGGCAAATGGAGTGAAGTTATCAGAGTCGTCGCTTGATTTTTTTGATCCATCAGATGAGACGATAGAAACGTATGCACTGAATGACGGGACGTCTATCTTGCGGGATAACGTAGCAAATTTCACTTTTTTTGATGCTGCCGGTAACAGAGGCTTCTCATTTTCCAATACCACACAAGCAGCCGGAGGGGAGCAGCCCTCAGGTGTTGCCTATTCAGAGTCAGGCGACTTAATTGTAACATACAATCCTGTAGTTCAATATAATGGAAGCAGAGGCTCCAGGGCGTCTGTAGTTTTAGGAGAAAGAGATTCGATCGAACTATTTAGTTCCAGGGAACGGGTGATTGAGAATGTAAAGATTAATAAGGGCGGGAGCTTTATTGCAATAACAACATCATCCGGTAATGGAAATACAAGACTCCATCTTTTTGACAGATATGGAAATAATTTGATTCAGCGTGATACAGAGATGGAACTGTCCGGTTTCGATATTACCGATGATGGCCGATACCTGACGCTTTATTCAGCCAACCGGGTGCAGGTATACCGAACGCATGACTGGGAACGGCTCGGCAGCTCAACATCACGATCAACGGTGATTCATGCAAGCTACGATCCGGCGGAAGATGTGATTATTTCTCTTGGTGGTCAGTTACAGAATAACAGAATTGGGAATATCGAAATTACTGCAATTGATCTGGCAGGCCGCCAGCTTGTAAGGGAACAGCTCAGCGGTTCCGTTTCGATATTGAATCGCGAAAAAATTGATATCCAGAAAGAGGACCGAAATTCATACAGCATCAGTGGAATAAACCGGCCGATTGATATTTCGGTACAATTTTAACTTGAGTTCATTCGACTAATTTTATTCAATTCTTCAGTCCGAACTCAGGGTTTTTTTAAATAAAAAAAGGCGATGCAGTTAGAACTGCACCGCCTTTCAAGACTCTTGCTATTCGAGTTTACCTCGCTTTCGCTTCTTCCTCCTCGGATTCGGATGCTGAATCTGAATCAGCAGAGGACCCAGAGCTATTGCTCTTTTTCTTTTCATCTTTTTCGGCTTCAGTCCAATCGAACTCAAGTCCGTCTCGGGATTTATTCATCTTAATTTTGATGACTGATCCCTCAGCATGTTCAACACCAAGGATCTCCTCAGCGAGTGGATCTTCAATGTATTTCTGGATTGCCCGTTTCAAAGGCCTTGCTCCGTATTTTTGATCGAAGCCCTGTTCGGTAATGAAATCTTTGGCTCCTTTAGTGATTTCAAGAACAAAACCGAGATTCTCAACCCGGTTGAAGAGATCTTCAGCCAGAATGTCGATTATCTTAAAGATATCTTCTTTCTCGAGTGGCTTGAACGTGAGAACGTCATCAATCCGATTCAGAAATTCGGGATTAAACACTTTCTTGAGTGCATCCTGAATGGTGGATTTCATCTTTGCGTAATCGAACGCGTCATCTGATGCAGAAAACCCAATTCCTTTACCCATATTGCGAATATCACGCGCACCAATATTGGATGTCATGATAATAATGGTGTTTCGGAAATCAACTTTTCGGCCGAGGCTGTCGGTTAAGATTCCATCATCCAGAACCTGGAGCAAAATATTAAACACATCCGGGTGAGCTTTCTCAATCTCATCCAGAAGAACAACACTGTACGGTTTGCGTCTTACTTTTTCAGTAAGAATTCCACCTTCCTCATATCCTACATAACCCGGAGGTGCACCTACCAGCCGTGATACACTGAATTTCTCCATGTATTCACTCATATCAATCCGGATTAGCGCTTCTTCCTTATCAAACAGATATTTTGCCAGAACCTTGGCCATTTCTGTTTTACCGACACCTGTAGGTCCAAGGAATATAAATGAACCGATGGGTCTCGCCGGATCTTTCAGGCCGGCACGGGTACGTTTAATCGCTTTGGTAAGCTTTGTGATCGCCTCATCCTGCCCAACAACTTTGCTTGCAAGAGCCTCTTTCATCTTCATGAGTTTTTGGCCCTCTCTCTGGCTGATCTTGTTGACCGGTACACCACTCATCATAGCGACAACAGAGGCAACATCATCTTCTTCAACATCGTAAAGGATGTGTTCTGATTCCTTCTCCCATTTTTTCTGGGCTTCATCCAGTTCTTCGATCAGCCTCTTTTCTGAGTCTCTGAGGCGGGCCGCTTCTTCAAATCGCTGTTTTTTAACCATCGCATTTTTCTCGCGGCTGGTGGTCTCAATCTCTTCTTCAAGATCAAGAATATGCTGCGGCACCGTGATATTTGAGAGGTGGACTCGTGCGCCAACCTCATCCAGTGCGTCAATAGCTTTATCCGGCAAAAAGTGGTCGGTTACATATCGGTCGGTAAGTTTCACGCATGCGTCGAGCGCATCTTCAGTATATTTTACACTGTGGTGTTTCTCATACTTGCCTTTAATCTGGTTAAGTATCTCCAGGGTTTCTTCCACACTGGTCGGATCCACCATAATCTTCTGGAAGCGTCTTTCCAACGCACCATCTTTTTCAATAAACTGGCGATATTCATTCAGTGTTGTTGCACCGATTGCCTGAACTTCCCCTCGGGCAAGTGCCGGTTTGAGCATGTTGGATGCATCCAGAGAACCGCTTGCTCCCCCGGCTCCTACGATAGTGTGCAGCTCGTCGATAAAGAGAATGACGTTTTCTGTTTTTTCGAGCTCAGTCATCACAGCTTTCATTCGCTCTTCAAACTGTCCGCGGTATTTGGTTCCGGCAACAAGTGAGGCGAGGTCGAGCGCAATTACACGTTTATTATAGAGAACCCTGGATACTTTTCTCTCAATAATTCTTGAGGCAAGACCCTCGGCTATTGCTGTTTTACCAACGCCGGGCTCTCCGATTAAAACCGGATTATTCTTTTTACGCCGGCTGAGAACCTGGGCTACACGTTCAATTTCTTTTTCCCGACCAATAATTGGATCGAGTTTACCGTCTTCGGCAAGTTGTGTTAAATCCCTGCCGAAATTGTCAAGTACAGGTGTTTTCGATTTTTCCATTTTCTTTTCCCGTGAACTTCCGGATGATTGTGAACCTTTAGAGGATGAAGGTACGCTCGCGCTTGTTGATCGTGCACCGCCCTGATCTGTATCGCGGGCATTACCCGAAATAATCATATCCAATTCCTCACGAACTGCGTCATAGGATACACTGAACTGCTGTAAAATTTGTGCGGCAATGTTCTCCTCGTCACGCAGAAGTGATAACAGGAGGTGCTCTGTTCCTATTGTATCACTTTTGTACAATTTCGCTTCGAGATACGTGATACGCAGAACTTTTTCTGCTTGCTTGGTCAGCGGAATATTTCCAACGGTAACCGTACCGCCGGTGCCGCGAACCGTATCTTCAATTGTTTTCTTTAGTTTGAATAGGTCGCAATCGAGATTTTTGAGTATCCGAATCGCCACACCGTCGCCAAGTCTGACGATGCCCAAAATCAGATGCTCTGTGCCAATATAATCGTGTCCCAGCCTTAGCGCTTCTTCACGACTAAACTGAATTACATCTCGAACTTTACTTGAAAAATTACCCTCCATATCGGGACCTGCTGATTTTACGTATTACGTATTAGTTTTTCTATGTAGCGTAACGAGTGAAGCTTTTCATTAGTTCATGCTTATCGAAAGTAGTACAGCATGCGCGCAAAAGCAAACCCGCCGGGTTCTGATAGTAAGTTGTAATATACGCAGAAATTTGCCTAAAAAAGAGGGCTGCCGGTCATCTCTTCGGGAGCGTTGAGATCCATAAGTTTCAGCAAAGTCGGGGCAACATCAGCTAAAATTCCATTATTCAGCTTTTTTATGGCCAGATCACTTATGAGAATTACGGGAACTTCAGCTGTTGTGTGTGCAGTATGAGCAGATCCGTCAGGTTGTTTCATGCGGTCTGCATTACCATGATCTGCGATAATTACAATGTTGTAATTATTTTTCTGAGCGGTTTCAACCACTTTTTTTAGCTGGCGATCTACAAATTCAATTGCCTGTATTGTGGCATCCATATCACCGGTATGGCCAACCATATCAGGGTTTGCAAAATTAACAACTGCAAGCTGATAAATGGATTTCTCTAACGCCACAGAAAGTTTATCTGCGACCTCTTCAGCGCTCATTTCCGGTTTAAGATCGTAAGTTGCCACTTTAGGGCTTGGAACAAGAATTCTCTCCTCGTTTTTATTCGGAGTCTCTTCACCGCCGTTGAAAAAATAGGTTACATGCGGATATTTTTCCGTCTCTGCGATTCGCAACTGGGCTGCTCCTGTAGAACCAATGTACTCCCCGATCGTATTGGGCAGGCGGGTGGGCGGAAAGGCTACATGTACATGATCGTTAAAAGTTTCATCGTATGCCGTAAATGTAACGTAGTGCAGGTTTTTCAGGCCGGACTGAACAGGTACGTTATCCAGGTTCAGAAGAGCTTTTGTAATTTGTCGTGCACGATCACCGCGGATGTTAAAAAATACAACAACATCATCGTCCTGGATTCTGCTGTTAGGTGCGGAAGCAATTGTGCAGGGTTCAATGAATTCATCGGTTGTGCCCCCGGCATAACTCGACTCAAATACTTCCTTATAAGACGGTGTATTCACACCTTCATTTTTAGTAAGAAGACTTACAGCTTTGTTGGTCCGCTCCCAGCGATTATCACGATCCATGGCAAAATAACGGCCAATAACGGATGCAATCTGGCCTTTTCCAATCTCGTTCATCTTATCCTGCAGCTCGCGGCAATACTCTTTTCCGCCGTGGGGGGAGGTATCCCGCCCATCTGTGAACGCGTGAACAAATGCATTCTCTACACCCGTTTGGGCCGCCATCTCAAGCAGCGCATAGAGGTGCTGATTATGGCTGTGAACTCCGCCATCAGAGAGCAGTCCTAAAAAATGGATTCTGCCTCTTTTTTTTGCTTTTTCAAAAGCATCTGTTAACACAGGGTTCGAAAAGAAGTCTCTCTCCCGGATCGATTTATTAACCCTTGTAAGTTCCTGCCATACGATTCTTCCGGCACCAATATTGAGGTGACCAACTTCCGAATTGCCAAACTGACCTTCAGGAAGCCCTACATCTTCACCGCTTGCTGATAGCCTTGCATTGGGATATTGTTGCAGAAGTGAATCGTAAAAGGGTTTATTGGCCTTGTCTACAGCGCTGACGGCCGGGTCGTCTGAAATCCCAAATCCGTCAAGAATAATCAGAAGAGCTTTCTTGTCTGGATTTGTCAATGGATCAAAGGTTATTTACGTAGGTGGTAAGCTTTGATTTTTTTCTGGCAGCAGTATTTTTGTGAAGAATACCTTTCGTGCTGAGTCTGTCAATCAGGCTAACAGCTTTCTTTAGTTCTTCCTGTGCCTTTTCTTTGTCACCGGCATCCATTACCTGTTTGATCTGTTTTCGGAGAACAGTTCGACGCCCTTTGTTATGCTGAGCGCGTTTTTTATCCTGACGCACACGTTTGATTGCTGATTTATGCTGTGGCATAATTAAATATATATTACGGTTAAATACTCATTATCTTTGAAGCTTTAGAAATTAAGGCTTCTAAAATTAAGGTACAAGAAAGGATTGAATCTTTGAAGTAAAAAATTTAATTTAACAGGTCTATAATGATTATAGTTATTGATGGTCCTGCGGGGTCTGGGAAAAGTTCCACAGCTAAAGCGTTATCGAATCGTCTGAATCTTCATTTTTTAGATTCCGGCGCCCTTTATCGCGCTGTAACCTATTTTTGGATCTCCGAGGGAAAGCCGTCAACCGAATCGTTCTTTAAAATGTTGCCCGGAGTGGATTTAAAAGCTGATGTCAGCGACGGATCATTTCTTGTCATGCTCAATGAAACCGATATTTCAAATGAGATCAGGAAATCTGAAGTGGCGGACAACGTAAGCAATATCGCTTCTTTGCCGGAAGTGAGGCAGTTTGTGAATTCCATAATGAGAGATCTTGTGTCGAATGGCGAATTTATTGCAGACGGCAGAGATCTTGGTACCGCTGTTTTTCCCGATGCAGACCTGAAATTTTATATGGATGCATCCATTGAAGAACGCGCAAGACGCAGATATAAAGAACTCAGCTCGAAACAGGACAATATTTCATTTGAAGATGTTGTAAATAACCTGAAGAGCAGAGATCAAAAAGATCGCAGCAGAAAAGCAGATCCGCTTAAAAAAGCAGATGATGCGATTGTGATTAATACCACCGGGAAAACGTTTGAGGAACAGGTTGACCTGATGGCAGCCATCATACACGAAAATCTAAAATTAAACCATTAACTCTAATCCCATTTCGAAAGTCGAAATGCGGTTAAACATTAACAGGATATTGAATGTCAGAAGAACAAAAAAACATAACAGAAAAAGAAGTTGAAGAAACTTCACCCGACGAGAACCAGGAAACTGTAGACGTCGCTGAAGCAACTGAAACGACAGAGAGCTCAGAATCAGCAGAAAAAAAATCAGAATCTGCTGTTGAAACCGAAACTGCAGTGCTTCCAGATTATTCAGGAGATGTGGAAGGCGAAACATTTACGTTTGATCAGCTTGAGGCCGCTTCAGAAGATTATTCTGATGAGGAATTTCATGAACTCGCCGGAATGTATGAAAATACACTCAGCGAAATTGAAGAGAAGGAAATTGTAACCGGTATAGTCGTCTCTGTTGACGAAAAATATGTAATTGTTGATATCGGTTTTAAATCGGAAGGTATTGTTCCGGTAAACGAATTTAGCAACAAAGTTCTTGAAAACCTTCAGCCGGGTGACGAAGTTGAAGTATTTTTAGACAGGGTTGAAGATCGTGAAGGCCAGCTTATTCTTTCCCGCCGAAAAGCAGATATTCTGCAGGCCTGGGAAAACCTCGAAGAAGCATACGAGACAGGCGAAGTTATCGAAGGTCATATTAAACGACGTATTAAAGGTGGTATGGTTGTGGATGTGTTTGGAATTGATGCATTCCTTCCCGGCTCACAAATTGATGTGCGTCCGGTTCGTGACTTTGATGCCTATGTTGACCGAACCATGGAATTCCAGGTTGTAAAACTCAACATGCAGGCTGAAAATGTTGTGATCTCGCACAGAGCTCTCATCGAGTCTGACCTCGAAGAGCAGCGTGAAGAAATTCTCGAAACCATCGAAGCCGGACAGGTACTTGAAGGTATTGTTAAAAATATCACCGACTTCGGGGTATTTATTGACCTTGGTGGTGTTGACGGACTTCTGCACATTACCGACCTCTCATGGGGCCGCGTAGATCATCCGGAAGAGATTGTAAGTCTCGACCAGAAGATGAACGTTGCAGTTATCGATTTTGATGAAGATTCCAAACGGGTATCTCTTGGACTGAAGCAGCTTCAGCCGCACCCATGGAACGATATCGACATTAAATATCCTGACAATCTCCGAGTTCAGGGCCGCGTGGTTTCTATTGCAGACTACGGTGCCTTTATTGAACTTGAGAAAGGTGTTGAAGGGCTGATCCACATTAGTGAAATGTCGTGGACACAGCACATCAAGCATCCGTCACAACTGGTTCAGAAAGACGATATCATCGAATGTGTGGTTCTGAATATCAACGAAGAAGAGAAGAAGATTTCTCTCGGTGTGAAGCAATTGGAACAGGATCCGTGGGAAGATCTTCTCGAAAGATATCCTGTTGGTTCAAAGCATACCGGCGAAGTGCGTAACCTCACAAACTTTGGTGTATTTGTTGAACTTGAGCCCGGAATCGACGGCCTTGTTCACGTATCGGACCTTAGCTGGACTGAGAACATCGAACATCCGAACCAGGCTGTAGACAAAGGAGAAGAGCTGGAAGTAGTTATTCTTGCTGTTGACTTTGACAACCGCCGCATTACACTCGGCCACAAGCAGGTTGAAGATAACCCTTGGGAAAAATATGCTGAGGAGTACGGTCTTGGATCTAAAGTTGAAGGCAAAGTTTCAAAAATCACCGATAAAGGTGTATTCGTAGAACTTCCGCTTGGTGCTGAGGCATTCCTTCCGGTTAAGAAAATGGAAGGCGATGTTGAAGATCTCGAAGAAGCATTCAGCGAAGGCGACTCCGTTGAAGCATTCGTTGTTGAGTTTGATGAGTCAAGCAAAAGTATTGAGCTAACACAGCTTGAAAACGAATCGAAAAAACAAGCGTCCAAACCTAAGAAGAGTAAACCGGCTGACGATAAAGTCGAAACCGGTACTCCAACTCTTGGTGAAGTTTCCGGGCTGGCAGAGAAGCTTGCAGGAAAAAAAGACGACGATAAAGAGTAGATCTCAGGTTAGATAAAGAGATAAAAAAAGGGCTGCCGGTTTAAAATCCGTGCAGCCCTTTTTAGTTTAAGTGCCATGTGACTTTTACACGAAATCAGGTTGTTAACCGGACCTTAATATCTCTCGCGTGTAATACAAAGAATAAAATATTTTACGATACTTTATTTCTCTACATAGAAGTAGATAATATTTTTCGACATATCAGCACTGCTTCTCACATTACTGTCTGTCTCTCTATTATAAGTATAGATCACGTTACGGAGTGAAATCAACTCCTTCTCATCAGCAAATTTCACCTGGATGGCATCGCCACCAGGTTTCAGGTCGGCTATAGCATCCTTTAGCGGACGGTATTTCGACTTACTTTTTCTTGATATTTTTATATCAGATCTGTCAACAAATCTTATTTTCATTTTATTTACCTAAAGCTTTGATTAAAAACGTAGTTTGATCAATGAAATATCTTGAGCATTAACATGCAAAATATTTTCATAAAAAGAATTTTATCTCAGGGTATATTAATCATAATTAAAAAAATTTAATTAAATGGTGATAAACCCAACACAATATATCATAAAAAATATAGCACGTTACATTATGTCTTTCTCATCCTAAGGGTTAATGTTTAGCTATGGATATCAATACAACGAAAATGTATAACTGATTAATGATGGATCTTTTTAACGATGACAAAGATGATCAGGCGGGAAGTATTAAAGGGCAGGATCAACCGCTTGCAACCCGTATGCGTCCGGAGTCGCTTGATGAGTTTGTCGGGCAGAGCGAACTGGTTGGTGAAGGAAAAATGATCCGCAGAATGATTGAAAGCGGAATGATTGGTTCACTGATATTTTACGGTCCTCCAAGTTCAGGAAAAACGACGCTCGCCCACGTTATTTCCAGGGAAATTGATGCCCATTTTGATATCATTAATGCCGTCCTTGATGGGATTAAAGATCTGCGAAAAGTGGTTGCACAAGCCAAACAGCGAAAAAAAGCCGGTGGCAGAAAAACTATACTTTTTGTAGACGAGATCCACCGCTGGAATAAAGCCCAGCAGGATGCACTTCTTCCACACCTGGAGTCGGGAGTGATAAAGCTGGTAGGAGCTACCACTGAAAATCCGTTTTACTCGCTGGTAAACCCGCTTTTGTCGCGCTGTCAGCTGTTCGAGCTAAAGCCTCTGCTGAAACAGGACGTTTTGGTTATGATCGACAGGGCATTGAAAGATGAAGAGCGAGGGCTGGGGTATATGCAGATAGAACTGACCGACGATGCGAGGGAATATTTTGCCGAGTATGCCGGCGGGGATATTCGAAATGCATTGAATGCACTTGAGATGGCCGCACTTACGACTCCGAAAAGAGAGGATGGAGTGGTGGAGATCAGTCACGAAATTGCTCGTGAATCAATCCAAAAAAGGAGTGTACGCTACGATCGCACCGGAGATGAGCACTACCATTACGCATCAGCACTCATCAAGTCTCTGAGGGGATCTGACGTGGACGCCTCTCTCTACTGGATGACTGCGATGCTTGAAGCCGGTGAAGATCCAAATTTTATCTTTCGAAGGTTTTTGATTTTTGCCTCCGAAGATGTGGGGATGGCTGATCCGTATGCGCTCACTGTGGTTAATGCAGCTCATGAATCGTTTCTGAAAACCGGAATGCCGGAAGGATTCTATTTCTTGTCGCATTGCGCAATATTTCTGGCTTTATCCGCGAAAAGCAATAGTACAAAAGCGGTTTTTAATGTTCATCAAAAAATTAAGAAAAGCGGAATTGGAGATGTACCCCCTCATTTAAAAGATAAAACTGCGAATTTACTAAGTGCTTCGTATCTGGGAGTAGAAAATTCATCAGACGACTATAAATATCCGCATCAATATCCCGGGAACTGGGTAGATCAACAGTATCTGCCGGATAAAAATCAAAATGAGTCATGGTACGAGCCTGGTGATGAAGGAAGGGAGAGGCGGCTGTGGGAACGCCTTGAGCAGATAAGAAAAAGCGGAAGGGAGTAAAAAGAATTCTCGCCTGAAAGTATCCGTTTCAGGCGAGATTATTGGAGCTATTTCTCGATGTCTACCATAACACGAGATCGTTCTATCGATTAAAAAAATATGTCATAATCGATTAATTACAAAATAAAATATGGTTAAAGACCTATAATCATTTAATAATATCTATTATTCAGAAAAGCGCTTTTATCTTGAAGTTTTATGTAACGGTTGTTTTATCATGGAATGTTTTATGGTTGAAATACCTTCAGTTTGTGCGACTTTACTTCTCCTGAATGTAAAGCTGCGAACTTGAATTATTAACTACGAGACCGAGATAACGAACAATGAATAAAATTCACTTGCTATCATCAACAGACAGACCCGATTCAAATGCCTTAAAAGTGACGAATTATGTAAACGGTTATTTGTCAGAAAAAACAGATACCAAGGTCTTTTCACTTGAGGATTATCCATTTGAAGATATAGTAGGAGGGAGGTATGGGGACGAAATTGAGAGCGTTAAGAAGTTTAACGATCGGTTTCTTGATACAGATGGAATTCTGTTCATTGTTCCGGAATATAATGGCGGATTTCCGGGAGTATTGAAATTTTTTATCGATTACCTGCCGTTTCCTGATGCGATGTATAAAATGCCTGTGAGTTTTATCGGGGAGGCTGCCGGTACTTTTGGTGCACTACGGCCAGTGGAACATCTGCAGCAAATACTCGCCTATCGAAAAGCGCTCATCTATACAGAACGGATGTTCATTAGCCGGGTGAATGATACCTTCGATACGGAAGATGGGCTGGAATCTGACTTTCTGCAGGGACTTCTCGAAGATCAGCTGGACGGATTCATTGAGTTTGTAGGACAAATCAAATCATAAAAATCAATTGATCTTGAGCATATACCCCACGCCGTGAAGTGTGACGAGGTGCCGCGGATCATCCGGAAATTCTTCGATTTTAGCACGTAATTTTGAGATGTGGACATCCACAGTACGTGTATTGGTGCTATACTCATAGCGCCAGACCTGTTCCAGAAGTTCATCTCTTGAAACCGGCTGGTTCGCTCTTTCTACAAGATAATTGATCATCTCAACTTCACGTGTAGAGAGTGGATGGGATACCCCGCCCGGCTTAATTACCTCCGATTCTTTCAAATCGATTTTTACGTTGCCCAGCTTGAGTACTTCGAGAGGGCCGGATTTAGAGTAAGAACTGGCTCTGCGTAATCTTGCCTGAATTCGTGCCAGCAGTTCTTTTACGCCGAACGGTTTGGTGATATAATCATCAGCCCCGATATTCAATCCGGCCACTTTATCCACTTCCTGATCTCTTGCCGTGAGCATAATGATCGGGAAAGTATACTTCAGGGAGCGTACCTGTTTACATATTTCATATCCACTCATTCCCGGGAGCATCAGGTCGAGAAGCATCAGGTCTGGTTTGAATTGTTTCGTTTTCTCAATTGCTTTTTCACCATCTGAGACTACCTCTACACTATAACCCTCACTTTCTAACGTATCCTGAAGAGTAAACACCAGGCTTGGTTCGTCTTCAACAATCAATATTTTTTTACTGGACATATGTGTCTGCTTTCTCTGTTTTTAAACGATCTGTTTTCGTCTGATTTGTTATGATATCATCATCACTATAATCTGATTTCATCAATGTCGGGAATTTTACGGTAAATACAGAACCTTTACCGTATTGACTTTTAACATCAATTGTTCCTCCATTGATCTCCACCATATTTTTTACGATGGAAAGCCCCAGACCGTGTCCTTTGGTTTTGGCGGTGAGCGTGTCTTCTACCCGATAGAACTTATCAAAAATATAACGGATTGAGCTTTTTGGGATGCCGGTTCCTTTATCAGCTACTTCAAGAGCCACAAAATTTCCTTTCTTTGTGACAGACAGATTGATTTTTTTTATCTCCCGGCTGTATTTCATTGCGTTTTCAACAAGGTTGTTGAGAATGGTTTCAATATGGTCTGAATCAACCATAACGAGAGGCAGATTTTTATCGTGATGAAAGAAAAAGTCGAAACCTTTACTCTCAATGTACTCCTTATTGGCTTCATAAAATTCAGCTGTCAGTTCATGGAGAAAGTGCGGAGCCTGTTCGGCAGATACCTGGCCGGAGTCAACTTTTGCGGCATCCAGCAGTTTTTCGATCATTTTTTTGAGCCGGACCGATTCATTGTAGATATGATCCCCATAGCTTTTCAGGCGTTTTCCATCGGTAACCCGTCCATCTGCGATATTTTCTCCTGCAGCCTGCATTACGGCCAGCGGGGTTTTTAATTCGTGTGTAATGTTTGCCAGGAATCCGGCCTGTCTCTGTGCCAGTTCGCGTTCCCGCTGTGCATTGATGAAAATGAAAAATAGTGCTCCGAGCAGAACAAAGACGGCAACTCCCATTACAATGAGATTTCGGTTCAGGGAGGCATCGGATGCAGCGATTGTGGGAGATGCAAGTATTGTGGCGTGGAGGGTCCAATCATCCAGCGAATCGGAAAAACGCTGCCTCAGATCGATTGGATATTCATCCCTGTCGTACACAAAACCATCGTCACTGCTTAATAGAATATCATCCTGTATCCAATCTCTCAGCCATACTACGATGCCGGACTCATCTGCATTGCCGAAATTCTTTTTCAGTTCTTTGGCGATGTAGTCGTTAACCAGGTAATCCCGGTTGATAGATAAGTTAAGGTGGCCGAATACCGAATTATCTTCCAGGTCGATGAGGGCAATGGTGAGTGATCTGTGTGAATCGAATGTAGATTTTGTATTAAACCTGTAATCATCGACGATAACCCGTGCACGGGATTTAGAGATTCCGAATCCGTCGCATACAATTTGAGGAATATCAGATGCTGAAACAAAGTAGCGTGATTGAGGATCGTATTTAAAGACCGGAGCACTATCATCCGTACATCCATCCTGGTCGCCGTAAATAAAGTGGATATCATCGTAAAGCGGATCCTGGCTTGCCTTGTTGAGAACGTCAACAAAATTATCGGGCAGTACATCACTATTGTACCAATAGCTTTCAACCACATTCATATCTACTTTCCGAAGGTCCCAGACTGAATTGAAAAATCGATACCGAACCTGGCTGTTAAAATCTTCAAGCTGTAGCTTTTTTACATCCGTAGCGGATTCTATCGAAGCGTTCCGGAGCTGATAAAGTGAGTAGACGTTTAATAGCGTTAAAGCCACAACCGCTATTGTAGCGATGCCGAAAAAGACGATACGGAGGGTATTGGCTTTTTTTATTCTGTTAAATAACTCCATATACAGTTGGTGTTAATCGTATGAGTTGTATCCGAGCTGTTCACATTTTGATCTGCGAAGATACTTATGTTCTAAGTAGTGTTTTGTCATCAAAAAAATATCTTGTAGAAACCGGATGAGATCTTCGAAAAAACCGAGTCAAACTGGATCTAAATACGACTCATTAGAAGAGATCAGGTGAATAAATACATCAATGACAAAACAGTAGCTTAAATCAGCTTATTGCTAAATAATCATAAAAATAAGTGTGACTTAAAAGCGCCGTTACTATTATAAATAGAATTTTACAACAAGGGCCACCACAAGTTCCCTTTATGGCCATAGCAGGAGCTTAAAATATTATTGCAATTCGATTTTTCAAATTTTTAAACCGCTAAATGTAATTGTCAGAGTGACGTTTAGGTGGTTCTATCTTTCCCAGACATTATTTTGCCTGTCAGCATCGGGGAAAAGCTCCTCCGGGTCGATAACTACTGCATCTACGGGTGAATCGGTTGTAATCGCGAACTCAACCATCCGCTTTCCCTCAAGCCAGTGGTCCACTTCAATCTCTTCGTTCATTACGGTACCATCGGCAAGTGTAATTCTGAGCAGAACCGGCATCGGCACATTCCCACGATCTTCAATCACGATAGTGGTTTGATCGCCATCACGCTGTACATCCGTTACGGCCTGGTCTAATACCCAGCTTTCGTAATACCAGCTTCTCCAGAACCAGGATAGATCCATATCTGTGACATCTTCAATGGTGTTGAAGAAATCCCACGGATAAGGGTGTTTATATTCCCACCTGTGCATAAATTCCCGGTGAGCTTCCAGGAAAAGCTCGTCGCCAATCAATCCGCGAAGTGCGGTTAATACGGATGCCGGCTTAGGGTAGGAGGCTATGCCATAGGCGGGGCCAGGGTAGTGAAAATCACTCCACCTCATCATTTCGCCCTCAAAATCGGTACCCGCAATTTGCAGGTACTGGCCAAAAAGCTGCCCCCGGCTGAACCGGTCTTTACCAAAACGATCTACATTTGCCTGTTGGGTATGAAAAGATGTATGGCCTTCATCGAGCCAGGTGTAGCGGCGTTCGTTGGTACTTACGATCATCGGCACCCACATGTGAGCAAATTCGTGTGCCGTAACTCCGTAGAGACTTACAGCTCCGGCGTTATTATAATCGCCCATCAGCGTAATCATGGGGAATTCCATGCCGCCGCCAATAATATCGGCTCCTTCAACGGATGTCATATGCGGCCAGGGATAAGGCATGGCCGTGTAATCAGAAAGGAACGAGATGGAGTGCTGCGCATAATCGGTAACCTCACTCCAGAGCGGTGCAGTTTCTCTGTAAAATGTATTGATTCGTGTATAGTTGGTTTCTCCATCGCCTGTAAGATCTCCAATCGGTGCGCGTGCCGCATCCCAGCGACTTTCGAGGGTTGCACTGAAGGCAACGTCTCGAACCCGCTCAGATTTAAATCGCCAGGTGAGCTTTCCGTCTTCACCGGTTGCGGTAGCATTGTCAAGTTCATCAAAATCTGCGATTACAATCACGTCATCACTCTCTCCGGCGCGACGATATCGATCAAGGACTTCCTCAGCTAATGTTTCTTCCGGATTCAGAAATTCGCCGGTTCCCATAACGATCCACTCACGCGGTGCAGTAACAGAGAGTTCATAATCCGAGAATTTGTGATAAAATTCTGCATTGCCCAGAAACGGATCATCCATCCAGCCGTAGACATCATCATATACCGCCACTTGTGGATACCAGTATGCAATCATGTAGAGATTATCGCGGCTGCGTCCCATTCTGCCGGATGCACCCTGCTGTGGAATCTCAAAATTCCATTCAAAACTCAGCTCAACAGATCCGCCTGATTCAATTGGATCATCGGGAAAAATGTAGAGACGCGTTCCATCTAATATATAACCTGAAGCACCCTGTGACCAGCGTGCCTGCATAGTGGTTTCGGAAAGGTCCGTATTATTAAGCGTAATTTTCGTGAGATCTTTTCCACCGGTTATTTCCGTGACCTCTTTTTTAGGAGTCCCTTCTTTATGGAGGTTCTGAGCCAGTTCAACTACGATAGCGTTCAGGTTATCCGGGGAATTATTGTAGTATACAATCTCTGCATTCCCGTAAAGCATGTGGTGCTCTGGATCAATTTCAGCGTGTAATGTGTAGCTGCCTTCGTTTTGCCAGTATTCTGTGCCTGGTTCACCGGATTCTGACCTTGTATTCTCATTAATAGCCCTGGAAAACGCATTGGGAATATCGAGAGGATAGGGGATAGGCCGTTCGATGTCTGCAACAGCAGCCTGGTCCGTCGGGGGCTCAGGCTCAGAAGTCGTTTGCTGTGGAGTAGCGCATGATGAAATGAATAACAGCAGGGTAATCAGGTAAAAATGTCGCATACAGTATCTGGCAGATCTAATGTTAGGAGGGAATATTCTCTAATCGATTCAGATTAGTCCAATTTTTAAAAGGGTCTGGTTTAAATCCTCAAGTTCCACGGGTTTGATCAGGTAGTGGCTGTTGGGAGTTTCCATCGCTTTCTCTTTGTGTTCCGGATCGGAATTTCCCGTAATAAAAATAACAGGTACATCAGAGAATTCGCGGATTTTCTGAGCGGCCTCAATTCCGTTCATGTCACCCTCAAGGGCAATGTCCATCAGTATGAGGTCGGGATGGATTTTGCGAGTCATATCAACAGCTGTTTTTCCATATACTAACTCACCATGCGTTTCAAACCCCATTTTTTCTAAAAAGCTTTCATATAACAGGTTTAATATCAGGTCATCTTCAACTATCAGAACGGTCTTGGTATCTTCACTCATAATCAATTATAAATTCTCGGGTCAGTAGCCATTAAGGTACGTTATCTTATGCAATTAGATTAATAACTAAAAATTTTTTATATGGCTTTAATAAAACGAGGAATATAACGATTTCTATACCGCTATGGTATATAGATAGCTAATTGGGTATAGAGGTCTGTTTTCTGTTTTTGACCCTCAGGTTCCAGGATTTCTATCAAATCTGCCAGATTCCCGATGGTGATACCTTTATCTGTTTCTGATAAGTGTTCGATGAACTGCCCCAGTTTAAGCCAGATAAACGGCTGATTGGAGGAAGAACAAACGACCCATTTATTCGAATTTACACCTTTGTCCTGATCAGTCTTTTTCAGTGTAAAACGATAGACTTTTGCGATGGATTGAATTTTTGATGGAGGGGGAAGGCATCCCGGTTGTTTTTTCGGCAGGGTAACAGCTCCGCCGCTTAACAGTTCCGGCCAGAAAACGGTAGCTGCCAGCTGATCTTCTGCCAAATTTGGAAAGAGTTGAATTTTGGGAGCAGCATTTTTTACACGAGCAAACTGTTCAATTCTCCGGATGATTTGACCAATCTGAATCACGCCCTGCCTGTAGTCGGCGGGGTTAATGTCGATGTGAGCCGTTACGGAAAATTCGAGAGTTTTGCCGGCTTTTGAGACGTTCCAGAAATCGGCCGGTATCACGTGGGTATTGAGGAGGAGTTTATTCTTCAGGCTGGTCATAACGCAGTGTTTCAGAATCTCGGGTGGATGCGAACAGTTCGAAGTGAACTGTGAAAAGATCATCAACTTTTACGATACCCAGCAGGGCAGTGGGAGGTTCCACATTATAGTCGGTCATTCGAAGTTCGGTTTTACCTGTTGCCCGTATTGTCCCGTCTTGCTGTACATACGCCTCCATTGGAAATTCTATTTGCCGGGTGTGTCCAGCAACAGTGAGATTACCCGCAACTAAAAGCCGGTATTGATCACTTGAATCACTAAAATCCATCGAACGGGTATCGGTATATTCAAAACTGATAAACGGGTGTTCCTCCGACATCAATGCGTCATTCAGATCGCGGTTCATCCGGCGTTTACCGCACTCAAAACCTGCTACGGCAATGTCCACTTCTACCTCTATGGTAGTGTCGGCGGCGGGAGGTTTGATGTTGCTGTTGTAGCGTTCCGCTCTGCAGCTAAATTGGTTGACGTTTGATCGCCCCTCAATCCAGAGTCTGCTGTTCTCCTGGTCGATGTTGATCTCTTGTGCAAACACACTTCCGCCGAAGAACAGAATCAGGGCTATGGAAGCAGCGATATGTTGACGGAAGTGGTGCACTTTTGATTTCCTTTATAATTTAGTTCGAAAAGGTTAACGAGTAGATAATCGTAATTTCATCCCGGGCTCTGATTGAACCGAGCATTGCAGTTGGCGGGTCGATTCCGAAGTCAGTCATCAGAAGATCCTGTGTTCCGGAAAAGGTTACTTTACCGTTGTTTACTGTGGCTGTAACATTCATCGAAGTTTCATGATCCACACCAGCAGCATTGATCACACCAGAAGCTACAATATCGGCACTATTGCCGTTTATTTCCACACTTTCAACCTCGTTCATCGTAAATGTTATGATGGGATGATCATCTTTTTTCAGGTAATCCTGAAGGTTTCGGGTCAGCCGGCCTGAGTCAGATTCAATGTCTTCTACGGGAATAGATAATTCCATTGTTTTGAAGTGATCTGCAGTAAGACTTGAAAGATCAGAAAGGTCAAACTGTGAAAGAACAAACGTTGCGTTAACTGTGTTGACATCTGCATCCCAGTCTCTGACATTGGATGTTCCGTCGATTTTCATTTCGTGGCCCTGCTCCAGTGAAAGCTCAATATCGGAATTTTGTGCTTCTGTGGTGTGCAGCGTGCCCATCAGGGCAAAGAGTGTGATTATTGATAGTATTCGTTTCATGGTATTGTAATTTTGGGTTGGAAATAAGAGTTGTGACCCCGGTCATAGGATCACAACTCGTTGTGTTCTGCATTGAAATTATTTAGAAGCTGATTACGGCTTCGAGCATAAATCCGCTGAATCCTGCACCTTCAAGCGGACCGGTGAATCCATCACGAGTTTGATTCACATATTCAACTTTGGTCAGTACGTTTTTGGTCAGAAACCATCCGCCGCCAACGTTAATCCGCTCAATTTCAATCTCATTACCGTTGGCAAGTTCACCATCAACAAGGTTGTATCGCCCGCCGATGTAGAAGTCTTCATTCGATCCAAACCTGTACAGAAGCTCAGCACCATACTGGTTGAAGGATCTGCTGTCGGTTTCGGTTGCCCGCTGGCCGCTTGTTCTTTCGAAAAGGCCGAAGAACTCCAGACCCTGGAACTTAATAAACGGATTGATCATGAATGAAGTTGCCTCGCCGCCAATGGGTCCGCCCGGTGCAAATCCTGAAACTGTAAAGTCTGGAGCAAACCTACCGGTAGTAGTTCCGGTGCCTTCAACATTGTAATAACGTGCTCCGGCAAGGTCACCGCCATAGAGTCTGACCGCTTCACTTCCAGGGTTATTATAAAAGGAACCTGTGAGCCGAACTCTGAGATCAGGATTTACCTGGGTGTCATATCCAATTTTACCGTACAGTGAAGGTTTCGTGGCAATGTCACCTTTAACGGTGCTTTGGTTTGTTTTACTGTTACTCAGGCCCAGCATTGCGAGGAATCCGCCGTCTTTATAGTAAACTTCACCACCCACCTCGTTTGTGAACGAATCCATGATATAGTTTCCTACAAAAGGATTGTATAAGGCCTGACCGTTGTCAGATCTTCTGAAGTGTGCGTCACCGTAGTTCAGCGTCATGTGTCCAACCTTGACGGTTACTTTGTCCATTAGGTTATCAAGAAATCCATCCTGAATAAAATCGAGACGATCTACCTGCAGATAACCACCCTTCACCCACGCTTCTGTGTGATTTCGTGATGAAAGATAGGTGCGTAGGTGCATGCGAAGGCCTCTGTGTAGCTGAACATCGATGTCCAGGTTTGAGGTCGCAAGGTTGAAGTTTGGCTCTAATTCCGGACCTGCTGCGTCATTTTCCAGAGCCTGAAACTGCAGGGTATTGGCACCGCCTATTCGAATCTTAAAACCGTCGTACACAACATCGGTTTCTTTCGGACTTTCAAATACATTTAACCCTGTTTTATCAGGTGCTCTAAAATATTGAAGGTCTCTGGTTTGTTGTGCAAAAACACCCGCAGTGGTTACGACGAATGCTAAAACTAAGGTTAGTATCGTACTGTTAATTGTTGTTTTCATAACTATATCTGTATGATTGTTTTGATAAAAATTTTTTCTGTGCCTGTTGTTTGTTTAGCACATGATTAAAATCAAAACATTTCGATACAGAAAATGAGAGCGAATACCTGAAGGTTTAATCAGGCGAGTCCCTACCGGGCTGTAGGGGTTTATATTACATGGCTCCCAAACACAGAGTATAATTACTTATCTGCAAAACCATCGATTCCGGTTTGAAGTTACACGGAACCGCCTTCAACCCACTGTACGGCTTTTCTCATAAGTTCGTTGGCCGTTTTGAGATGCATTTTCTCTTTGATGCGTGCGCGGTAGGTGTCCACCGTTTTTACAGATACGTGAAGGCGTCGGGCAATCTCTTTTGTGGATTCTCCTTTTCCGGTGAGTTCAAATACTTCCAGCTCACGATCACTCAACAATTCCAGGGGATTTTCTCCGGCAGATTGCCCCGATGCAATTTTCATGATGAGTTGTGAGCCGATTTTATCGCTCAGGTAAATACTACCGTTCATCACCTGGCGAACGGCGCTTACGAGCACTTCGCCGGCTTCCAGTTTCATCAGGTACCCTTTTGCCCCTGCGCGGATGGCGCGTTCGGCGTAGAGTTCTTCGTCGTGGCGGGAAACCATCAGGATTTTCAGGTCGGGCATTTGAGCAAGCAGGTTTTTTACAAGTTCAATACCGTTCATACCCGGCAGTGAGATGTCAATTACACATCCATCCGGTTTCAATCGGGGGATTTCACCCAGCGCCTCTTCCGCCGATTCACTTTGCCCGCACACTTCAAACTCCACACTGTTTTCAAGTGTCATCGCCATTCCCTTTCTCATCAGCGGGTGGTCGTCTACGATATATATTTTCTTTTTTGCGGGCATCTGTTAATTGGAATCTGTTTAAGGTTGTTTAATATTTGGCACAGTACACGTAATGGTAGCTCCTTTATCGGGGATGTCGCTTATTTCTAAACTTCCCCCGATCAGCCGTGCCCTGAAACGCATGATACGCACACCCAGACCTCCTTCCGAATCCCAATTTTCGGGGAACCCGGTTCCGTTGTCCACCACACGAAGGCGCAGATGCTGATCAGTGGAGGCGATATAAATAGACACCTTGTCGGCTGAACCATGTTTTACAGCATTGCTCACGCCTTCCTGCGCAATCCGGTAAAGATGGATCGCCTGTGTAACATCATCAAAATCAAGCTCTCCCAGGATCTCGAGCGTGCACTCAATCCCAAAAAGTTTTTCGGCATTGTTTTTCAGCCGTTCCAACGCAGCTTCCAGCCCTCGTTCATCAAATTCCACCGGCACGAGTCCGCGCGCAAGGGACCGGGCCTGTTCATCAGCCTGCTGGATCAATGTACTGATCTCTGCTGCATCTTCAGCAAGTTTATGTTCTTCCTGTTCAAGTTGCCGGGCGAGGTTTTTAGTGATCAGCCCGATACCGGTAAGCATCTGTCCGAGGCCGTCATGTAAATCCTGACCAATTCGCTGGCGTTCATGTTCACTAATCCGTAAAACTTCCTGCTCCAGACGCCGCTGTTCAGAAATATCGCGCACAATTCCGGTGAAAATATGCTGATCCGGCAACTTAACTTCACTCACCGCCAGGTACATCGGGAATGTGGACCCATCCTTGCGGCGGCCGGTAACCTCTCTCCCGATACCAATAATTTTACGCTTGCCCGTTTCCAGGTAGTGCTCCATATAATCATCATGTTCCGCTTTATATGGATTGGGCATCAGAATTTTCACATTTTTGCCGATAACTTCCGTAGAGTGATATCCGAAAAGTTTTTCAGCCGTTTTATTAAACGTGCGAATGTTACCTTTCGGAGTGATAGTGATAATGGCATCAACCGTGGTTTCGAGAATGCTGCGTGCACGGGCCTCACTTTCCCGAAGCTGCTGCTCGGTAATCTGCTGCTGCACTTTTTCGCTCGCCATCTTTTCAGCAAACGCGAGACGAATGTGGAGGCGTTTCTCATCATATATCGATTCAATAATACACTGGTCGGCTCCTGCATCCAGAATATCATCAAGTTGATCGGGATGATTGTGATCTACTACCATCACCAGCGCAAAATTCGACCCGTTTTTACTCAATCGAAGCTGCCTGCAGACCCCGAGGGTTTGATCCGTCACGGAAGAGACAATCACCAGCGAGAAATCATTTTGAATAGCATTTTCTATGTCAACAGTTGCCGGTTCCACAACGGTAACTTTGTGTTTTCTTTTGGCCAGGGTTTCGTATAAAGTCTGACGAATCTGGTCATTTTCTCCAATCAGCAGTGTGTGAATCATATTATGGTATACTTGTTAGATAGCTGTGGCTTAATGTATTGGGATCACGTGAAAAAAGACAGTCGCAATTTTAAAAGGATGCAGCTCCAGTTGGGACTGGTATGTTCCGCTGAAATAACCGGGATTTTTCCAACTCAATAGCTTCAACCGGCAGCAATGTCAGGAAATCTGCGACAGAAATTAAACTCAGACAGAGTTTCACTAAAAAATGGGTGATGAAAGCCTTACATTTAACCATTATAGTAACTCTACAAAAATATTGAAGATAAACTCCGTGAGCACAGCCCCGAATTCTAAAATGGCATCTGCAGATTTGAATTATGAAATCGTCAAGTCTTTCAACGGCAAAGTTGTTGTAATAAAATATGGTGGTAATGCCATGACTGATAGCCGCTCGCAGGAGCAGGTTCTAAATCAAGTCGCAGAAATGAAAACGCTGGGGATTTACCCGGTGGTTGTTCACGGCGGCGGGCCGGTGATTAAAGCGCTGTTTGAACAGTCGGGAATCGACTCAGAATTTGTTGACGGACACCGTATCACCCTGAAAAATTCTATGGAAGTGGTGGAGCAGGCTCTTTCGGGAAAAGTAAACGGCGAACTGGTAAACCGGCTGAATCGGCTTGGTGCCAATGCTGTAGGCCTTTCAGGAAAAGATGGGGGATTGGTTAAAGCCCGCAAACGAATTCACAATCGCCAGACTGAAAGCGGCCCGGAAGAAATCGATCTCGGTTTTGTTGGGGATGTGGATGTAGTAAACCCTGATCTTCTGCACCTTCTGATCAAAAACGGATATTTGCCGGTGATTTCCCCGGTTTCCGGTGGCGAAAATGGAGATGATTACAATATCAATGCCGATATGTTTGCCGGTCATATTGCCGGAGCGCTGCAAGCTGAAGCGTTCGTTGCTATTACCAATGTGGATGGGCTGATGGAGGATCCGGACCGACCCGAAACCAAAATTGTAGCGATCACATCAGGTGAAGTAAAAAAACTGTTTGGTTCGGTCATACAAGGCGGAATGATCCCGAAAATTGAAGCATGCAATATTGCGCTTGATAAAGGAGTGAAGGCGGCCCATATTGTGAATGGGGCAATGGATCAATCTATTCTGCTGCAGCTGTTTACTGAAAAAAAATCTGGAACTACGATAAAAAAAGAATGACCAAAGGAAGCACAAAGAAGAATATCGAAAGAAGAAAGAAGTCGAAGTTCAGAGTTGGAGTTGTTGGCGCAACAGGATATACCGGTGTGGAGCTGATCCGCCTGCTGATCCTTCATCCCGATGTCAGACTTGAAGTGATCACCTCCGAATCGAAAGCGGGTAAAAGCATCGCTGAAATTCATCCATCACTCGATGGAATCGTAAAACTGGAACTGCAGAAAATGGAAACGATCAGCGATCACGATCTTGATCTCGTTTTCCTGGCACTGCCACACCGTGTTTCGATGGATTTTGTAAAGGAATACGGACTTGATAAATTCAGAATCGTGGACCTTTCCGGGGATTTCAGGCTCAAATCGGCGAAACTGTATGAAAAGTGGTACGAAAAGAAACATGTGTGCCCCGATTACCTGAAAAAATCGGTGTACGGAATGCCCGAACTGAATCGTGATGATATCAGAAACAGCGACCTGGTTGCAAATCCCGGCTGTTACCCAACTTCTACGATCCTGGCACTGCTGCCGCTGGTTGCGCAAAAACTTATCGATACGAGCTCGGTCATTATCGATTCCAAATCGGGAGTGACCGGCGCGGGTGCATCACCAAAAACATTTACCCATTTCCCCAATCAGTTTGGGAATTTCTTCGCATACGGACTGAAATCTCACCGGCACACCCCGGAAATTGAAACAATTTTGGGCACCGTTACGGATGCTGAGCTGAAAGTTCAGTTCACGCCACATCTGCTGCCGATCGACCGGGGGATTTTAACCACAACCTACTCCACTCCGGTAAAGCCGGTCAATGAAGAGATTGTACGCGACGCTTACCTGAATCATTTTGAAAAAGAGCATTTTGTACGCGTGCTGGATCAGCCGCCATCTGTGAAAAATGTGCGGGGATCAAATTTTTGTGATGTCTACGCAACGTATGATGAACGTACGAACCGAATCATCACCATTTCGGCGATTGATAATCTGGTGAAAGGTGCGGCGGGTCAGGCTGTTCAGAATATGAACCTGATGTTTGGGCTGCTCGAAAATACCGGGCTGAAGTATCCGCCCCTGAATCCATAACAACCAAAAATTTTAGTTCAGAAATTTAATAACAACGACCAAATCTCATGATTCAAAATCTTACTGATGTTCGCGGAATTAAAGCGTGGGGCGCCCATATGGGGATTAAATCAAAACGGCGGGATCTTGCCCTGATCTATTCGGAGCGTCCCGCTTCGGCAGCAGCTGTGTTTACCCAAAACCTGGTTTGCGCCGAGCCGATCAAGCTGAGCCGGAAACATATCAAAGATGGCATCATCCAGGCGATTGTGATCAACTCCGGCAATGCCAACGCCTGTACAGGTAAAAAAGGGTGGGAAGGAGCTGTTGCGATGGCCGAAACCACGGCGGCAGAACTCGGAATTCCCGTTGAATCGGTTCTCGTGGCATCCACCGGTTTGATTGGCGAGCCGTTTCCCACGGAAAAAGTTCTGAAAGGAATCAAAGAGAGCGCGGCTAAATTATCGGACCGCCAGGTTGCCGGATCTCTTGCTGCCAACGCCATTTTAACAACCGACACTTTTGCAAAGGAAGGATTTGATTCGTTTGAAATTGACGGCGTTACCGTAAATATGGCGGGAATTGCGAAAGGATCCGGAATGATCCATCCCGACATGGCCACCATGCTTGGATTTATTATCTGCGATATTGCCATCACCCCAAAACTGCTGGATGAGGCGCTGCGAGAAGCGGTGAATAAAACTTTCAACATGATTACAGTGGATGGAGATACATCCACGAATGATATGGTCTCCATTATCTGCAACGGATTGGCGGAGAATGAAGAAATCACCGAAAAAAATGAAAATTACCGCATTTTTCTTGACCATCTCACAAAACTCTGCAAGCATCTTGCGATGATGATTGTATCCGATGGCGAAGGTTCAACAAAGCTTGTTGAGTACCGGGTAGAAGGAGCCAAAACCGAGGAGGGTGCACGTAAAATTGTCCGCACCATTTCCGACTCCAATCTTGTGAAAACTGCAATTTTTGGAACCGATCCGAACTGGGGACGTATCTTTGCGGCTGCCGGACGGGCGGGTGTTCCGTTTGATCCCGATAAAGTGGATCTCTTTTTCGGTTCAGGCCGGGCCGTGCAAATTCTTGATAAAGGCCAGCCCACCGATCACAGCCGGGAAGAGGTGAAAAAAGAGATGAAAACATCTACCATCACCGTCACGCTGGTGCTGAATGATGGGGATGCCGATGCGGTGGGATGGGGATCTGATCTCTCCTACGAATACGTGCGAATTAACGCTGAGTACACAACCTGAGCCTTATTGCGATTTAATCCTGAAGCGTCGCTTGGACCTTTAGGTGTTGCGGGTAAGATTTTTTGCAGGCATTCTTATTCAGATAACAAATTTTTAGAAATCATCAAATAAACTCAAATTTTTCGGCGTCAAACAAGCCCATGTCGCTCATTTTGAGTTTTGGAATGACGAGCAGTGCCATAAAAGAGATCGTCATAAACGGGGAATGAAGAGTGCTTCCAAGGTCTTTAGCCCGTTGAGTCAGTTTTTTGTAGTGCAGGCCTACTTCATCGCCCGGCCGGTCGGTCATGATACCGCCCACCGGCAGCGAAAGCAGGTCACTGCCTGAATCATCAGACACCGCAACTCCGCCTTTTGCATCCATCACCTGGTTGATAACGCTCGCAAGGTGCTCATCACTTGAACCCACCGCGATGATATTGTGAGAATCGTGCGCTACCGATGACGCGATAGCCCCGTTTTTTATTCCGAAGTTTTTGATAAAACCGACGGCCGGTTCTTCATTCCGGTATCGATTTACCACAGTAATTTTCAGGATATCACGTGAAGAATCCGCCAAAATTTCGCCACTGGATATCTTCAGCTTTTCCACGCTTTTTTCGGTGATCAGTTCGCCATCGCGGGCAACAATCACGGGAAAGTCAGCAGTTCCGTCGGGTTGATCCGTCCTCGCTTTGATCTCGGATTCAGAAATCTGTCGCGGTACAAAATGATTAATGATTCTGCTTTTCGGCCTGTCGAAAAGAACTTCACCATCTTTATAGACACACTTGCCGTCGATCCATGTTTCGGAGATGTGCATGGTATCGGGATCATCCATAATCACAAAATCGGCGGGATCGCCGGCCTGAAGCAGGCCAACATTCAGATTGTAGTGCTGAACGGCGTGAACGGAACAGGCCCGGAGTGTATCAAACAGAGGATATCCGAGACGGAGCGACCGCTCAGCAAGTATATTGATATGACCTTCCATGAGATCATCCGGGTGTTTATCATCTGAGCAGAACATGATATTGGCGGGCGATTCCTTCAGGAGAGGGTGGAGGGCGTTGTAATTTTTTGCAGCACTGCCTTCACGAATGGCTATCATCATCCCGGCTGCAATTTTATCACGTGCCTCCCCGATGGTGAAACATTCGTGATCGGTTGAAATTCCGGCCGATGCGTAAGCGTGTGCCTGATCGCCTGTGAGTCCGGGAGCGTGACCATCCACTGGTTTCTCCCGTTCCTGTGCTGCCTGGATTTTTTCCAGTACCTCGGGATCACCGTTCAGAACGCCGGGCCAGTTCATCATTTCGGCAAGATAGTGGATGTCATCCCGGTCTAATAGTTTGGCAACATCAGCAGGAGTGAGCTGGGCACCGGCCGTTTCAAACGGAGTAGCCGGAACACATGAAGGCGCGCCAAAGAAAAACTTAAGAGGCACTTTTTCCCCGTTTTCAATCATAAACTCCACACCATCCATGCCGCAGACATTGGCAATTTCATGCGGATCGGAAACGGTTGCAACCGTACCGTGACGCAGCGCCAGCCGTGCAAATTCGGAGGGGATCAGCATGGAGCTCTCGATGTGAATGTGGGAATCCACAAATCCGGGAGCGATGTAAGTGCCGTTTCCAGGAAGATCGGGCTTCTCATCAATCGATTGAATGAAACCTTCCTTTATATGTATGGTACCATGATAAGTACGGTTTTGAAGAGGGTCGAGAATAGTTCCTTGAATAGAGGTCATAAGATAAATCGTTGCGGATGTAAATTTTTGGCAATATATGTGATTCAGGTGAGCCCTGAAACCCGGCTTCAGTTGAGTTTTTTTGATTAGCCAACATAAAATATTGTTATGTATTCATTCTATTAGATTCATCCGATGCTTGTACCTGTTCAAGGGAAGTGCATCCTGTGCAGGGTTGAGGAGCTACAGAAACAAATGATATCCTGTTAAACAAATCTGACAAACAGGACTGATTAATGAATTAAAACTTTCATCCGATAATAAAAGAAGAGGCCTCGATTTGCGTTAATCTATTCCGATAAACCCACCAGGAAAAGGGAGATGAAACCCCGGATTATGACAAAGTGGGAATATTAGAATTACAAGTTTATTAAGAAAATTTAATAAATAGATTGCAACTGATCGGCGGGCTCATTAACATAATAAACGTTCATTTACATAGTGCGATATTTGATACAGATGCTTGTCAGTAAAGCAAAAGGCATTGTAAACATTATGTTTATATATGTATTTGAAATGTGACAGAGCCCCGGATGAAGCATCAGGACGGGAATATTTTTAATTCGATTATGGAATGTGAAAACATTAGAATTAAAAAATTTTAATAAAATCTGTAACAAATGAATCATCGTTCACTCTTGTAGACAGTAGCAATCTATATTGTTTTACAAACAACCAATACAAAATAATCATACTCGGAGTACACCATGGGACAACAACAACTCTTACTCGTAATCTTGGTAACAATCATCGTGGGAATCGCCACGGTAGTAGCAATTAACACCTTCGGCTCAGCAGCTGATCAGGCAAACATCGACGCTGTAAATAATGATATCGCAGCTCTTGCATCTGCAGCACAGGGTTATTACATGAGACCTGGTATGCTGGGTGGCGGTGGCCGCACATTTGATGGTACTGGAACACCTCAAAGTGGTGGTATTTCTTTTGATGGGATGGCATTTCCAGCTACTGAAGTCGGTGGTACAGAAAGTCGAACCGCAGTAAATGAGAATGGCAGATACGTAATTGAGGATGTCACTCCACAAAGTTTTACTATACGTGCTGATCCAGCAAGCTGCGAAGGTTTTACACCAGGAATTGATGGTTCGGGTTGTACAGATGCTAATGATCAAATAACAGCAGCAGTTGGTCCGAATAATTTCGAACTTGGTGCAACCGGGGAACCTGAAACTACAACTGCTGATTAATTAATTTCTCAGCTTAAGTAAAAAAAAGGCTCCTTCGGGAGCCTTTTTTGTTTGAAGTTTAGATGTGCTAAAAAATTTTTCAAATGGAATTCTCAATAATTCTTGTGGTAGTCATCACCTTTGTGTGGCTGCTATTTAAAAAGCTTCCTGATAGTCAAAGGACAATTTCAAATATTGTAATAACAGCTTTGGTTTTAGGGGGGGGTGTTGCCGGGCAGTTAATTTCGGATGATAAAAAAACCTATCCATTCGCCAATTGGTCAATGTATAGCTCTGCTAACCCGGGATTGAATTATGTTGAATTCATACTTGAAACGGATGAGGGTGAACGTTTTCATTACCCTTTTTCTATTATTTCCAAAACGAGTCCGAGAGCTTTTATGAAGAAAATTGCGGACCTCGAATCAGATCTGGCTGACAATTTAAGAGAGAAAAAGAGAGTAAAACCTGAACATTCAAATCATCCGTTTGAAAAATTAATTGCCAGCCTGGTAGACATCTACAGTGAAGAGAACCCAGAAGTTAAAATCGTATTTTTAAGGATCAATGGGGTATTATATGAAGAGAATTCACTGGACGATAAAAGCATCGTAAAGTATAACTATTATACCTACCACACGAACTAATGCTCGCCGCATATAAAAGCCAGGAAACTCTGGCATTCCTTCGGGTCACTGTATTTGGGTGCTGGTTGATTATAGCAATACTATTTTCTGCCTCAAATTATGCACAACTCCCGATAGAGATTTTTGAACCATGGGGTTTTCACGCGGTGATAAACTTCCTGCAGCCAGAAACCCTTCACATTATTCTATCAGCCCCGTTCTTGTTATTCCTGAAAATCGGCACAATCATTGGCTGCAGCTTACTTATAGCTGGTGTCCGTCCATTCAGAACCGTTGCCATTGTAACAGTGATCTTTATATTTCTCCTCGATTTCGTTATAAGAGGTTTCAATGGATATATAAATCATGGGCAGATTGTTATCTATTTTGCTGCAATTTTCCTGTGCTTTTCAGCAGCGTCAAACAGGTGGTCTCTTTTCGGTAAAGACGAAATGAATCAGAGTCCCAATAAATACTCATTTCCGATTATACTGACCGCAACCACTTTTTCATTTGTTTATGCATTTATTGGAATACGAAGGTTTGTGAGAGGTGGGATGGAGATTTTTACAAATGATGCGTTGCTAATCTATACAGTACGTAATAGCCTTAATTATTCTAATTATGGATTTGAACTAGGCCTGGTATTAATTGAGTTTGATTTAGTCATTGTTTTGTTAAAAACTGGTTTTTTTATAGTTACTATGATGGAGGTTTTAACGCCTTATATTCTGTTTAATCGATATTTGAGATATTCGTGGCTCGTAGTTATGATTCCGTTTCACTTTTCGACACTTTTTACAATGAATATTTTTTTCTGGGAAAATATCTTATTAATACTTGTACTCTACGTGAATTGGCAGGGTGTTCATTACCGGTTTTTGAAAGTCAATAAAACCATCACCACAAGAGTTATGACTGCTGCAAATAAATCGATCAGAGTCATTTCTAATGTAACATTTACGAGATGAAATTCTCTTTTAAATAGCGTAATTATTTAAAAATTCGTTAGTTTTAAAAAAGCATGCTTTCTTTTTAACTGCCCGCTATTCCAGCAGTTAGAGGGGGGGGATTTAACATTTTCATCAACCCTTTATCTCACCGGAGGCTGCCATGGGTCAGCAACAGTTACTTCTCGTTATATTGGTTACCATAATTGTGGGAATTGCCGCAGTTGTAGCTCTCAATACCTTTTCAGCCGCTGCAGATGCTGCCTCACGCGATGCCCTGCAGCTTGATCTTGCCCTTGTCGCGTCTTCTGCCCAGGGATATTATTTTCGTCCCGCTATGCTGGGTGGAGGCGGACGAACATTCCAGGATATAGATTTCACAAAATTCAATTTCAGCGGACGCGTGGTGGATGGCAATGTTTTGGAAGCTTCAAATGAGAATGGCGTTTATATTATATCGGCCATACAGCCGGGCGAGTTCATCGTTACCGGCTCTATTCAGGATAGCAGAAATACCATGGTATCGGCTCGGGTTTGTCCGAATGGGTTCAGGTTAGGGACAATCGGGTACGAAGCGGCACCTGAGCCTCCGGCTTGTATGTAAGAAAAGGTTCTCACGGAGGCGCAAAGGCGCAGAAGGTATACGGTGATTAATGATGATGGAAGGGCATAAATAAAAAGTTGCGCCGCCGCGCCGTCGCGAGCCCCCCACCCACTAAATTTAAAATTTTTCTGTAAGGTGTTACTCATTTAATGATCATACTGGAGGAATTGCAATTTCATAAATCCTCCAAATGAATCATCATGATCGAGAATGAACTTTCAAAACACGTACTTGATATCTGTTTTAATATACACCGTGGTTTGGGGCCTGGTTTGTTTGAGTCTGTTTATGAAGAAGTACTGTGTCACGAACTGGAGTGTTCCGGGTTTGAATATCAACGGCAAAATCCGATACCCGTATACTGGAAAGATAAAAAAATGGGTGTTGGGTTTGTTGCTGATGTAATTATTGAAAATAAATTGATAATCGAATTAAAATCAGTTCAGCTATTGGCACCCGTACACTACAAACAGTTGTTGACATATTTGAAGCTGACCAATCTGAAACTTGGTCTTTTAATTAACTTCAACGAAGAACTGTTAAAAACAGGAATCAAACGAATCGTTAACAGACTTTAAATGGAAGTTTCACTCGCAACGGCGCAAAGGCACTACGTTATTTCTTTGTTTAGGTTATGATAACATCAATAAATTTGAGTACTCACTTTTGTTAGCAGTTAAAATACCCTTCATTAAGTTAAAATGTGATAAAATACACTCCTTTGCGTCGTTCCGAGCATTTTCTGTTTAAGGCTGTATTTTTGCTTTACGGCCAGTGATTGTTTTTCGGGCAGATCCATTAGGACCGTCCACTTCAATTGTTATATAGACAGGAGTATCATTTATCTCATCCGGTTCTGCATCATCAATGATAAATGAGTATTCTGTTAGCTCAGATAGGTTACTGAAGATGGCGTTTGGTGTTCCTACTGAAATATCTACATCACCAAGTACATCGATTTCATTCCCCTCAACAGTTACAGAAATATTTGTTCCTGGTTCCATAGGATTGCCGTTTGAATCAGTTACTGAATAATCAAACTGCTGATCTTCAGCATTTGCGATGTTAAATGTTTCCGGGGTAACTGAAATATTGGGCGAACCGGAAAAAATCATATTTGTTGAAGCAGAAACCGACTGTTCATTTTCTCCTGTTGTTGATGCAGTAATTGTAGCTATTCCATTTAAAGGTATTGGATTACCAATCGTTAACGGCGATGCAGCACGACCACCGTTAGTAAAGGATGATCCGTATATGAAACCGCCATTTGTTGTGAAATATATGGCCGTTTCGTCAGCCACAGCATTTCCATATTTGTCTCCAACCAGAACTTCTACGGTAACTTCATCAGCTCTGTTGCTTGTTTTGTTTCGTTCATCTAATACAATTGTAAAATGATCCTGACTAGGTAGACCAGCGTGTATAACTATTCGAACCGGTTGGGAATCTCTAACTGTACCATCTTCTCTTTCGAATTCTGCAATAATCTGAACGGTGCCAGAAATTTTACCACTGGTTACAGTTACAGATGCTTGACCGTTCTCATTTGTTCTTACAGTTTCTGAACTTAAGTTTAAATCTTCATCAGGATGATCTCCCACCCTGAAGGAAACATCCACTGAATTGCTATTAACGAGTGGATTGCCAAATTCATCAACAACCTGAAATACAAGTTGAGCGTCTTCTCTTTGACCTGTCGACATAACACCTATATCAGTTGCTGATACAGATTCGAGAAAAATTGAAGCTGCTTCGCCTACAACTTCAGGAGGCGGATCGCCTTCTCCATCATTATCACCACCTTCATTGACAGTAGAAAGTCGAAAGGCTGGGAGTTCCACATTACGTTCAACAATAGCTATAAATTCATTATTTTCAATAATATAACCTTCCTTACGAACTTCAATAGTATAAGCCGTAGTGGAATCAACCTTCAATTCAAAAGAGTATTTCCCGAATTCGTTGGTGGTAGTTACCTTTTCAGGTGCGGGATTAATAATGCGTACAATAGCATCTTCGATAGGCTCATGCTGAGAATCAGATACAATTCCAGTCACAGTAATCGGTTCGTAATCTGATGATGATGAAGTAGTATCACATGATTGCAGCAGCACAAAAGATAAAAATACAACAAGTATTAAAAAGAGAATTTTTTTGAAAGGAATCATACTCTGTCTGTTTTAATATTAATAACACGGTTCCGCTTATTTTGCAAACCGGGTGTCCATAGCGCGGTATATGTATTTTCGACAGAGAATGAGCTTTTGTTAAACTATTTTAAAGTTAAATATCAGATAAAAGAGGTTTAGAGGGTGGTGGAAGGGAATAGCTCAAAACCTTTGCGCTGTAGTGAGATACAGGAATACACGTAGAGCCGTAAAAGCGTGGTGTGGATTTGGTAGTTTGTAAAATGAGATATCCCTAAAACGTTGCGCCGCGCCGTCGCGAGCCCTCCCTCCCCTAAGCTATCGCGTAAAGCTCTTCTTTACTAAAGTTGTAAAGCTTTTCAAGGATCGTTTGCATCTCTTTTTCATCCATGATCGCAGCGCGCAATTTTTTCCCGTTACGGATTCCCTTGAGGTATTTTCCGTAGTGTTTTTTCATGATAATTACGCCGTACTGTTCGCCGTGGTGGTCAACGGAGAGTCGGAGCTGATGAGCACACAACTCTATACGTTCATCAATTGTGGGTTCCGGCAGAAGTTCGCCAGTTGCGAGATAGTGTTTGCTCTGTTCAAAAATCCACGGATTTCCGATCGCACCGCGACCGATCATCACACCATCAACACCGGTTTCGTCCAGCATTCGTTTAACAGCCAGCGGGGAATCGGCATCTCCATTACCGATAATCGGAATATCGAGCCCTGGCGTATCTTTCAGATGTTTCAGGTATTCCCAGCGGGCATCACCTTTGTATTTCTGGCAGCGGGTTCGGGCGTGAACTGTAAGAGCTTTCACGCCAACACTTTGAAGCATCAGTCCGACTTCACGAATTCGAATCGTTGAATCGTCCCAGCCCAGGCGTGTTTTTACCGTAACCGGCGTATCTCCGGCAGCATCCACAACTGTACCGGCCATTCGCTCCATCATATCCAAATCTTTCAGACAGGCTGACCCGGCGCCTTTTTTTACGATCTTATAAACAGGACATCCGAAGTTTATGTCGATCAGGTCGGGCCCGTTAGCTTTTGCCACTTTTGTGGCGCCCTCCATCGCTTCTTCACGTCCGCCAAAAATCTGGATTCCAAACGGGCGTTCTGCCTCTTCGAACGACATTTTATGCATCGCAATATCTGAATCACGGATGATCGCTTCGGAGCTAATGAACTCCGTATACACCATATCCGCACCTTTCTCTTTGCAAATCTGCCGGAAGGGAGAATCGGTAACATCCTCCATAGGGGCCAGGAATAATGCGTTATCTGGTAGTATGATATCGTTGATCTTCATGCGATCGCTAAATTCGTATTTAATTGGGATAAAAAGTCTGGTATTATGATAAATTATATAAATCTAAGTCATAGCATCACATCAGTCATCCTGAAGTGGCATTCTTTCTAATGAGAAAAAGCTCAATTACGATAAAACTCATCTGATGATTCATACCATTACACCAGTTTCATAACAAGAGATTGATGAATGATGGTCTAAAAATAAGGTTTTTTTTTCACATCTAACCATCTTTTTTCACCTTTGCAGGCAGAATATAGAGTTGGAAGCGGTTCGATAACCTCATCCGATAGCCATTTGGTTTTTGAACACGTATATTCATAGTCTATTGATAAAATTCTAACTTAAGTACGGGAGCTAATTTATGGCACTTGCGATATCCGGAATTGAAGAACTTTTAGGAAAAGACGCTGACTCACTTCTGAGCCACGTTTGTAAAACCATTTCAAAAGATGACCTTCATCTTCCAACCGACTCATACGTAGACAGCGTGTGGTATCACTCCGACAGAAATAACCGTGTTCTGGGAAACCTTCAGCGATTGTTTAATCACGGAAGACTATCCGGTACAGGATATCTCTCCATTCTGCCCGTAGACCAGGGAATTGAACATAGTGCCGGCGCTTCGTTTGCCAAAAATCCCGCATACTTTGATCCCGAAAATATTGTGGAGCTGGCTATTGAGGGCGGTTGTAACGCTGTTGCTTCAACCTTTGGCGTTCTTGCATCCGTATCGAGAAAGTATGCTCATAAAATTCCATTTCTTGTAAAAATCAACCATAACGAACTGCTCACATTTCCGAATACTTACGATCAGATTATGTTCGGTTCGATTGATAAGGCGTACGATATGGGCGCTGCCGCTGTGGGAGCAACCATCTATTTCGGTTCTGAAGAGTCGAGCCGGCAGATTGTGGAAGTTGCCCGTGCATTTGAATATGCTCATGAACTGGGTATGGCAACCGTACTTTGGTGCTACACTCGAAACTCCGCATTTAAAGTGAACGGAACTGATTATCACTCATCTGCTGATCTTACGGGCCAGGCAAACCACATAGGAGCTACGATTGGCGCTGATATTGTGAAGCAGAAATTGCCAGCTAACAACGGCGGATTCAAAGCACTGAATACCGGCGACTCATCATACGGAAAGCTGGATGAGCGGATTTATTCTGAGCTTACATCCGATAACCTGATTGACCTCACCCGGTACCAGGTCGCAAATGGCTATATGGGCAGAGCAGGACTCATTAACTCGGGTGGAGCATCCGGTAAAGACGATTTTGCAGCTGCTGTAAAAACTGCCGTAATCAACAAACGTGCCGGCGGCATGGGGCTGATCAGTGGCCGTAAAGCTTTTCAGCGCCCAATGGATGAGGGTGTAAAACTTCTCAATTTCATTCAGGATGTATATCTCAATGATGAGATTACAATAGCCTGATAACCATTCTCTATCGAAGCACCTTTCGGAATATACCGGAAGGTGCTTTTTTATATCTAAGAACCACTGATCAGTCGTAAAATAATCTATTCAGATGTGGTACTCGTAGTAATTTAGCCATACCTTAAGGGTTGCTCTGCCTGACCTGCGATCTTTACATCTATAAATTTGAGGGCGGTTCATTCATATTCGGGTTTGAATAAAAGTTGTGAATCTACAATAAACGTATTTGTCAGCCACAGACACACATAACGAAGGAGCGTCAAGCGGCAGCCTGATATCTTTTAAATATCTTGCTATCTCCATTGCGCTGAGTGTCATCAGTATGGGGATTGTAATTTATATCACCTACACTCCAGGTGTTCTCAACCATCTTGCCCCGAAGCGCCTGCCGGGACTGTTTATCGCCATCGGCGTGATGCTTTTGAAAGTTTATTTCTCTGCCGCAAAGCTTCGCTATTTAGCGGATAAAGAGATCGGTTGGATGGCATGTTTTCGCGTTGCACTCACATGGGATTTTGCATCAGCCGTTACTCCGTCAACAATCGGCGGGGCGCCGGTTGCAACGTACGCTATGACCCGTGAGGGGATCAGGCTGGGAAAATCATCAGCGATTGTACTCTACGGGGTACTGCTTGATCAGTTCTGGTATGCACTTGCGGTTCCTATTTTGCTGCTTGCGGGTTTCTATTACCAGGTTTTACCGCCCGAAATCGGGTTTGTTGGAAATCTGACTATGGTTTTGATTTATACCGGCCTGCTTCTCTACGGCGGATTTCTAACATACGGTTTGATGGTCAATCCCTCGTCGATGAAAAAGGTCGTTAACTGGATTTTTAAATGGCCATTTCTGAACCGCTATTCAACCAGGATGAGTGCAGAGGCCGAGAACCTGGAGGGCTACTCCTACGAATTACGGAAGAAACCGCTGAAATTCTTTATGAAGGCGTTTTTCTTTTCAACCATGAGCTGGCTTTGCCGCGTTGCGCTGCCGGTAATTGTGATACTAAGCCTGCTGCCCGGTCCCGAGGTTTTACTGGTGCTCCGCAGCCTGGCGATGAACCTCGCCTTCCTCATCATTCCAACCCCCGGCGGTTCCGGCGGAGTTGAAGGATTGTTCGCAATTTTTCTCGGACCGCTGATCGACCGTACCTCCTTTGTGGGACTTGCTGTTTTTGCCTGGAGAATCATCACATATTATATAAGTATTGGTTTGGGAATTATTGCTACAGCCTGGTATGTAAATCATAAAGTGGCTGAGGCGAAAGGGGCGTCCAAAGAAATCAGCAATGAACGGGAGGCTCAATAGATGGCGAAGGCAAAAGTTACGTTCATTTGCAGCAATTGCGAGTATCGGTCTCCGAAATGGCTTGGTGTATGTCCATCCTGCAATGAATGGCATACGTTCGAAGAGAAAGTGGAAGAGAAAAAGACTCAACAGAAAAACAAAGCGGATATCAGCCGTGAAAGTGGAAGCGATGAAGCTGTACCGCTGACCTCCGTTGAGGAGAGTGAGCACAGCCGGCAGCCTACAGGTATCGAGGAACTCGACCGGGTGCTGGGCGGCGGAATTGTAGCCGGCTCGTTTATGCTGCTGGGCGGCGATCCCGGTATCGGGAAAAGTACATTGATGCTGCAGCTCGCAAAAGCACGTCCCGATTGGCCGATTTTATACGTAGCCGGAGAGGAGTCACCGTCACAAATTAAGCAGCGTGCTGAACGCCTCGGGGTAACAGGAGATAAACTCTACATCTACTCCAGTTCAAACATCGATTCCATCATCGCGCAAACGCGAAAATTAAAACCCGCGTTACTGGTCATCGATTCCATTCAAACCGTTTACAGTTCCAACCTGACATCCCTGCCGGGATCGGTGCAGCAGGTACGGGAATGTTCAGCAATGCTTCAGCAGCTGGCGAAACGCGAAGGATTTTCAACGATGATGATTGGCCACGTTACAAAAGATGGTGAGATAGCCGGACCGAAAATCCTGGAACACATGGTAGATACGGTTCTTTATTTTGAAGGAAACCAGAGCCAGTTTCACCGGCTGCTTCGAAGTGTGAAAAACCGGTTTGGCCCGGCGCAGGAAGTTGGTGTTTTTGAGATGAAACAGGATGGGCTGGCAGAAGTGCCGAATCCATCGGAGCTATTTCTTTCAGATTTGGATACAACGATCAGTGGAAATTGTATCACCTGCGTAATGGAGGGTTCACGGCCGATTTTGATTGAAGTACAGGCGCTGGTAACGGCCAGTAATTACAGCACACCGCAGCGAACCGCAAACGGATTTGACCAAAGACGGCTTTCACTTTTGATTGCTGTTCTGGAAAAAAGGGGAGGGATTTCATTTGCCGGGCAGGACGTATACCTGAATATTGCGGGCGGACTGAAAATCTCAGATCCCGCGGCTGACCTTGCCGTTATAGCAGCACTTTCTTCCAGTATTAAGGATCATCCAATCCGGAAGAATGCAGTATTTATCGGTGAGGTGGGACTCGGAGGAGAGATTCGAAGCGTGCGGTTCAGAGAGCAGAGAATACGGGAGGCTGAAAAAATGGGAATTAAATCAGTTGTTGCGCCTCCCGGTCAAGTGTCGGTTCAATCGAATATAGAGCTGGTGGAACGAGCCTATATCTCGCAGATCGACAAGTAAAAAAAGACCTTAGTAATTCTCTCTTTGACGGCGACGCTCTTCCCGTACACTCTTCTTAAGCGCTTCACGGCGCTCTTCGGAAGGTTTGGTGTACTGCTGGCGATCTTTATACTCGTTCAAAAGCCTTGAGCGTGTAACCATCTTTTTGAAGCGGTTAATTGCGCGGTCAATGCTTTCGTTATCTTTTACGTTAACTCCTATCATATCTTATATATAGTTTGTATTTATTGACAGATCCCAAATATAGAGAATATTTCAGCTTTATAACAGTCCTGAAGAATAAAAAATTCGGTATCTTTTGCATGCCGGATTTGCAATACCTCCCAACGCTTAGAATGCATCATTTAACGCGATTTTTTAAATTTCGAATTTAAATAAAAAAGCAGGCTTGAATACGCTTATCAGTACATTTCGATCTCTACTCACGGAACCACGACAGGTTATCGACTCTTTTCTGAATGATAACAGGGGCACGTTCATGCATCCGTTTCTTTTTTGTTTGATAGGTGGCGTGATTGTGGTACTGCTGAACACCATTTTTGTAGATTTCAGTGTTGATCCCCAGGTGGATGAATCGGTCGCGGATAATGAAAATTTGCTCCGCCTGACGGAGTGGACCCAGATTGCATCCGTTCGGGCAGCTACCCAGTTTTTGCCTGTTTCAATGATTTTTGTTCTGATTTTGTCACTTTCAGTAGGCGGACTTATTTTTCTTAAAGGTAAGACCGGTGGGTTTTATGATCATATCGTCATTAACAGCTATGCAGCTGGCGCTTCATTTTTTGTGTTACCTCTGCTGATTCCGGTCTGGATTTTCTCGGGTCAGTCTCTGCTCGATCCATTCCTGAACTCCACACTTCCCGCGATGGTGGCGGCCGGAATCATGCTCTGGATCTATCGCCATTATTTCAGCGTAGATTCATTTATGGACTGGATTCGAATTCTATCCGCCTATATCACCGGATATGTGATCTACGTGATATTGATTGGTTTTCTCTCCGCGGTTGTGGGCTACATGCTCTTTGCGGTTGAGCGCCTGACGGAAATCTCGGGTTAAACTATCACACACGGTTCAGATGATAGCGCAGCGGTATTTCATAATCCAGCGCGCCGATACCAAAAAGTGCGTAATCGTACCGGGCGGGATCATTTGGGTTTAAAACTGCGAGAGTTTCAGTGAGCTGGTTTACAGTTTGCCAATCGTTTGATCGGCGGGTTATCAAACCGAATTTTCTTGCCTGCCGGGCCACATGAACATCCAGTGGAATGAGCAGCTCAGATTCCGGCATAAATGACCAGATACCGGTATCCACCGGGCTGTTTTTTCTGATCGTCCATCTCAAAAACATATAAAGACGTTTACAGGGACTGCCTTTTTCCGGGTTTGAGATGTGTTTTCTCGTTCTCTCTGCAAAATCAGAGCTGAAACTGAAAAATCGTTCATTGAATATCGCGAGAAATGGACGGTTTTGTGATTTACCCGTTTCGTAACACTCTCTCCAAAACGATTCAAAGTCATCATACCGGCTGTAGATGGCACGGAGCGCCAGAACCAGTCCGTGGATATCGATCGGCTTAAACGTTCGATGTTTGAACGAGCTGAAGCTGCTGAAATCTTTTTGGCTGTAATGCATCACAAAATCGTACGGCTGATAGTCCATTCTCCGTAAAAGCTGATCCACTTTTGAGACGACGATATCACGCCTTCCCCAAGCCATTGTTGCCGCGAGAAACCCGGCAATTTCGCGGTCTTTTTTTTCCTCAAACGCATGCATAAACTGAACAGGATCGTGTGGAATGTAATCAGGTTGTTCTACTCGATCGTTGATTTCGTCCAGCAGCGGTTTAAGTTCAATCAGCGCCTTTCGTGAACGTTTTCGCAGGGGTGATTTGGGTTTCATCCTCTTGGGTTGCCTTCAGGAATGCCTTCTTCATCGGACTGCAGCTTTTCAATCAAAACGGTATTCGCTTTTGGAAACGGATATTTGCTGATTTCATCCGGTGATACCCACTTCAATTCAGTACTTGAATTGGGAGCCGGATCACCATCTTCTATTGTACACCAGTAGGCGTGCAAAGTAATTTTAAAATGAGAGTAGGCATGTTTGAGCTTCATCAGCTTCCGGTTGACCCGAACCTCAACCCCAAGTTCTTCTTTAAGTTCTCTTTGTACAGTTTTTTCGATGGATTCACCGTTTTTCTGTTTTCCTCCGGGAAACTCCCAGAGTCCGCCAAGCATGGCATCATCAGGGCGCAGGGCGATGAGCAGATTTTGATTTGAATCGGTGATAATGCCCACTCCAATTTGGTGATGCGGCACTTTCTTCGCCGGGGATTTATACGGTATGGATTCAGTTTGAGCAGAGTTGTATGCAACGCAGCCGGTTGAAAGCGGGCACGCATCACAAGCCGGATTTTTTGGTGTGCAAACCGTAGCACCAAGTTCCATCACCGCTTGATTAAAATCACCGGGCTGATTTTTCGGAATAATTTGATCGGCAAGTTCCTGGATCTCCTTTTTAACGGCAGATCGGCGTACATCGTCCCGGATTCCAAAATAGCGGCTCATCACGCGGATTACGTTCCCATCAACAACGGCTTGTTGTTCGTTAAACGCAATACTGCTGATAGCCGCCGCAGTATACGGGCCGATCCCTTTCAGTTTAAGCAGGTCGTTATAGTTGTCGGGAAAGTTTCCATCAAGCCGGTTAACTACATCTTTTGCAGCGTGATGCATATTTCGCGCACGGCTATAATAGCCCAGACCTTCCCATAGCTTCAAAACGGTTTGCTGATCTGCTGATGCGAGTTCGTAAACGGTTGGGAAGGCATCGGTAAATCGGCGGTAATAGGGAATCACCGTATCCACACGGGTCTGCTGCAGCATTATTTCCGAGATCCAGATCCGGTATGGATCGGATGTATTGCGCCACGGCATTTCGCGTTTGGCCAGAGAGTACCAGTCAAGCAGCTGATCGGCGGGAAATTCTGTCACTGAGAATCGATCACATTTTCGATTTCAACTTCATCGGTTTCTTCAACTTCAACCACACGCAGCTCGAATTCCTGTGATGCTGCAGCTCCAAACTGGTCGGTTGCAATCACGCGAAACGTATGTGATCCGACCTGCCGAATGTTGGGTGTCCAGCTGAAGAGGCCGGTTTGCTCGTCCAGTGATGCACCTGATGGAAGATCAACGCCAAGATAGCGGATCAGGTCGGGGTGGGTGCCGTCGGGGTCGAACGCCGAGATTTTCTGTTCGAACTGTTCATCAGCTGGCAGAGTTTGCGGACGTGTGGGGGTAAATCGCGGAGGTGAGTTAAACGGACGCACATCCACGGTGAATTCCATTTGGGTGCTTTGCCCCGCTGGTGTCGTTGCTGTAACCGTGAGCGGATGTCTGCCGGTATCAGAAGCTCCCGGCTGCCAATAGATAGAATTTCCGCGAACCCGGATATTGTTAAATCGGCTGTCTACGCTGAAGGTGATATCAGATACATTTCCGTCGTATCCTTCTACTTCAAGCGGCAGAAGCAGAGGTTTAGGGAATGGTATCGTTACGGTTTCGATCTGAGAAATCATAAATCGGTCAGCCTGAGTACCAGAGCTGGACTGCGCGGCGCGGCCGGTTTCTACAGCACGGATGACCGGAAACAGTGAACTGTATTCGGAAACATACAGGCGGTTTTTACTAATAGTAAAGTGATTTCCGGCACGTCCGGTCTCTTTCCAGCGCGTTAATTCACCCCCGAGTTCACCGATCCAGAGTTGATTGTTTTCATTCCGTACTACAACCTCATCATTCCAAAATCCAAGATTTGTAACTCCCGACTCCACATTATTTTGATGTCTTGTTCGGCCATCAGAATTGATCAGAAAAATATCACCGTCTTCTGAAGTTCCGATAAGTTCGTTATCTGTATAGAAAATTCGGTTTGCCCGGTTTGAAAGATCCACGCTTTGCTCGTGAATCAGGGATTCATCACTTGAACTGTGGCGGTATATATCCACCCGGGAGTTATCGCTCAAAACGTATAAAACTCTGTTTTCATCCGTTGCAAGATCGTTTACGCTGCGTCCTTCAAGTCTGTCCGGATCCACTCTTTCGGGATCAGTGTCGACAGATTCCGGAGTTTGAAGGCTTAATGTACCAAGTGTTCCGTTTGCCATCACAATATAAAGGTTGTTACCTACGCGGCGTGTTGTGACGGGGGTTTCCGGCAGTACAGTGGATGAGTAAACTCCCAGCACGGAAGTGGGTTCAATTACGGTTAGCCTGCGGCCATTGCCATGAAGGTAGGCAAAACGGATATCAGCATGGAGCTGATCACCCCGCCGCTGCATGCCGGTTGAAGAGTAAAGATATTGCAGGGAGTCTTCATACGTTCTGAAAACCACCAAGCCCTCATCTTCTGATAATACGTACAGATGAGTGGGTGAGCTTTCAATATCGAGAATACCAGGGATTTCAAGCTCGTTTGTTATATCGTGGTTCCATTGAGCATTTGAAAGACCGGGTATAAGGATCAGGGTAACAAGTAGAAACAGGACCGTGGATGTATATTTCATAAAAATCAGAGCCAGTTATTTTTTTTATACCAGTGGAGTGTGCGGGAAATCCCTTCTGCGAGAGATACATTTGGGGTATAGCCCAGTTCACGTTCCGCTTTCTCGTAGCTGCATGTCCACTCCAGGATCATTTCACGAGCTTTTTCACGGTTTACAACGGGGTATGAACCAAATAATGATGCAGTTGTTTCTATAAATCCGGCAACTTTTTTTACTATGCCCGGATTTAGCTTCAGGGACATGCTTTTTTTACCCATAACAGTATCACAAATTTCCTTGATCTCATTCCAGCAGGTGATTTGTCCGCTGATGAAATAAGTGGAGATTCCTTTTTCGTCACGTGCAGCGGCTTTTTCAATGCCCTGTACAATGTCCGATACATAAACCATGGAGAGTTCCGGTGATGTCCCGTCACCTACGATCGGGGCGACCCCATATTTCATGATTTTAAAAAGAGTATAAATCTGATCTTCTCGCGGGCCATACACTGCAGGCGGACGCAATACCTTTACCGACATGTCGGGGGTGATGCACTCTTTAATTAAACCCTCCATCTCTTTTTTTGATTTACCATACATGCTCACCGGAAGCATAGGGTCTGATTCGGTTCTTGGAGTACCGTTACTCGGACCGACTGCTGCAAGGGAAGAGAGAATTACGATGTTATGAACGCCTTCACGCGCAGCCAGGCGGATCAGATTTTCAGTAGCATCCACATTCGCATGAAAGAAATCTTTTTTAGTCGGCGCAGATACAACTCCTGCCAGGTGAAAAATCACATCAACGTCAGAAAGGGCATTGGAAATCGCCGGAATGGAGTGGAGGTCGCCTTTAACTTTTGTGAATGATTTGCCTTCCAGCCATTTATCAGACGAACGGACCAGGCATTTTACCTCGGAATATTCATCGGAGGCGATCAGGTGATCAGCCAGATGACTTCCAATAAATCCTGTGCCTCCGGTAACAAATGCTTTCATTTAATTGTATATTGTGTGGATATAGAAAATCTGTTTTTATCACAGATAAAGAAGATACGAAGTTGAACACTGCATAGAAAACTGCATGAGTAATTTGAAGGTTGCTCTTTTTACCGGCAATTACAACCACATCAGAGATGGGGTATCCCTCACATTAAATCGTTGGGTTGACTATCTGATACAGTCGGGAGTAGAGGTATTAATATTTGGCCCTACCATAGATGAGCCGGCGCTTGATCATGCCGGAACACTGGTGCCTGTCCCGTCAATTGAAGCCCCCGGCCGGCCGGAATACCGGGTAACTATTGGGTTTCCTTCGCTTGAGAAAAATCGTCTTGAGGAGTTTGATCCAGATATTGTTCATATCGCAACTCCGGATGTTTTAGGCTTTAAAGCACTGAAATGGGCGCGGGATCATAATAAAATTCTGGTTTCCTCTTATCATACCCATTTCACAAGTTATCTGAAGTATTATAACCTACAGTTTGCCGAGTCATTGGGCTGGTCCTATTTACGATGGTTTTACAGTCACTGCAGCCAGATCTATGTGCCCACCCCGTCAATGGCCGATGAACTGCAGCTGCAAAATATTGGTCAAAACGGAAATGAGCTAAAAATTTGGGCAAGGGGTGTTGATACCAATCAGTTTAACCCGGGCCGGAGAAGTGACGACTGGAGAAAAGCTCACGGATTCAGCGATGATGATGTTGTGATAACCTATGTATCACGACTGGTATGGGAAAAAAACCCGGCGCTGTTTGCTGAGGTTGTTCGCAGTCTTGAACTCGACAACAGTAACGTACGTTCTGTAGTTGTGGGTAACGGACCTGCATTTGAAGAGATGCAGCAGATGCTGCCTGATACCGTTTTTACAGGCTTTTTAACCGGTGATGAACTCGCTACGGCATATGCCAGCAGCGATATATTCTTTTTCCCATCTGATACGGAAACATTCGGTAATGTTACTCTTGAAGCGATGGCAAGCGGATTGCCTTGCCTGGTAGCCGATGCAGCCGGAAGCCGAACCCTCGTGCAGCATCAGGAAAACGGTTTTCTGGTACCGGTAGAAAACATTGATCTGTTTTTGGAGTATGCCGGAAAACTTGTGAATAGTGATGAACTGCGAAAACAGATGGGGGAGAGATCCCTGGAAAAATCACAGGAGTTTACCTGGGAGAAAATTAACAGCAGTCTTTTAGAAAATTATTACAGTTTAGCAGAAGAAGGTAATTCGTGAAAATTTTATACATCTCACATCTGCACCCGCCGGATGGCGACCCGATGGAAAGTATCGGCGGGATGCAAAATGTAAGCATTCAGCTGATGAACACTCTCATGGAGCGAGAAGATGTTGAACTTGAGACCATCTTGTTAAAAACATCATGGAGAGGAATCGGGTTGAAAACTTTTTTTTTCCTTGTGAGTTTATTGTGGAAGATTCCCGGTGTATCAAAAAAGTTCAAACCGGATGTAATTCTGTTTTCTTCTATGGTGACGGCCGGAGTGCTGCCGTTTATGCTAAAAAAACCTGAAGCACCTTGCGTCACCATTAATCACGGCCAGGATGTAACGCTCCCCATTTTACCGTATCAGATTTACCTGCCGCAAGTGTTCAAAAAACTTCAGGGGGTAATATCGGTCTCCTCTGCCACAAGACATGAGTGTATAAAAAGGGGAATGGATCCCGCTATTGGAGTCGTTCTGCCCAATGGTTTTATTAAGGAGTCTTCAGGCGATGAAATAGACAGGACAACAGCACGGCAAAAAATTGAGCAGGAGTTCGGAGTGGACCTTACAGACAGATTTCTGCTTCTGAATGTTGGGCGGCAGGTTAAACGAAAGGGGCACCAGTGGTTCATCGAAAATGTGCTGGATAAAATTAAAAGTGATGTTATACTGCTTTTAATTGGAGAGGGACCTGAAACAGCAGAAATTTTGAAGGCGAAAGAATTGAGCCGGCATAATGCTAAAATTGTGGTGGCCGGACGGCAACCTGATGAAATCTTAAACGCCGCATACGCAGCCGCTGATCTTTTCGTTATGCCAAACATTCCGGTTGAAGGTGATATGGAAGGTTTTGGAATTGTACTTCTTGAAGCCAACAGCTCGGGTGTACCGGCAGTTGCTTCAAACCTGGAAGGGATTAAAGATGTAATTGAGCAGGGCGTAAATGGGTACCGGGTGCCTGCCGAAGATCATGATCAGTTCGCCCTAAAGATCGATAAGGTTCTGAATGATGAACTTTCGGCTTTATCTGAACGATCTAAACAATATGTGACAGAAAAGTTTAGCTGGGATTTTGTTATTTCAAAATATTTAGATTTTTTAGATAGTGTAAGGAAGAGGTAATCATATTACTTCGTTGTTAATTTGATGGAACCTTAATAGTCGGTATATTTGTTGGTTACAAAAGTTTAATATAAGATTATGTAATGAGTCAATCTGGAGCCGATACAGAGCAGCACCAAAAAATATTTAAAAAAGCGTACGACTTTACCAAAGCCGACGAAATTAAAGAGATGGGTTTGTACCCTTATTTTAAGCCTTTACAGGCAACAGATGGTACAACAGTTCAAATTGAAGGCCGCGAAGTTATTATGGCCGGATCAAATAACTATCTCGGTCTGACCAACGATCCAAGAACGATTGAAGCAGCTAAGAAAGTACTTTCTGTTTATGGTACAGGATGCACAGGTTCCCGGTACCTGAATGGTACCCTCGATCTCCATCTTGAACTTGAGGAGAAGCTGGCTGAATTTATCGGCAAAGAGTCCTGCGTGCTTTTCAGTACGGGTTATCAAACAAATGAAGGATCTATTCAAACGATCGCCGGAAGAAATGACATCATTTTTTCAGACCGGGATAACCACGCCTGTATTGTTGTAGGTACACAGGCATCAAATGCCAAAACGGTACGATATCGTCACAATGATATGGATCATCTTCGGGCACAGCTCGAAAAAGCGGATCCCCAGGCAGGAAAAATTATTGTGACGGACGGTGTATTTTCGATGTCTGGAGTGATTGCTGATGTACCCGGACTTGTATCGCTTGCCAAGGAGTTTAATGCAGGGCTCTACCTCGATGATGCCCACGCCATCGGTGTAATCGGAGAAGGTGGAAGGGGTTCTGCCTCCGTATTTGGATTAATCGATGATGTAGATCTGATCAGCGGAACATTCTCAAAATCGTTTGCATCACTTGGCGGTTTTATTGTGGGCGATCGTGAAGTGATTGAGTATATACGTCACCACTCTCCTGCACACATTTTCAGCGCAAGTATGCCACCGGCAAATGTAGCTACCGTGCTGAAATCACTCGAAATTCTTCAGGAAGAACCATGGCGCCTCGAACGGCTGGAGGAAATCTCCAACTATATGCGAACCGAACTCAGAAACCTTGGTTTTAACGTCTGGACAAGCCAGACCCCGATTATTCCGGTTGTGATTGGTGATATGTTCGACTGCTTTAAATTCTGGAAAGCCCTGTTTGAAGAAGGAGTGTATTCCAATGCAGTCGTTCCGCCTGCTGTACCACAAAATCAGGCACTTCTGCGAACAAGCTACATGGCCACCCACACAGACGAGCATCTCGACCAGATTTTGAGTGCATTCCGAAAAGTGGGAATAGACAGGGGAGTCATTGATCAAAACGGACATTCACTGATTGAACAATCCTGACCGCGGTGGAAAGTAAAAAAAGCACAGACGCCGTAACTGTTGTAGAAACGAAAAGTGAGAAGTCCAGTTTTCTAGAATTCCCATATTCACACTATAAAGAAGATCAATACTGGGTTCCTCCGCTGAAAATCGAACAGAAAAAACTGATCGATACAGATAAAAACCCTTTTTACAACAATGCGGAGATTGAGCTTTTCCTGGCCTACCACAACGACAAGCTTGTTGGAAGGGTTGCAGCAATTATTGATCACAGGTACAATAGGTATCACAATTCTAAAACCGGTTTTTTTGGATTTTTTGAGTGCATCAACAGGGAGCAGACTGCTGCATTGATGTTCAGAATCGTGGAAGACTGGTTAAGATCTCGTGGCATGGAAGAAATTCTGGGGCCAGCGAATCCCGGTATGATGGATGAAATAGGGATTTTGGTCAAAGGATTTGCAAAATATCCATCCATACTGATGCCTTATCATAAAGAGTATTACGATCCGCTTTTGAAATCTGTTGGCCTCGAAAAAGCGAAGGATCTTTTTACATACGATGTGAACCAGGATAATGTCAATCGTGAACGGATGAACAGGGCTGTTGAGATTGTGTCTAAACGATTGCCCGACATAAAGATTCGTAAAATTCGACTGAAAAAAATCAAGGAAGAGATAAAGATCATCCAGGAAATTTTCAATGCCGCCTGGAAAAATAACTGGGGATTTATCCCGCTCAGTGAAGAGGAGTTTGATTACCTGGCGAAAGATCTGAAAGCTATTGTGGATGAAAACTACGCACATATAGCTGAAATTAAAGGGCGGCCAGTTGCTTTTTCGGTAGCTCTGCCCGACTACAACCAGGTATTCAGGGATATGGACGGTACCCTGTTCCCAACAGGGATCTTCAAAATTTTATGGAATCGCCGAAAGATTACAAAAATTCGCACGGCGCTGATGGGAGTTTTACCAGAATACCAGGGGAAAGGGATTGACGCACTTCTGCACCGGGAATCTATCGAAAATGGATTGATAGATAACCGATACGCATCAGAGATTGGATGGATTCTGGAAGATAATGTTCAGATGAACAGAGTTGCGGAAAAAATTGGCGGTGAACACGATAAAACCTACCGAATGTACACCAAATCATTGCTTTCCTGAGGACCTCATTTTTCTGATTGAACGGTAAAAATCATATATTCAGGTACTGACTACAACCTGAATAAATAATTCAATCTGATGAGTGAATACCGAGTAGAAAAAGATTCCATGGGCGAAGTTCGCGTCCCTGCCAAAGCGTACTACGGAGCCCAAACCCAGCGGGCATTTGATAATTTCCCAATCAGTAATCTTACATTCAGCAGGGAGTTTATTTCTGCACTCGGCCGTGTGAAATCGGTTGCAGCAAAAGTGAATGCTGAACTGGGCCTGCTTGATGCCGGTATTTCAGAAGCGATACAAAAAGCGGCAAAAGAAGTCATTGACGGTGCATACGATCACGACTTTATTGTAGATATTTTTCAAACCGGTTCCGGTACTTCATCAAACATGAATGCCAACGAAATCATAGCAAGGCGGGCGAATGAACTCTACTCAGGCTCAGAAGGGCCCGTGCACCCCAACGATCACGTAAATTTTGGTCAAAGTTCTAACGACGTAATTCCCACTTCTATCCGTGTGGCGGCCGTACTTGCCGTGAATGAAGAATTGATTCCCGCCCTGAAACATCTGCACAAAACACTTACAAAAAAAGGCAGTGAGCTCAAGCACGTTGTAAAAACCGGGCGAACTCACCTGATGGATGCTATGCCGGTGACCATCGAACAGGAATTCAGCGGGTATGCGCGGCAGATTGAGCTCGGAATAGAACGGCTTGAATCTGCATTAAAACGAATGAGGGAACTACCCCAGGGTGGTACTGCTGTTGGTACCGGAATTAATACAGATCCCAAGTTCGGAGCCGAATTCGCAAGGGAGATGTCAGATCAAACCGGGATCGATTTTTCGGAAGCCAGTAACCATTTTGAGGCTCAGGCCACGGTTGATGCACCAGTGGAGCTGAGTGGTCAGCTAAAAACAATAGCCGTTGGACTGATGAAAATCGGAAATGATTTCCGCTGGATGAATTCCGGACCAAATAGTGGTTTGGGCGAAATTCAGCTGGAAGCACAGCAACCAGGATCCTCGATTATGCCGGGCAAAGTAAATCCTGTTATTGAGGAATCACTCACAATGGTTTCTGCACAGGTAATCGGAAACGACGCAGCAATTACCGTGGGCGGACAGGCAGGTAATTTTGAATTGAATGTGATGCTTCCTGTCGTCGCTCATAACTTACTCGAATCCATTCGAATTCTGGGTAATGCAGCTGCAAATTTTGCGGATAAGTCTGTGAAAGGGTTTATTGTAAAAGAAGAGCAGATCAATCAGATGGTTGGAAAAAACCCGATCCTGGTAACTGCACTGAATCCGCTGATCGGATACGATAAAGCCGCAAAAATTGCTAAAAAAGCATATGCCGAAAACCGGGCAGTTCTGGAGGTGGCAAAAGAATTAACCGATTTAAGTGAAGAAGAACTAAGCAAGGCTCTTGATCCGTTAAATATGACAAAAGGTGGGTTTGTGGATTAAAAAAGCGGTTTTATTAAAAAAATCTCTTTGGTTTATGCCCGGTAACACCTTATTATTCCGCCGCAAATATGGGCATTGAATTTCAGCTGAACTGAACACTATATTTGTCTGAATCATCTAAATGACATTATGACGAAAACGAATGAAATAGCGCAGAGTACATTTTCGAAAAAAGAAGTCAGTGAAATATTAAATGACTATACGCTTGCCTGGATCAGTCGTCATATATCTATTCTCGGGAGAAAAGAAGTTCTGACCGGAAAGGCAAAATTTGGAATATTTGGTGACGGAAAAGAGCTCCCGCAGATTGCGATGGCAAAATTTTTCCGCGAAGGGGATTTCCGTGCCGGTTACTACAGGGACCAGACATTTATGCTCGCAATCGACGGGGTAACGGTAGAGCAATTTTTCTCCCAGCTTTACGCTAATCCCGATATTGAGAAAGATCCCAATTCAGGTGGCAGGCAGATGAATGCGCATTTCGCCACACGACTTTTGAATGAAGACGGATCATGGAAACCGCAGACGGAAATGAAAAATACCGCAGCCGATCTTTCTCCAACAGCCGGTCAAATGCCAAAACTGTTAGGGTTAGCCCAGGCTTCAAAAGTATACAGAGACAATGAATTGCTTCACGACAGAACAAACTTTTCCCGAGACGGGAGGGAAGTGGCGTGGGGAACCATTGGTGATGCAAGTACCTCTGAAGGGCATTTTTGGGAGACAATGAATGCCGCCGGGGTTCTGCAAATTCCGATGATTGTATCGGTGTGGGATGATGGCTATGGAATTTCAGTTTCAAAAAAATATCAAACCATTAAAGAGAGCATCTCCAAAGCTCTGCGCGGATTTAAGCGTACAAAACATCAGCCCGGCTTTGAAATTATCACAGTAAAAGCGTGGGATTATGAAGGGTTGATTGATGCATACAAAGAGGCGTCCCTGATAGCCCGTGACGAACACGTTCCGGTTCTCGTCCATGTTGAAGAAGTTACACAGCCTCAGGGACACTCCACATCAGGATCGCATGAACGATACAAAAGCGAAGAGCGCCTTGAGTGGGAAAAGGAGCACTGCTGCAACTACCAGTTCCGCGAATGGATACTTTCCAGGGATATTGCCACAGAAGAGGAACTGGATGCCATTGAACAGCAAGCTCTCGAAACTGTAAAAAAGAAGCAGAAAAAAGCGTGGGAGGAGTTCCAGGAACCGATTCAAGCTCAGAAAAAAGAGCTGGATACTCACCTGGGGAAGCTAATTAAAGCGCATAGTGATCTGCACAGACTCAAAACCTTGCGGAAAGATCTGAGAAGAAAAACTCGGCCGTACCGAAGGGATATCATCTCTATCGCCAGGAAAATTTCGATGGCTCTGCGAAGTGAAAATTCCAAAACCTTAACTGAGTTCAGGTCGTGGCTGGATAAACGAATACATGAGAATATTGAAATTTTCGATTCACACCTTTTAAGTGAAACATCCAGCTCTCCACTGTTAATTGAAGAGAATAAACCTGAATACTCTGAATCTCCCGCTAAAGTGGATGGCAGAGTTGTACTGCGAGATAATTTTGATGTGCTTTTTGATAAATATCCGGAAGTACTGGTGTTTGGAGAAGATGCAGGTCAGCTTGGGGATGTAAACCTCGGCCTCGAAGGGATGCAGGAGAAATATGGTGAAACAAGAGTTTCTGACACCGGAATCCGGGAAGCAACCATTCTGGGGCAAGGTATGGGGATGGCACTTCGCGGGCTCAGGCCTATTGCCGAAATTCAATACCTGGATTATCTTCTGTACTGTTTCCAGGGCATGAGCGATGACCTGGCTACTCTGCGGTACAGAACAAAAGGAGGGCAGGCCGCACCTTTGATTGTCCGCACCCGCGGGCATCGGCTTGAAGGAATCTGGCACGCCGGATCACCTATGGGTATGATACTGAACGGAATCCGGGGTATGCATGTATGCGTGCCGAGCAATCTGACTGACGCCGCTGGTTTTTACAACACCCTGCTGCAGGGTGATGATCCCGCATTGGTAATTGAGCCGCTGAACGCTTACCGGCTAAAGGAGAAACTGCCCGATAACCTGGGAGAATTTACCGTGCCGCTTGGAATTCCGAAAATTGTACAGGAAGGCGAACACATCACACTTGTCTCTTATGGTTCAACGCTGAACCTGGTACATTCTGTTCTGCCCGAACTTGAAGAAGCCGGAATTTCAGCGGAACTAATCGACGTTCGGACCCTGCTTCCGTTCGACAGAGATCACCAGATTGTGAACTCGCTGAAAAAAACGAACAGGATTCTTTTTATTGATGAAGATGTACCCGGTGGGGCAACGGCATTTATGATGCAGCATGTTCTGGAAAAGCAGAAAGGGTATTACTATCTCGATTCAGAAGCGAAATGTCTCACGGCAAAAGCGCATCGTACAGCGTACGCAAGCGATGGGGATTATTTCACAAAACCGAGTGCTGAAGATGTAATTGAAACGGTTTATAGTATCATGAGCGAAAGCAATCCAACGAAATGGGTGCCACTCGAAAGCTGATCAGTGAGAGGGGAGGGATATACGCGGCATTTAAGGATGACCTTCCTGGTGTGTATATCACAACTTCGCATTTCTTTCAAAGCCGGAAAAACTCCGGCTTTTCTATTTAAAGGATAATCCAGTCTGCAAAGATAAATATCCACACCAGGGGCAGATATGCGAAAGAGTAGAACATCACACCTTTAGCGGTGGAGATATCCCGTTTTAAGGTGAATTTGATCCCATACCATAGAAATCCTGCCGTAGTAACCATCGCGCCTGCCAGGTAGATCCAGCTAACAAGGTCCATTACAAAAAGTTTGTAGACGGTGGGGAAAAGGATCAAAATAGGGAGAATCACCCAGATGGATGCTTTGATACCGTGTGGGTCGTTTTTGGGCAGCATTTTAAAACCGGCATGTTCGTAATCTTTTCTGCAAACCCATGCAATTGCGATCACATGCGGAACCTGCCAGCAAAAGACAATTCCGAAGAGAATCCACATCCCGTGTTCAAACACAGTGCCTGTGGCTGCAGCCCATCCGCCAACTACGGGAAGTGCGCCCGGTATAGCCCCCACAAAAACATTCAGCGCTGAAATTCGTTTCAGCGGAGTGTATGCAAAAAGGTAGATGATCGTGGTTACAAGTGACACAATTCCGGCAACGATATTTACCATTGCAAGCAGGTAAAAAAGTCCCGAAAAAATCAGAACTGAGGAGAAGATCAAACTGTTACGGGAAGTAATCCGGGCGTCGGGAAGGGGTCGCTTGCTGGTGCGATGCATGAGACCGTCAAGTCCGCGCTCTATAAACATGTTGTGCGCCGAAGTTCCTGCAGCGATCAGGTAGGTTCCCAGCAGCGCATGAAACATCAGCACATAATTGAGTGAACCGGCAGTACCCATAATGAAACCGATCAGCATACTGGCAACCACACTGAGGGTAATGCCCGGTTTGGTCAGTTCATAATAGTCTTTGGCGGCTTCGAACCAAAAACTGAAAGATTCCGATTTTATGCGTGTATTATCCATGCAGATGATTAAAATATGACAGCCTTTAATTTACCCTTTTTCGAATTGAGATGTTACCTTAATATCCCCTTCAAAAAATCAGGCTATATTCAAGCGGAATATCTACGCAGCTGTTGTTTGATTACATTAATGCCGTACCAGATATCAGATATGAAAATCTAACTTTTTTGTGAATACTGAATGAAACTGAATCTCTACCAAAAAACGGCTCTCACCACTGTAATTGCAACTTTAGTTCTTATTCTGGTTGGAGGACTGGTCCGTGCTGCAGGTGCCGGGCTTGGCTGCCCCGACTGGCCGCAATGTTTCGGGATGTGGATTCCGCCCACAAGCGCTGCGGACCTTCCGGCCGGCTATGATGCATCACTCTTCAACCCGGTTCATACCTGGCTGGAATATGTTAACCGATTGGTTGGCGTGTTGATTGGGTTTTTAATCACCCTCACATTTGTTTTCTCATTTCGGTACAGAAAAACGGATCCGCTCATCACCTGGATTTCAGGGCTGGCATTTTTCCTGGTTCTTGTGCAGGGCTGGCTGGGCGGACAGGTGGTGCGATCCGGACTCAGCGCAGGAATGATTACCATCCATATGGTACTCGCGATGGTGATTGTAAACACGCTTTTGTTTGCAACATTTCGGGCGATGAATGACCGGCTCTCGATGACTTTGAGTCCCTCAACCCAGAAGCGCCTTCTCTGGATTTCAGGAGCCGTACTTTTTCTCACGTTGATACAACTTGTGCTCGGCACCCAGGTTCGCGAACAGGTGGATGTTGCCAAAAATGTACTGGATTTGCCCCGGGAGAGCTGGCTCGATACATCCACATGGCTTTACTCGATCCACAGAAGTTTCTCATGGCTGATTATTATTCTGGGCGGTCTGCTGGTCTATCAAAACAAAGTGCTGAAAGCTCCCCGGAAATTAATAACTACAGGATATGTGATTTTCGGGTTGATTATTCTGCAGATGTTCATCGGGTTTGGAATGGAGAGGCTTGATATCCCCGGAGTACTGCAGCTTCTTCACCTTGTGAGCGTGGCGGTACTGATCTGTGCAGAATTTCTGTATATGCTGATGGTGGGATTTTCACACAAAAAAGAGCAAATACCGAAAATCTCAGAAAAGAAAGCCGATCAGGTTACCGTGTGAAAGTCAACCTAAACCTGATAGGTTTGAGGAATAAAAGCGTTGTTATGAAGTTAAAACCGAATAAACCTGGCAGGTTTTACCCGACATTTCATCGATGATTCGATATAAAAATTTTGACCCTAAAAAAGACCCTAAAGCTTTTCCAAAAGTTTGTTTAGAAACAGGTTCACCTCGCGTAAGTCTTTCTGCATGTCAATGGGCAGTGCCTGCTGATCCTGATTTTGATCTTCCGGTGCTCCCTCTTCAATGATTTTTTTAGCACCGGCAGTACTGTATTTTTTAGTTTGAATCAGATCTTTAAGGCGCAGAACAAAAGAGATATCCTCTTCCCGATAAGTACGGTTCCCGGCTTTATTCTTACGGGGGGTCAGGTCGTTAAAAATCGTTTCCCAGTAACGCAATACGTGCGGTTCTATCGAAGTTATTTCACTAACTTCGCCAATTGAGTAATAGAGTTTCTTCATAGCACTGAAATCTGTTATTTTGCGTCTTATTTTATTTCGGTAGAATGATAAGTTTTTAAAGCATATGCAAGCCTTGGCTGAAGAAGATAAAGATAAAGTGATACATTCTGCACATAAACCGCAAGTTAGCGTAGTGATTCCACTGTTCAATGAAGAGGAATCACTAACTGAGCTTGTGGAGAGAATTAAGAAGGCGCTGACCGGCTTCAAATTTGAAGTATTACTGATTGATGACGGATCGGACGACCGTTCCTGGCAGATAATCGAGTCGCTGTCTTCCGAAATCCCGGAAGTGGAAGGTGTGAAGTTGCGCAGAAATTACGGCAAAAGTTCTGCCCTGCAGGCTGGTTTTCATTCGGCCCTTGGGGATTATATCATCACGATGGATGCCGATCTTCAGGATGATCCCTTTGAAATTCCAGCCATGATCGAGAAATTGGAAAACGGTGCTGATCTTGTCAGTGGCTGGAAAAAGAAGCGGCACGATCCGATCAGTAAAACCGTTCCATCCCGGTTTTTTAATACGGTAACAAGCTGGACCACCGGCATCAAACTAAACGATTTCAATTGCGGGCTGAAAGCGTATCGCCGGGAGGTTACCGAGCATATCCATCTCTACGGCGAACTACACCGCTACGTACCTCTGCTCGCTAAATGGCAGGGTTTCGATAAAATTGAAGAGCAGGAGGTAAAACACCATCCGCGCAAATACGGAAAGACCAAATTTGGACTTTCACGGTTTATGAATGGATTTCTTGACCTGTTGACCCTTCTTTTTGTGAATCGCTATATGCAGCGCCCGATGCACTTTTTTGGTACTATCGGGGTTCTGCTAACCGTAGTAGGAATGGTGATAAATACATATATTGCCGCGCTCAAAATATTTTGGGGTCAGCCAATAGGTGATCGCCCGTTAATCTTTTTAGGAATCCTTCTTGTTGTAATCGGCGTGCAGTTCTTTTCAATTGGATTCCTCGGGGAGATGGTGAACAAAAACAGGGTTCATAAATATATGCCCGGAATTGAGAAGAAAACCGGTGTATGAGTACAATCGAATATGATCCGGTGAAAGATAAATTCTCTTCGATCATTAAAAACTCCCGGTTTTTACGGCGCATCTTCTATTTTCTGCTCGATCTGTTTTTCCTTCGAAGCTGGCATCTGCGTCGGCTGATCAGAAAAACAGGCAGCGAACTTGATAAACAGGGAGAATGGGACCTCCTGGATGCAGGATCAGGATTTGGGCAGTACGACCGGTTTATTCTGAAGAGCTTCCAAAATGTGAAGGTTGATTCGGTGGATGTTAAAAAGGATTACCTGGAAGATAGCCGCCACTATTTCAAAAAGGAGATCGAAAAGGGAAGAATCCGTTTTTATCCGGCCGACCTGCTGGAGTTCAAATCAGATAAACTCTTTGATATGGCGATCTGTATCGATGTGCTGGAGCATATCGAAGAAGATGTGAAAGTGATGGAAAACATTGCCGGTACTTTAAAGCCGGGGGGATATTTTTTGATGCACTCTCCATCACACTACTCCGAAGAAGATGGCGATGAGGATGATACGTTTGTAGGCGAACACGCTCGTCCCGGATACTCGAAAGAAGATATTTCTGAAAAGTTGAAAGCAGCAGGCTTTAAAGTAGAAAAGGTGCATTACACCTATGGATTCTGGGGCCACAAAGCGTGGATTCTTTCTGTAAAGTGGCCGATGATGGGATTCAATAAACTGGGCCTCGTTGCTGCTTTCCCTCTGCTGCTTTACTATCCGATTACGCTTCCGTTCTGCTTGTTGATGAATTTCGCAGATCTCTATACCCGTAATGAGAAGGGGAATGGAATTTATGCGTTGGCTAAAAAGGCTTAAAACTGAATCTTAGCCATGGCATTTCTAAGGGCTGATAGCCTCTCTGAATGAGAGAAGCCACTTCCTGGCGTTTCATCATAAGTGGTTTAATTCCCCGACCCTCTGGGTCGTAAAAAGATAAAAGTCCCCCTTTGAAGGGGGAAGCGAACGGAGTGAGCTGGGGGATGATCGAGTAGGCGTTGATTCAAGCAAATTAACAATTTTTATGGGCTCAAAACTCTACAAGTCATCCCCCATTGCCCCCTTCGAAGGGGGACACTCCAAAATAAGCTTTGTATTGACCAAAAAGTTAAGGGTTCTTATTTGATACCTCGCGGGCTCTGCCCCGAGGTAGTTCATTTTGCAATACGGTGACAGTGCAGAAATACGATGTCTTGTTAAGGGCAGCTCACCAGACCTGCAACACCGCGAACGCCATAAGCTTCCGGTGCCGCCCGGTCAATAATGAGTGTGCTGGATCAACACATCGAGATTTTCAGTTGGAGCGAAATTCCCCCAAACATCTCAACGGATAGAAATTTTAGGGATTACCATTCTTGAACCTGGGGTTCTTCCAATAGAATGTCTGAGGAAAGACCATCCTCAAATTCTATCTGATCAAGCGGGAAATCAGATAAAAAGACAGCTCCTGTGTGGAGGCCCCTGAAAAGCAATGGTGTGCCGTCGAAAGAATCCTCCAGTGTTACATTCTTCATCGTTAACTCAAAAGCATCCTCTACAATCATTGCCCTTTTAGTTGAATGGATCTCAATATTTTCGAAAGTAACATCTTTCACTCTTGTTAAACGAACTCCTTCCTCTGAACTGGCAACAACGATATTTTTCAGGTTGATATTTTCAAGCCATTTTTCAGGCAAACCGGTCATAACAATGGCATTTGGCACTCCATCAATATGTATATCCGAGATGTAAATATTACGGAATTGGGGGGAAGGCCCGGTTACCTGTGGTCCGGTATAAAAAGTGTTGAAGTTGATTGCTTCATAGGTAATATTCCTCATTTCGATGTCGTGAATGTAGATGTTTTCCACAACGTTTCCACGGCCTCTTTCGGTTTTAAACCGCACACCACGATCACTTCCATCAAACAGTGCGTTGTGTACATAAACGTTCTTTATTCCTCCTGATGTTTCACTTCCAAATACAACTCCGCCGCTGCCGGTTCTGACATCTCTTGCTTCAAAATTTCGAACGACAACATTTTCGGTGGGAATATTGATATTGAGTCCATCCTCATTCAGGCCAGATTTTAATACCACGGCATCGTCGCCGGTTTCAAAATGATTGTACTCAATCAATACATCTTTGGATGAATCAATCACCACACCATCACCGTTTGGAGCCATCAGGCTATTAATTCTGATGTCCCGTACTATAATTTTATTACTATAAACCAGGTGCACGTTCCACATGGGGGAATCATTCAGGGTGACGCCTTCAACAAGAATGTTTTCAGATTCCCAGAAAATGACAAAGTTTGGCCTCATACCTTCCATGCCTGAACCTTTTCCAAAATCGCGGCGTGAGAGCGGAACTTTCGATGCAATAGCTCTGGGAGGTGCGCCAAGTTCTCTGTACCATTCCCACCAGTGTTCTCCCTGTGCATCCAAAACGCCTTTTCCTGTAATTGCTACATTAGAGAGCTGGTATGCATAAATCATTGGGGAGTAGTTAAAAGCCTCCACACCCTCATGGCGTTGTTTCACTACCGGCAGATAATCCTCCTTATCTGTACTGAAATAGATCGTTGCCCCTTCCGATACATGTAAATTTATATTACTCATCAGATGAATGGGTCCGGACAGCCAGTCACCTTCCGGCACCAATACTTTGCCGCCGCCAGCATCATAAGCCGCTTCAATCGCTCTGTGAAATGCATCTGTATTTTTGTGGCTCTCATCCTCAGCCATTTTCACAGCTCCATAATCCCTGATGTCAAATGTTTGATCCGGGAATTCCGGTCTTTCAAGAACCGGCATCTCGAATGGGGGAGACATCGGGGCAATCTCGAATGGAACGTCGCTTTGTTGAGCAAAACAATTCGAAAAAGTATAAATAAAGAGAACGACGATCGATATTAAAAATTTACAGATTGGAGGAGGTGAATTTTTCATAGGGATTAATTTCTTTATCAGTATTATGGGTTTAAATTCAAATTAAACAGTTGCTTATTGTCTTTGAATAGTAGCCTGATATCTAATGGTACTCTTTTTTGAATAGATGATGATTGACAGCCTCGGCACTTTAAGTTACCGGTTAAATTATATATATTATTTCCTGTATATGCAAAGTTTGTAGCGTTTTAGACTCCATAACTCTCATAAAAATGCTTTGAAATATACTTGAGGAGTCTGTTTAATTTTTATATATCGAAATGAATGCATTAAAACTCAGTTACCGGATGGTGATTTTTTTTATTACGATAGCTGTGCTGTTCAACAGTCAGGTCGGAAAGGAGTTAAATGCAGCATCTATCTGGGATCTCAATTGTGAATCCATTGAGCTATCCTCTGAAATATTACAGGTGGTGATACAGTTTGCCGAGAATGTATTAGAAAATGGCAGGGATCGATATGGAGAGGTTCATTCACCATTGTTTGCAGATGGAATTTCAGTTGAAACGGGAGAGCCTGTCAGATGGGATTTTTATGAAGGTGAATCATGGATTATATCGAATTTTGCCAGCCAGCAAAACCTGATGCGGGTTTTAACCGGACTATCAGAGGTAACCTGTGATATGAAGTATAAGAATGCTTCTGCCGAAGCCGTGCAATATATGTTTGATCATCAAACCGGCTCGAATGGCCTGTTGTACTGGGGCGGGCATCAGTTTGTAGATTTGGAATCGATGCAGAATCAGTTTGATTCTAGGCCTCATGAATTAAAGAATCACTTTCCGCTATACAAGTTTATGTGGGAAGTTGACCCGAAATCAACCCGACAAATGTTAGAGGCGATTTGGAACGCACACATACTAAACTGGAATCTGCTGGATCTGAACCGTCACGGAAATTACGATCTGGAGATGGGTAAACTTTGGGATCATGAATTCGATCATCCAGATCCGTTTTTTGAAGGGCTGGGGCTGACGTTTATAAATGCGGGATCGGATATGATACAGGTTGGTATGGCTCTCTACCACCTGGATGACAATGAAAAAGCCAGAACATGGGCTGCGAGACTTTACGAACAATATGTGAATGCGCGACACCCTGAGACCGGACTTGGCGTTTATCAGTACAGCCAGCCCAAACAGCGGAATATACCACCAGGAGAGGGGCCGCTTGAAGAGGAGCTTACCTATTCAAATTATGGTGACCGGGCAAAAAATCAATTTGGCAGTGTGTATGGAGATATTGCATTGGAGGGAAATGTATTGTGGGGCGGCCGTGTACGCACTATTTATGGGCAAAGCGCAGTAATCTTACTCCATATTGCTGAACAACTCCATGGCACAGAAATCGGCCAGGATTTTCTTGAGTGGACTGTCGATGGTATGAAAGCACTGGCTCACTATGCTTACAGTCCTGAGGACAACTCATTTCTTCCTATGTGGGCAGATGGAAGAGATTTAACCGGTGAAACTTATCCAAGAACCGGATATTACGGGGAAAAAGGTACTGAATTTCGATCCGTGAAACCCGATGGAACCATGATGATTTCGTATGCCCGGGCAGTGAGATTAACCAATGGAGACGGCAAAATCTGGAACGTTTTAAGGCATATGTTTATAGATGAAGGCCTGGGAGATCCGGGATCAACTCCTTTTGATACACCAGCTTTAAATTTTGCAACCTCCATTACGGATCCTGATATTTTAATATCTGTACTTGATATTTATCAGTTAACAGGTGAAGAGCCATTCCTGCAGCTTGCAGAAAGAATTGGAAATAATATAGTTGCAGAGAGATTTCATAAAGGATATTTTTTGCCGACTGCTAAACATAAGTATGCAAGGTTTGATGCTCTTGAACCTTTGGCTTTACTACACCTCGTTGCAACGCGATATGGCAAATCAGACCTTATACCCGCTTACCTTACAGGGTCAGGAAGTACAGATGGTGAAAAATTTGTTGATGAAATTGATGGAAGGCCTACGGATCGGCTGATCTATGAACAAACGATAGACTAACTTAAATACTTCAATATAGAACCCGATAATAAAATCCGGAAAATGATCAGGATCAGCGAGTAGATTTTTTATCCATACACCGTGTAATTAAATTCCCTGATTTATTGTCTCTGTCTTGAAGGGCTGTTTTTTAAAAAAAGGAATGCAAGAATATATAGTTATTGTTTAATTTTAAACTAAACTCCATTTACCGACTGAAATTGGGAGGCCGTTTAACAACTACTGAGGTGAAAACTGATCCTATATCAGAATCAATACATAAATAATTAAACTGGAAATTTGATGAAAAATGTTCGATTAGTTGATATTGCGGAAAAACTGAATATTACTAAAGTCAGCGTATCTAAAGCTTTACGTAATCATCCCGATATTTCGGAGGGCACAAAAGTAAAAGTTAAGGAGATGGCAAATAAGTTGGGCTACCGTCCTAATCTTGTTGCCAGATCGCTCACATCTTCCAAATCGAAAACTATTGGAGTTATCATTCCAAAGATTGCTCATTTTTTCTTTGCCTCTGTGATGGAGGGAATTTACAGAGCTGCCAAAAGTAACGGGTACGAAATATTTCTTGGTGTTTCTTTTGAAGATGAGGAACAGGAGAAAAAGTTACTTGAAACTATGATGGAGATGCGTGTTGATGGTCTGTTAATTTCTGTAACAGAGGAAACGAAAGATCCTGAAAGGTTTAAGGAATTACAAAAGATGGGTATCAACCTGGTCTTTTTTGATCGTGGAATTAAAGATGCAGGATTCAGCTACGTAAAAGCGGGTGATCGCGAAAGTGCAAAACTTGGAGTAAAAAAACTTATTGAAAAAGGCTATACCGATATTGCCCACATTGCCGGGTATGATTACGTGGAAATTGGTAAAGATCGTAAGAGAGGTTACATGGATGCAATGGAAGAAGCCGGTCTTGAAATAAATCAAAAAGGTATTGTTGAAGGTGGGTTCAGTGAAGATGACGGATATAAAGGTTTTGAAACATTACTCGAGAATTATGGAGTACCAAAAGCTTTGTTTACCGTCACGTACCCGGTTGGATTAGGTGTGCTTAAAAGTATGAAAGAGCATAATATCGATCCAAAAGAGGTCCAGTTTCTCTCTTTTGGTAAAAGTGATTTTAACAACTATCTCTCATCTCCTTTTCTATGCATTGATCAGCCAACGTTTCATTTGGGTGAGAAAGCAATGGGGCAATTATTGAACGAAATCAATTCTGAGAATTCTTCAGAACCAAAACTTATCGAATTACCTTCACTCATACCTGAATAATAATGCATAATCAGGCATAAAATTATAGAGGCAGATCGTTTTCCGGATCATATAAAATGTATTTTTATCTAATTGAGGGCTTTGCAAAACCGTGCTTTCGTCAAATTTCGGCGTTATCGTGGAATCGAAATCCTCACGTATTGTACATACGCTCCGGTTCCGATTCCACTCTGGTCTTGAACTATGACAAAATCCCTGGTTTTGCAAAGCCCTCTAATTATATATGGTTTTTGATCTGCCAGTTCAAATTAGAAGCTTGTTATACTCCGCTGTAGGCACTGAATCCACCATCAACAGGAATCACTGTGCCGGTAACAAACGAGGAAGCATCGCTGCATAACCAAACTACAGTACCTATCAATTCTTCTGCTTCTCCGAACCGTTGCATCGGTGTATTGTTGATAATGGTTTGACCACGATCTGTAAGGCTTCCATCGGAATTCAGTAACAGATCACGATTCTGCTCTCCAATAAAAAATCCCGGTGCAATCGCATTAACCCGAATTCCATCACCATATTTAAGAGCTGTTTCAATTGCGAGTGAACGGGTAAAATTGTCAACCGCCGATTTGGCTGCAGAGTACCCCATTACCCGTGTAATTGCCTGTTGAGCGGCCATTGATGAGATATTGACAATCACACCGCGTTTATTCTCAATCATCGATTCGGCAAATAATTTAGAAGGTAAATAGGTTCCCTTAAAATTCAGATCCACTACCTTCGAGAGTGCCTGATCGTCCATATCAAGAAAAGATTGGTCGGGGTTGATGGTTGCACCGGGCATGTTTCCACCTGCAGCATTTACAAGAATATCAACCTGCCCCCATTTCTCTTCAACTTGTGTACGTACTTTTTTGAGATCATCTTTTTGCAGTACATCAGCAATTAATGAAAGAGCTTCACCACCAGATTGATTAATTTTATCGACCTGTTCCTGAACAGTTTTTTCAGTTCTGCCCAATACTCCCACTTTTGCACCTGCATTGGCAAGTCCTTCACTCATTGCACCTCCCAATACACCATTTCCACCGGTTACAATTGCAATTTTGCCTGACAGATCAAATAGATTTTTCATGATAAAATGATGTGGTTACGGTAATAATGGATTAGATTTTGGTGATATGATATTGTGTTGGATAGTTGACAAAAAGCTATTGTTTTCTTCAGTACGTTTTGGTTGTAAACTCATCAATGAAATTATCTGCGATACGAGTTCCAATTTATGCAGAGTTTCAATGGCAGTTAAAGATACTGCCATGCTGTTTATTACACCCCGGACATTAGATCAAACGGAATTATTTGCGTATACAAAGATTCCCTAAAATGAGTATGGTGATGTAATATCTTGCCAAAAGCATTTACTTATTTCATAGTTGATTGCGTTTTAAAAATCAAAATACTCGTTTGCGTTGTTATAGCAGATATCTGAAACGATTTCACCTAATAGATCCAGATCATTTGGCAGTTCTCCATTTTCCACATCGCTGCCCATCAGGTTGCACAATATCCTGCGGAAATACTCATGCCGCGGAAAAGAAAGGAAGCTTCGCGAATCAGTCAGCATACCTACAAAGCAGCTTAAAAGCCCTATGTTTGACAAAGTATTCATTTGTTTCTCCATGCCATCTTTTTGATCCAAAAACCACCAGGCTGAGCCGTACTGCATCTTGCCTTTTACCGAACCGTCGTTGTAATTGCCAATCATGGACGCCATCACTTCATTGTCAGCCGGATTCAGATTGTAGAGAATGGTTTTCGCAAGCTGATCGGTTGAATCAAGCTGATTGAGGAAGCGGGATAAATTCCGGCTTTGGGAAAAATCACCAATGGAATCGAATCCTGTATCAGGACCCAGTTCGTTTAGCATCCGGTCATTGGTATTTCGCAGTGCCCCAAGATGGTATTGCTGGACCCAGTTTATATTTTCATACATTTTTCCAAGCTCAATCAGAATAGCATAGGTTAGCCCATATTTTTGGTCGATACTCAGTTTATTTCCTTTGCGAACTTGTTTAAATGCATCCTCCAATTCGGAAGGAGAAAGGTTTGCATAAACGATTTTTTCCAGTCCATGATCCGAAAGTTTACATCCATTATCATGAAAGTAGTCAATCCGGCTTTGGAGTGCATCGTACAGGTCAGTCAGCGTTTTTATCTCAATACCGCTCACATCACTTAGTTGGTCAATATAGCTGTTGTACGTTCCCGGTTCATCAAACGCATAGGATTTATCCGGACGAAAAGCCGGGAGAACTTTTATACCAAAAGGATTTTTACTGATATTTTGATGATGCTTAAGATTGTCAACCGGGTCATCAGTTGTACATACAATCTCTACATTCATTCGTTTCAGGAGTGACCGCGTACTAAATTCCGGTTTTTGCAGATCCTTAGTACATTGATCATAGATCTCTTCAGCCGTTTCCGGATTCAGCAATTTATCAATACCAAAGTAGTTTTTGAGTTCCATATGCGTCCAGTGATAGAGTGGATTCCGGACGGTGTACGGGACAGTTTCTGCCCATTTCAGGAATTTCTCTTTGTCTGGTGCATCACCCGTGATGTATTTTTCATCAATGCCGAATGCTCTCATCGCCCGCCATTTATAATGGTCACCATCCAGCCATATCTTGGTCAGATTATCAAAATTCTTGTCATGATCGATAGCATCAGGTGGAAGGTGACAGTGGTAATCAATAATAGGTTGTGGAGAGGCGTAATCATGATAGAGTGATTTTGCCGTATCTGTTTCCAGTAAGAAATGTTCGTTCAGGAATGGTTTCATATGGTATAAGCTTGTTTATAATGTTATTTGGTTATTCAATCTTTCGATTTCAGAGATGAATTTCTGATAATCAATTCCGGCTTCAGTACTGTTTTAGTGGGAGTATGAGTTTTATTATTGTTATTCATTATATCCAGAAATATACGCGCAGCATACTCTCCCATCTTTTTGCTGTGCTGATCAACTGTACTTAGTGATGGCTCAACAAATGAGGTAAAGGGTTCATTGCTAAATCCAACAATGGCAATCTGTTCCGGAATTTTAACCTGGTTCTTTTTCAAAACTCCCATAGCTCCCATAGCCGCATAATCACTGGCTGAAAAGATTGCATCAGGCAATTCTTGCCAGGTAAGCAGATCATTAGCTAACTGTTTGCCAGCATCTAATTTCAGATTGCTTTCAAGTACCAGGCTTTTATCTAAGCTGATTCCATTTTGGATTAACGCCTCCATATAACCGCGTGTACGTTCCTTGTAAATGCTTACATGCTGCGGGCCGGAAAAATGGACAATTTTTCGACAACCCTGTTCAATAAGGTGCTGCGTAGCTTTATAAGATCCAAGGTAGTCGTCTATCACTACAGCATCAACATCAAGTAATTCGAGTGATTCGTGAAGACGATCAAATAAAATCAGCGGTACATCACGCTCAACGATCTCCTTATAATGAGAAAAGTCGGTGGTCTTTTTAGCATACGAGGCGATAATACAATCGACTTGAGATTCAAGCAGTGTGCTAATATTAGCTTTTTCCTTTTCCGGAGAATCGTTTGATTGGCATATAATTACGTTATAACCGGCATCATTTACAATTTCTTCGATTCCCCGAATGATTGACGCAAAGAAGTTTCTGTCGGCCATGGGAATGATAATTCCCACGATATTACTTTTTCCTTTGCGAAGAGCTGCGGCAATATTGTTGGGTTGATAGTTCAGTTCTTTTGCAGCTTCACGAACGGATTTAATGGTGGCATCACTGATACGTGAATTGTTTTTTAACGCTCTGGATACCGTAGATGCGGTAATGTTCAGATGTTTGGCAATATCATGAATTGTGGTTTTTTTACTTTTCATGGATTAGAATATGGTATAGAGACAGTTATGCCAGTAGCTGCAATTTTTCATCATTGTTTTGATCTGTTTCGTATCGGTCATCAGAATGATTAGTCTTCATTGGCAGGTTTACCGATGGTGGCAAGAATTCCACCATCCACATAAATAATTTGTCCATTTACAAAATCACTGGCTTTTGAGGATAGAAACACAGCCGTTCCTGCAAGATCAGATGGATCTCCCCAGCGTCCGGCCGGCGTCCGGTTGATAATAAAATCGTTGAACGGGTGTCCATCTTTTCGGATTGGTTCAGTTTGGGATGTGGCGAAATATCCCGGGCCAATACCGTTTGCCTGAATATTGTACCGGGCCCATTCTGTCGCCATACTTTTCGTCAGCATTTTCAAACCGCCTTTTGCAGCCGCATAGGCTCCCACCGTATCACGGCCGAGTTCGGTCATCATCGAACAAATATTAATGATCTTTCCTTCATTGCGGGGAATCATGTGCCGAACGACCTGCTTAGCCATAATAAATGGGCCTGTCAGGTCCACGTCAATCACTTTCCGGTACTCTTGAACATCCATATCCTTCAGCGGCATGCGTTTTATAATACCGGCATTATTAACCAGAATGTTGATGGGGCCAATCTCTTTTTCAACTTGATCCACATGTTCTGCCGCTTTTTTCTCATCGGTTACATCAAATAAGAAACTGTGCACCTCGTAGCCTTCACGTTCATATTCTTCTACAGCATTTTCCATTCGGGAAGGGGTGGTACCGTTTATGATAAGTTCAGCCCCCGCTTCAGCCAGTCCCTTCGCCATCGCCATTCCGAGCCCATGTGTTGCACCCGTCACGAGTGCCCGTTTGCCCGATAAATCGAATAATGAACTCATGATTTTGCTTTTTAAATTGTAAAGTCGTTATCGCAGTTCAGTAGGTTTAGATTTATCCATATCGCTATAATCCAGGTTTTCGCCGGCCATTCCCCAAATAAATGTGTAGTTGCTTGTACCTGAGCCGCAGTGGATAGACCAGGGAGGTGATAGAACGGCCTGCTGGTTTTTCATCCAGATATGCCGCGTATTGTCGGGTTCGCCAAGAAAATGACAAACAACCTGGTCTTCAGGAAGCTCAAAATAGAAATAGGTTTCCATACGCCGGTCATGTACATGGGGCGGCATGGTGTTCCATACGCTGCCCTCCTCGAGTTGTGTCATTCCCATCTGAAGCTGACATGTTTCTACTATACTGTGTACAATTAATTTACGGATGACCCTGTGATTGGATGTTTGAAGAGATCCCAATTCAACAATTTCAGCTTCGTCCTGCGTAATTTTTTTTGTGGGATACAGGTGATGTGCAGGTGCAGAATTGAGGTAAAACAGAGGCTGTTTGCCATCCGACTGATCGAATTGCACACTTCTTGATTCTTTGCCCACATACAGAGCTTCCTTATAATCAAGTGTATACTTCTGACCATCAACAGTAACCATTCCGGTTTCTCCCACATTGATGATCCCAAGTTCCCGCCTGTCAAGAAAATGGTCTGCTTTTAGGGGCGGAATTGATTCGAGCTTAAGCGGAGTGCTCCCCGGTTTGGCACCACCAACGATAAAACGATCGTAATGGGTATAGATCAGGTTGACGTCACCATCCGTAAAAAGATCCTGGATCAAAAAATCATCCCTGATCTTTTGCTTGTCATAAGTGTCAAAGTCATCTGGATTTGCAGCAAATCGAACAGTATAATTAATAGACATGGCATAGTTGATTGACTTATAATGTAATCGATTGCGCATTATATATATATTTTCCTTTATTTTCACACAATATTTATGAATCGACAAGATGTAGTCTGTAGTTTATTGCCAATTGTTACGAATTCTATATTCACTTAAATTTAGAGATTGATATGAAAATTGAACACTTTGCTATAAATGTAGAAGAGCCGGAAAAGATGGCTGACTGGTATATTGAACATGTTGGCTTGGAGGCTGTCAGTCGAAAAGAGAAAGCGCCTTTCACATCATTTTTAGCAGATGACAGTGGGGATGTGATGCTTGAGATTTATAAGAATCCGCCTGACAATATTCCGGATTATCATCAAATGGACCCATTAAACCTGCATTTGGCATTTGTGTCAGATGACCCGGATAGTGATAAAAAAAGACTTGTAAATGCAGGTGCTGCACTTGTATCCGAAGACCACCTGGAAGATGGATCCCATATAGTCATGCTGAAAGATCCATGGGGAATTTCTATTCAGCTATGCAAAAGAGGGGTGCCAATGCTCAAACCTGGCGACCATTCCCATTGATCAGAAGATTAACCTGGGAATTAATATTTGCTCTCAATTCCGGAACTGTTTAATGGATCTCATACAACCGATTGCACAAAAAATTTTCTGTCAGCTTAATATCATAATTAGGCCCGTTTTTGGTCTATTTCTACGCTCATTGATATGGAAATAATCCTGATATATCTAATAGATCGCCATGAAGGCCTGTAGAGAATCTAAAATCTGATTTCGTATTAATAGTTTTTTTTGGTTAATTAAATTAACCGGTAAAGCTATAGAATTTGTACTCTTCAAAATGCAGAACAACTTGCTCTTGAATATCAAACAGTTTTTACTTTTACTTGTTAGTCTATGGTTGATCAGTGCAGTATCTATTGATCCAAGTACTACTGGAGTAACAGTGTACATGATTGGGGATTCAACAATGTCGGAGAAGGAGGTCCGCGCCTATCCCGAAACTGGCTGGGGTACACCCTTTGCACATTATTTCGAATCTGATGTTGTGGTTGAGAATCACGCCAGAAATGGAAGAAGCACGCGTACGTTTTTGGAAGAAGGCCGATGGGATCCCATAAAAGAGAATCTGAATGAAGGGGACTACGTATTTATTCAGTTTGGTCATAATGATGAAGTTCAATCAAAACCACAATCCACTACTAAAGAAGAGTATCAAACGAACCTGGTGAAATACGTCACAGAAACTTTGGCGCGTAATGCGCAACCTGTATTGCTAACCCCGATTGCGCGCCGGCATTTTGATCAAAACGGTGACCTAGTGGATACTCACGAGCTGTACTCCGAACTGATGCGTGAAGTAGCACAATCTGAAAATGTACCGCTGATTGATATGGACAGAAAAAGCCAGGAGCTTTTAAAAAGTCTGGGACCCGAAAAATCCAGGTTTTTTTACAATCATCTTGAACCCGGTCAAAATCCGAATTATCCCAATGGACTCGAAGATGATACACACTTTAATGAACTGGGAGCCAGAAAAATGGCGGAACTTGTAATAGAGAGTATCAGGGAATTAAACCTTGATCTTAAACAAAAAATTGTACAGTAGTGATATAAAAAATATAGTTGAATAACGAACCATAAAGGTCACTGGGAAAAGTGCATCAAAGGAACAGACTATTGCCCCATTGACATCACAGATAAAAAAAGCATCGATTAAATCAAAAATAACTGAATATGTTAGGAAAATACTCAATTGGCACCGGTGACAGATTTGGACAAGAAGGCGAAGCACAATTAAAAGCAGTTTTAAATGCGAATAATGGTGATGGTGTTACGATCTATCCCGTGTGGAATAAATCTCATCGAGAGCATCAAATCATAGGCACAAATCATGATGAAGTGAGGGAGGAGGCTGATTCCGCCATAAAGAAATTAAAATGGGATAAACCCTATTTTGTGGATGCCGATCACATCACAAGAAAAATCGTGGATCCCTACATTCAGTCATCAAATTTTTTCACCATTGACGTGGCTGATTACATTGGGAAACCAGCAGATGAATCTGATAAAGAAGAATTTATCAACAACAATAAATCACTAACCGGTGAGGTATCGATTCCCGGCATCTCAAAATCATTCAATGTAAGTGAAACTTTTCTTCAAAATTGGTGTGATCAATATCTTCATGCAATCCAGGAAGCTGCTGAACTGTATCAATACATCAAAAATAATAAAACTAATGGTGAAGCGGTCTTTGAAATTTCAATGGACGAGGTTGAAACTCCCCAAACACCCGTAGAACTGTTTTTTATCCTGAAAGCCCTGGCAGATCATGATGTTCAGCTACACACCATTGCGCCCAAATTTACGGGTGATTTTTATAAAGGCGTGGATTATGTGGGTGATATCGACCAATTCGTTAAGGAATTTGATGAAGATCTGTGGGTCATCGACTATGCCATAAAAGAGTTTAACCTTCCGGATAATCTGAAACTAAGTGTACATTCAGGCAGTGATAAATTCTCATTGTATCCTAAAATGCGGGAATTGATTACAGATCACGATACAGGACTTCATCTGAAAACATCAGGAACTACCTGGCTCGAGGAACTGATTGGCCTGGCAGAATCGGGCGAAGAAGGTCTCAATATGGTGTATAAAATATACAGTGAGGCTTACAACCGGTATGATGAGTTAACCGGTCCCTATCTTCCTGTGATTGATATAAATAAATCAGAGCTGCCAACACCTTCTGAGTTTTCTAAATGGACCGGTCAGCAGATCGTAGATGCTGTTGAGCATAATCCGGATCATCCAAAATTTCATTCCGGGCTGAGGCAGTTTTTTCATTGCTCCTATAAAATTGCGGCTGAGCAGGGTGAATCCTTCATCAATCTGTTGGTGGAAAATCAGTCCCGAATCTCAGCTCGCGTAACTGACAATTTGTACCAGCGTCATATCAAGCCACTGTTTGTAGGATAAGCTGGCTGGCTGTATGAATAGATTCTTCAAACTTTGGATTGTTATTTGAATTCTAACAGGTAGGATTAGAATTGAACCTAAATGGAAAGGTGACTTCTATTAAAAAGAGGTTCTAAAGAAATTTGGGTTTACCCACTCATCCGAACCGATGGCGGGAAGTTGTCGGGTAAGGAGGGAGGTGAAAAAACAAGTTACGGCAGAGTTATAGCAGTTCCCTGGCTGTTTCTCTGATCTCTCAATTCTCCTTTGCCAGGCTTTTTCCTTTTTTCTGACCTTCCCGGATGGCAAGCTGACCACATCCGGCATCAATATCATCACCGCGGCTGCGGCGGACGGTTGCCGTTACACGCTGTTTCACCAGCTCCTTCATAAACCGGTTGAGCCGTTCTTCCCGTACGCGCTTCAGCTCAACACCGGCCACATTGTTGTACATGATGATGTTTACTTTTGCTGGAACCCAGCGAGCTATGGAAGCGAGCTTTTTAGCATCTGCATAATCATCGTTAAAATGATCAAAAAGCAGATATTCATACGTAAGTGAAAGGCCGGTTCGGTCGAAGAAATAGCGTACTGCTTCTTCCAGTTTTTCAAGATTCAGGCTGCTGTTGATCGGCATGATTTCGTTTCGTTTTTCGTCATCAGCCGCATGGAGAGAGATTGCAAGATTTACGCCAAGGTCAAGATCTGCAAGCTGTTTGATCTGTTTGGTAAGCCCCACAGTAGATACGGTAATTCGTTTTGGGGAGAGATCAATACCTAACGGACTCGAGATCATTCGCGCAGATTCAGTAACTGCTTTGAAATTATGGAGTGGTTCGCCCATTCCCATATAGACAATATTGGTAATTTTCTTTCCATACTTCTCCTCAGCTACTTCATTGATAATCTGCGCCTGGTCAACAATTTCGCCGTGTGTGAGATTTCGGAAAAATCCCATTTTACCCGTAGCACAAAACGAGCAGCCAAACATGCAGCCCACCTGTGAGGATACACAGACTGTCAGCCGGTTTGCGGCACCGTCCGGATAAAAATCAGGAATGAGTACAGCCTCAACTTTGTATTCTTCCGGTCCGTCGAGCGCAAACAAGAACTTGATGGTGCCATCTTTCGACTGTTGCTTACTGTGAATGCGGATTCGGCGAACTTCAGCTATTTCGTTCAGTTTTGAGCGGAGATCTTTGGAGAGATTCGTCATTTCATCAAATGAAGAAGCTCCTTTTTGATAAAGCCACTGTGTGAGCTGATCGGCACGATAGCCCATCAAACCGAGATCATCGGTAAACTCCTTCAATTCCGCTGTTGTGAGTGACTTGAGATCAGTTTTTTTTGCTACGTTCAGTTCTTTTTCCATCTGTGTAATATACGAAGGAATGAGTGGAATCTACAGCTATACTGCTTTTCGAAGTATCGTTACATCGGCCAGGTGCTGTTTCTGATAACGTAGGAGCAAAAAAACAGGTCAGATGCTCACGTGAGTTGACGCTTACAGGAAGAACCCGGTTAGGTAGATTGAAACCAAAAAAAATGATTACCTGTAATTTAGAGCCATTTTTGCAACATCCGGGGTGTGGTTTTTACGTAACGATCGATGAGGATGTACCACGGAAATCCGACTAAGATCAGTTGAATTACGAATGCATCAAACCGGATGTTCATGGTCATTGTGATGCCAAAATGCATTCCGATCAGCAGGGCAGTTGTGTAGGGTCTGATCTTTTTCCACCACATCGTAAACCCGATAAACTCCGTGAACCATCCAATGAGAAGTATAACTGATGCTACAGCCGTACTTTGCAGCGCCATCGATTGTAAAAAGTTTGGGTTGTAAACACCTTCACGTGAGAGTATATCAATGCTTTTCTCACCAATCCAGAGCCAGAGATGACGGCCATCATACCAATTGATTCCGGTTCCAATCAATTTTGCAAAGAAGGCTGATGTATATCCCAAACCTATAAAAAAGATGATTGAACCCATCACAAAACGCGGCATCTGCTTCTTATCGGGAAACCAGATGGCACCAATCGCAAAGCATAAAACCGACATTCCGATCAGGTTCTGGCTATGCGGAATTTCACCCTGTGAAAAGCGGGCAACATACTGAACATGCAGCAGCACCATCACAACCATATATTGCCATTTGTACCCGAGCCTGAAATAGCATGCAACCGACAGTATGGTGATGAAAGCTGCGTTGATAATTGCGAGATAGTTCTCAAAGAAAATGGAAATATCAAAATAATTGGCAACTCCGAGCGCCAGTACAACTTCTGTATTTCTGAGTTCGGTGTATATTCCCCATTCCCAGGCGAAGCGTATGGTATAGTAGATGACAAATAGTTCGAAAAGCTTAAAGAAGATCACTTCACCGGGTGACTGATCACGATCAGGCTCAAAAAGCTGATACGAGATTTTTTCTGTCCACTTCATTATTCAATCCTCCCATACTCTGATGCCGGAAGGTTGGGATTCGTGAAGGTACTGTCAGAGGTAATCAGAATAAATGGCTTAATCTCAATGGCAACCGAATCCCGCCCGATCAATTCTCCCCGAACTTTTGTCACCATCCAGCGTCTGCCGGCAATGGCCTCGCTGCCAAACATATGGATCAGCGCCCGCTGGCGTTGTTCGGTCCAGTGTTCTGTTTTGGTTACGAAGTTGGAGAAGTCGATCTGGTCTACTCCATAGGTTCCTACAGGAACCACATCGGCAGTTCGGTTTTGCAGCAGGTGCTCTTCCCAGATATCCATTTCCGGTTTATCGGTGACATCCAGAACCATCGCGCGGGTCCACGGATTGCCGGCCTGGGAAAACATCGGGTAAATACTAAATGGCCAGAATTCACCTTCATGCGGTGCAACAAGGAGCGCATAGATCAGCAGGGTAACTCCAATTACTTTGATGCCCCGCCTGGCAAAGGATTGATTCATAATAAATTTGCTGTTTAACGGAATTTATAGAAGTCTGTGCAGATCAGGTTTAACAAAAACAGAATTTGTGCGTATGTTTGATGACGGGAACTTAATACCTCATGCAAACTTAAACAGATATAAAGATACGTTACGCTCAGCTTTTCCGTTGTGGATGCGAAAATAAGAAATATTCCCGATATATAAATCTACAGAAATGTTTTTAGAAGAAATAAGTAAAGTATTCATCACAGCACTTCTTTCGTTTGGTATAACCGGTGTGGTGGTTGCTCAGGATTTTGACGGAGATGCGATTAATAACATTCGTTTTGGTGATAACGGAGTTGTGTATCTCGAGGACTTTCAGCACTACGAAGTTGGCACTATTCCAGACGAATGGTATAACCGTGACGGAGATGCCATACCGGCGACTTACAGTGAGCGCGACAGAAGCGGATATAAGTACAGTGTTGTAAAGGAAAACAGTAATAAATTTTTGAGGTTTGAAGGTATAGAAGCCAAACATCTCAATTTCCCATTGATTGATAAAGAAGGGCTTGATATACATGAGACTCCGATTCTGAAGTGGGATTGGCGTATTTTTGATATTCCTGAAGGCGGTGATGAGAACAGCAGCAGCCGGAATGATGTGGCCGCAAGTGTATACGTGGTGTTCGATACCGGCCGCTTGTTTTTCAGGACCGTACCAATCACAATTCGATATACCTGGAGTTCCAAACACCCCGTTGGGTCAGAATTCTCAAAATTGAGGGGCAACCAGCGTATTGTGGTGGTAGGTACAGGACTGGAGAACAGGGGCGAGTGGCAGACTTTTGAGCGGAATCTGGTGGAAGATTACAAACACTTTTTTGGTGAGAAACCTCCGCGGCGGCCAATTGCTCTTCTGATCTTAAGCGCATCTGATGATACCCGATCCTTTACAAAAGCGGATTATGACAATTTTGAATTACATCCTATCCGAAATTGAAGTACATTTCATTGCTTGTTTTATGATATGATGCAATCCTCTGAACTACCCGATGGCTTCCATAATAATCACATTTCCGCAAGTTGTATTGGACTCTAACAACCTTAAAAATTGCGAGAACTTAACCCCTTGCAACGGATATACTCCGAAGCGGATCAATGCCTCTCATTATTCAATTAACAACTTTTGTGACAATACCTTGCAGGTATGATTTTTTGTACTTAGCTGCCTGACAGATCAACACTATGTTAAAAATTACCCAGTATTTTAAACCACTCGTTAAGCTGAATATCAGGCACCCGTATTGGGTGATTATGATTGCGCTCCTTGTTGCGTTAGTTTCTGGTTTTTACGCATCAAAGCTTACGGTGGATACAGATCTTGCAAATCTTCTCCCGCCTACAAATCCGAATGTTTTGGCGCTGGAGAAGTTACAAGAGACTTCCGGAGGAGAAACCGAAATGGAGGTGGCGGTTCGATCTCCGAGTTTTGAAGCTAACGTTGCGTTTGCCGAGCGTCTTGCCGAAGAAGCAATGCAGCTTCACTATGAACGGCGCAACGCACCATTCTTTACCGGCGCCCAGTTTCGCAGAGACACCGAATTTCTTGAAGATAACGCCCTCTACCTGGCTACAGAGAACGAACTGGATGAGATTATAGAGTATCTACGTGAAGAGATTGAGGCTGCCAAAGAGGAAGCCAATCCGTTTCTGGTTGATTTCGACGATTTTGATGATGAAGAGGAAGAAGATGAGCAGAATATCGATCGTTTTAAGGATAGCTACGATCAGCTTGTTCCATCAGAATACCCGGTAAATGCCGACAGTACGTTGGCTATTCTTACAATGTATCCAAGCGGCTCGCGAAGTGATATCACCTACCTTGAAGATATGTTTGCCGAATTCGATCAACTGATTGAACGGCTTGACCCCGCTTCATTTCATCCGGAAATGGAAGTGCAGTTTGGTGGCCGCCTGAAACGCCACCTTGCAGAACTCGACTCGATTATGAGTGATGTGATTAACAGTTTTGCGGCAGGTTTTTCAAGCGTTATCCTGCTGGTGCTGCTCTACTTTACCATCAAAAAATATATCAATTACAAGCGCACAGATTCCCGCCTGCAAAAACACTCCCTGTTTCAGCATATTATTCGCGCCCCGATTCCTGTACTTGTGATCGGTATACCACTGCTGGTCAGTTTGATGTGGACATTTGGAATCACCTATTTTAACCTCGGGGTTCTCAACACAATGACCTCCGTTCTTTTTGTGATTCTCTTTGGGCTGGGAATCGATTACGGCATTCACTACTATGCCCGGTATATCGAATTCAGGGCCGACGGATTGAATGTGGAAAACAGCATCCTGCAGGCGTATGAGCGAACGGGTACGGCCATTATTGTAAGTGCACTTACAACAGCACTTGCATTATTTGTATTGATGTTCGCCGATTTCAGAGGATTCTCTGAATTTGGTTTTATTGCTGGTGTGGGAATCCTTTTGGCACTTTTTTGCATGTTGTTTGTTCTGCCGTCACTGCTCGTGCTATTTGAGCGATGGAACTGGATTCTTCTCCCGCCCAGATCTGAAAAAGTAGTGATGAAACCGCTCTTCAGGCGATTTCCTTACGCACGGAGTATTGTTGCCTTCGGTATATTAACAGCCGTTATTGTAACCGTCTTTTCACCGAACCTTGAGTTTGAATATGAGTTCGGTAACCTGGAACCGGAGTTTCCTGAATACCGGGAATTCAGAGAGTTTACGCGTGGAGTAGACGAAAGTGATCGCCGGAATCCTGCATTTATTGTGGCCGATACCGATGAAGACGTGTTTGAAATTGTAGATATTCTGCGGGAAAGAAAACGGACCAACCCCGATACCATGATCCTGGATGTTGAAGCCCTGCAGGAACGTTTTCCGCCGTTTGAGGATATGCAGGAGAGGAAACTCCAAAAAATTTCAACCATTCGTCAGCTTTTGCAGGATCCGTTCATCGTAAACCAGCAGGACGAGAACCTGGATATACTCCGGCAGTCTTCGCAAACTACAGAACCGCTGACCGAAGAGCAGATTCCTGACTTTTTGAAGAACCGTTTTATCACCAGGGATGGAGAGATAGGCCGTTTTGTGATTGTATATCCGAATGAGGGACTCTCAGATGGATTGAAGTCAATCGCTTTCAAAGATGAGCTCTCAGATATAACATTGGAAAGCGGTAAAACCTATCATGCAGGAAGCACCTCGATAGTAGCAGCCACAATGCTCGACCTGATGAGAACCGAGAGCCCTTACATGGTGATTGCTACATTCATTATCGTGTTTATATGTATATCACTCTCGTTTATGTCGCTTCGATGGACACTGATTGCCCTGATCCCGCTGGTAATTGGTTTACTCTGGCTGTTTGGCATACAACTGATTTTTGGGTTAAAATTCAATTTTTACAATCTGGTAGTACTTCCGGCTATTTTAGGTATTGGTTGCGATAACGGCGTTCACCTTGCTCATCGGTACCGCGATGAGGGATCAAAAAGTATGTGGAATGTTCTTTCAAGCACGGGACAGCATATCACTATAGGATCTTTTACGACTATGCTTGGATTTGCCGGACTTCTCTTTACGGTACATCCGGGGCTGCAGTCGATAGGAATTATGGCTGTGATCGGGATTGGAATGACGCTGCTTTCGGCATTAACATTTCTGCCTGCGATGGTTCAGTTTCTGGAGGATAAAAACCTGATCAATCACCGGTCCGAAGATTAACGGAATTTCGAACCTTTATCCGGCCGGTTAATTCAAAGCGATATGCTGGTTAAAACCAAAGCAATTGTACTTAGAACCGTCGACTACAGCGAGTCGAGCATTATCGCTACGATTTTTACACTTGAAAAAGGGAAAGTAGCTGTAATTGCTAAGGGAGCCCGAAAACCAAAAAGTAAATTCGCCGCATTTCTGGTTCCGGGACAGCTTGTGGAAACCGTGTTTTTTTACAAACAGAGCCGTTCTGTTCAGACACTTTCAGATATTGCATATACTCACAAACTGAACTCACTTCGTGTAGATATGGAGAAAATGGCTCTCACTATGTCTGCAATGGAGCTTACCGGGCAAATTCTTCATGAAAATGAAGTAAATGAACAACTTTATCGATTTCTTGAAACTTTTCTGAATTGGGCCGATAAACAAAAGGAGATACCTGCTCTGCTGTTTCCTTATTTACAACTACGCCTTGCAGAATACATTGGCGTGGGAATTCAGCCTTCAGAGAACAGCACTGGCGGGGACAGCGGATTTATCAACATACGCTCTGGAACCGTTTCCGAAGAGCCGGAGGATGAACATTCGGAAAGATTGACGTCCGGCCAGTTTGCGTTTGTTAAAAAAACCCTGCATTCTACAAACGCATCCGTGTTGCGAATCGTTATGGATTCACGAGAAATAAAAAAATTGATCGCAATATTAGATCGCTACTTTACCTTCCATATCGAAGGTATCAAACCTCGGAAATCAGATAAGATTTTCGAACAACTTTTGATGAAATGAATTCAGGCAACAGATTACTATCCGGCATTCTCATGATTCTTATCGGTATCCTCATCGGGATGATCGTAATGTTTCTCAGGCAGGATATGTCTGCGGTTGATCTCACAGAGGTTCGTTTTACAGAAGTAAACCGAAGCGATGTACCGGTCTGGACCAATGAAGATCTTGAAAAAATTGATGATCGATTTGTTTTTCGTTCTGTGGCCAGGAATGTAACGCCTACGGTTGTCTACATCGAAACCATCGTACCGACAAGAAATCAGAATTTTCGGGGAGAGGGTGAAGAGGAAGAAGATAGCTCCATATGGCGTCGTTTCATGCCGCCAAGAGCACAAACGGTGGGTTCCGGTGTGCTTATTTCTTCGGATGGATATATTCTCACAAACAATCACGTGGTTGAAGACGCAATCCGGGATGGGATTACAGTAACACTCGAAGATAAACGAAGCTTTGAATCGAGAGTTGTTGGCCGTGATCCAAGCACGGATCTTGCCGTGATCAAAATAGATGGTTCTGGGCTTCCACATGCTACTATTGGTAACTCCGACTACCTGGAAGTGGGCGAATGGGTGATGGCAATCGGAAATCCGTTCCGACTTCAATCAACAGTAACTGCGGGTATCGTGAGTGCACTTGGACGGGAAGTGGACATCATCAATGATCTTCTCAGAATTGAAAGCTTTATTCAAACCGATGCTGCAATCAACCGTGGTAATAGTGGCGGGGCTCTTGTGAATACAAGCGGTGAACTGATTGGCATCAATACCGCTATTGCCACTCAAAGCGGAAGCTACCAGGGGTACGGTTTTGCAGTTCCCAGCAATCTTGCTATGAAAGTCGCTACGGATATTATAGAGCATGGAGCGGTTCGCAGAGGAATGCTTGGTGTACAGATTCGTTCAGTTGACAGTAATCTTGTCCGGAGTACCGGATTAGATCGAATTCGTGGAGTGTACGTATCAGATGTAGATAATTCTGGTGCTGCGGGAATTGCGGGGCTCAGAGCTTCTGATGTAATTCTTGGCGTGAACGACCAGCAGGTAAATGCATCCAATCAGCTCCAGGAAAAAGTGGCAATGTTTCGTCCGGGTGATTCTATAACACTCACCGTTTGGCGAAATGGTGAAACAATCGAGATCAAAGCAGAACTTAAAGAACTTGAACGACCCGAACCCGAACCTGAAGAGCTTTCACAAAATAATCAACAACAAATTGAACCCCGGGATGAACCATATTACGAAGAGCGTCCGGCTCCCGGCGATAACTCCGGGATCTCTTTTCATCTGTTTGAACCGTTTGGTTTAACGGTTCAGGGGCTCTCATCCCCGCAAGATCCTGATCAGTTCGATTTTTATATCGAGGAGATCAGCCCGGACTCCCCGGCACACAGAAGAGGAGTGCCGGTTGGATCACAAATTGTGGAAATCAACGGAGAGGAGTTGACCGGAAGCGATCAAATGGAACAACTTTTCAGCCGGGCAGTTCGTAATCAGACATCCGTACAACTAAAGATAAAAACTGAACAAGGCTCTGTAGGCTACTATAATCTCACTCCCTGATGAAATCACTCTTTCTTAATATTACTCTGCTGGCGCTGCTTTTTTCCGCGTGTACAACGGTTGAAACTACAATTGATGATGAAGAGACCGTTCCGGACGAAGTAGAAGTAACAGAAGAAATAAACCGGCCAGAGTGGTACGACTTTAACAACAGATCCTATTCAGACTCAGCCGGATTTAACGGTATTGGCCTTTCTGCAGCAACATCCCGGGATAATGCACGGGAAAAGGCAGTTCAACAAGCTATTGCAAATCTGAGATTTGCCGTCGATCAATTTGTTGAGGAAGTGAGAGTGGAACAGGCTGAACAGGCAGGTGTTTCGGAATTTGAAAATGCTGCTTTTATTCTTGATTTAAGAAATGCAGTCCAGGATTTTTCACTAATAGATGATATAGAAATTACTGAAGAGCATTTCGAAACATCCGATTCGGTGCACCAGGTGTATATTATGGTTACACTGGATCATGATGTTGCGTTGAATCGTGTGAGCAGCGCACTTGGACATAACACATTTACAACTGCACTGAACGAACACCAGGTTCAGTAGAATGGAATGATGTTAATCACATCACATAACAGCTCCATGATTTATTAAGGTGTAATCGTTTTTTCACCGTCCTGCCATTCTACTTTCAGAGGAGAACCATCATCAAACTGTTCCCGAGAACGAATCCAGGTTTCGCCTTGCCACACGCGGGAAAACCCTCTCTCCATCGGTTCATTTGGATTTTTTCTGTCAAGGCGGTGAAGGATTTCTTGTAGTTTAGCACGTTTATTCAGCCGTATTTTCTGCTGCAGGTGATGAAGTGTACGCTGATGCGTATCGACTGTTCGTTTCATGTGTACGATCCTGTCTTGTACTTTTAGCAGGGCATGTGAATGTCCGAGCCGGTGCACATACTCTTTATATCGATCAATTTTCTGTTTCAGATGGACCTCAATTCCATGAGCATAATCGTCTATTTGCATTCGCAGGTCGTTGATATCCGGCGCAGCGATCATTGCTGCCTGGGTTGGAGTTGCGGCTCGAGCATCGGCAACAAAATCGCTGATGCTGAAGTCAACTTCATGGCCCACAGCACTTATGATCGGGATCGGGCAGTTGTAAATCGCTCTCGCAACTTTTTCTTCATTGAAGGGCCATAAATCTTCGAGAGAGCCGCCACCACGTCCGATTATCAGAAGTTCAATATCCGGATGTTCAGATAGCGTTTGAATAGCATCTGCCAGCTCCCCGGCGGCATTTAAGCCTTGCACGCTGGCGTGATGGAGATAGAGAGTAGCCAGCGGCCATCGCTGTTCAAACGTGGACCGGATATCGTGAAAGGCAGCACCTGTTGAAGAGGTAATCACACCGATATTACTTGGAAATGGAGGCAGCGGTTTTTTGTGTGCATCATCAAAAAGGCCTTCTTTCTGTAACTTGTTTTTAAGTTCCTCGAATTTTTGCTGCAACCGCCCCATTCCGGCCTGCTGAACCAGGCGCACAATCATCTGGTAACGCCCGTGAGGGGCATAAACCTGGATATCTCCTCCAAGGATCACCTGTTGGCCATCACTGAGTTCCACATCCATTCGCTGCGCTGTTGAGCGCCACACCACACACGGAAGCTGGGCATGATCATCCTTCACAGTGAAATAGTAATGGCCGTTGCGGCTTTGGCTTACGTTACTGATTTCGCCTTCTACCAAAACATCCCTGAAATTTGATTCAAGGATCTGTTTGATCTGGTTCGTGATATCAGTTACTGTAGCAACATCAAATGAGAAAGGAATCTGGTCTGCCATGAAAAAACTATGGATTGAAAAAGATAAAAAAATGACCGGGTACATAATGAAACCCGGTCATGTTCCAGCTGGAAGATTAATGTTAGGGCGGATTCTTACGTTTTACCAAGAACAGAGTTTACAATGGCGATGGCTTCATCCTGAATCTGTTTCAGGTGATCTTTCCCTTTAAAACTTTCGGTATAAATTTTATAGATATCTTCCGTCCCCGAGGGGCGGGCGGCAAACCAGCCGTTCTCGGTTTCTACTTTCAGTCCGCCAATCGGAGCATCATTTCCGGGCGCACGGGTCAGTTTTTTAAGAATCGGTTCACCTGCCAGTTCATTCGCCTGAACCTGGTCAGGTGATAAGTTGGAAAGTACTTTTTTCTCCTCAAGAGTTGCCGGTGCATCGAGCCGTTCATAAACGGGGCTGCCAAAACGAGTTTCCAGCTCTTCGTAATGTTCAGATGGATTTTTCCCGGTCTTTGCAGTGATTTCAGCAGCGAGAAGATTTAAAATTATTCCGTCTTTGTCGGTTGACCATACCGTCCCGTCTTTTTTCAGAAAAGACGCACCGGCGCTTTCTTCACCTCCAAAACCATATTCTCCGTTGAGCAAACCGTCTACAAACCATTTAAATCCAACGGGAACTTCAGCGAGTCTGCGGTCCATTGATTTTGCAACCCGGTCGATCATACTGCTGGATACAAGAGTTTTGCCAATTGCTGCGTCACTGCTCCAGCCCGGACGATTCTGAAACAGGTACTGAATGGCAACAGCAAGATAGTGATTTGGGTTCATCAGCCCGCTTTTGGTTACAATTCCATGCCGGTCAAAATCGGTATCATTGCCAAATGCGATGTCGTATTTATCCTTGAGCCCAATCAGGCTTGCCATGGCGTAAGGGGAGGAGCAGTCCATGCGGATTTTACCATCTTTGTCTACCGTCATAAAGCGGAAGGTGTGATCCACCTCTTTATTCACCACATCGATATTGAGATTATACATTTCGGCGATCGGTTCCCAGTAGGCAAGGCCTGATCCACCCATTGGGTCAGCGCCAATTTTAAGTCCCGATTTGCTGATCGCCTCTACATCAATCACATTTTTTAAATCTGATATGTAAGGCGTAACGTAATCAAACGGTTTAGTGCTGCTTTTTTGAAGTGCTTTTTCAAGAGGAGTTCGCCGAACACCCGTGAGTTGTTCTTCAAGATATGCATTTGCGCGGTTTTCAATCTCTTTGGTGATGTCGGAACCGGCAGGGCCACCGTGAACTGCATTGTATTTAAACCCTCCGTCAGAAGGCGGGTTATGTGACGGGGTGATAACCACGCCATCGGCTTTATTATTTTGATTGTTGCGATTCCAGGCCAGTATTGCATGTGAAACGGCAGGGGTTGGTGTGTACCCAAAACCTTCCTGGTACCGGACTTCAACGTTATTAGCGGCAAATACCTCCAGGGCAGATATCAGTGCCGGTTCCGATAGCGCATGAGTATCCATCCCAAGATAAAGCGGACCGGTAATCCGGTTTTTATTTCGATAGTCGACAACGGCCTGGCTGACTGATAGAATGTGATCTTCATTAAACGTATTGTTCAGCGAAGTGCCGCGGTGGCCGGATGTACCGAATGATACAGTTTGTTCAATCTGGTTGGGATCTGGCTCCCGGCTATAGTAAGATGCGACAAGCCGCGGAATATTTTCGAGTAGGGAATAGGGTGCTTTTTTTCCTGCAAATGAGTCTTCAGCCACTTTTATGTACTCCATTTTTGGTGATGGATTTTTCTGCAACTACAAGCCTTAAAAATGAAGTATAATCACATAAATGGCAAATTTGAGACAGATTAATGTGTGCTGTATTTCTGTAAATCAAAAACGGAAAGAGACTCTGAATCGGTCTGAAACAACATCATTAACTTCATCTACTGAAAATACAAGGTTAAACCATCGCACGGTTGTTACGAGCACAAGGTCATCAAAAACAGCTATTCCATCGCTGTTTGTCTGTACAACTAAAGTGCCAGAGTCAAAGCTCTGACCCCGTTCTGTAGATACCGTTACTGTAATATCAGGAATGCCGTCCCCGGATGAATCAACAACCCGGACGGTCGGTGGACCTTCAATGGGTTCTCCGCTCCTGGAATTTTGCGGCTGAACCTCAATGATGATTTCGTGAGGAATGGGCGGATGAAATTCAACTTCCGGCTCATCCTCAAGGTTCACTCCATTTGCAGAAATGGATACATTGACGGTTTCGGTTATTTCACTTGTGAATTCAAATTCGTATACCCCGGCCGATGATGTTTCTTCAATTGATGATCGGTTCGTTTCCTCTCCTAAACTTACTGTGAAATCACTATCCCCGAGACCGCTAATCGGATTATCAAATTCATCCCGCAGTTCTATGGTTACAGTTGAGTATTCTCCGGGGGACAGAGCGAGAGGATCAGCTGTTACTGTTGAAACGGATGGACTGATATCTGCAGGAGAAATTTCGCTTGTGTACGGGCTGTCAGCCACCGGGTCACCATTAAACAGAATTTCAATTTGATCGGTTCCGGCTTGCTCAGGCCTGTATTCAGCCAGGTATACGACAGGATCATTACTTTCTGTTGGCGTTAGTGACCGGCTGTTTGCACCCGTAATTTCTATAGATAGATTTTCTGACATCCCTCTAACAGAGTTATCAAACGCATCAACCAGGGTGATTCTAAGTTCAGTAACCGAACCGGCAACTCCATCCGGAACTGTTGCAGTTGAAGAGGCGAGATCTGGTTGTGCAGGTGTCACATTAAAGCTGTTGGAAGATTGTACCAGGTTTTCTGCAGAGAATTCAATTCTATACCCATTTCCGGCTGTATGAATAATCAGCGATTCAAAACGGGCAACTCCTTCACTGTTGGTCTCTGCAGTGGTTTCAGAATTTGATGTAAATGACGCTCCTGACAACTCAGCAGACACAGATACTCCTGAAACCGGATTCTCAAATTCATCCGTTACAAGAACCGATGGAGCTGGAGAAATTGCATCTCCCGCAACAGTATTTTCAGGCTGTTGTGTGACCTGCATTTCATCCGGCGGGCCTGCGGCTACATCGCTGCTAAACGGGCTGCCAGAGATTGATTCACCGGAAAGCGTTACTGAAATTTCATCAGTCCCGGTCTGCATCGGTGTGTAAAATGCAGTATAGATGCCGTTTTCAGTTTCTGTAATCTCCGCATTTGCGTTGTTTGCTCCGCTGATGGATACCGCAAGATCACTGGAAACTCCGGAAACCTTATTCTCAAACCGGTCAAGAACGGTGATGGTAATTTCGGTTGGGGATGTCACAGATCCGTCAGGAACGTCTGCACTGCTGTTCGCTGCGTCACCTTCAGCGGCAACAATAGTAAACGGTCTGGAAGAAATGGCCGAAATTTCGTCACTGTCTGTTTCAAATGATAAAACGTATCCTGAAGCGGCTGTGTTGAGGATTAACTGGTTGAACACAGCGATACCGTCGCTGTTCGTTGTTTCGGATAATTCAGATTCTGAACTGAATGAATTTTTGTTTAGAGAAACTATGACTTCTGTTCCCTCAACTGGATTGCCCACCTCATCCGTTAGCACAACGGAAGGTGCAGGGAACATCTCTTCACCGGCTGTAGTTTCAGACGGCTGCTGACGAATAGAAAGTGCAGGCTCTTCAAGTTCTGAAAAAAGAGCGGTAGCTTCTATATCGTCAAACATTTCCACAGTCTGAGAGTTTGAAGTGCCTGTAAGATCTCCCTGCCACTCTGTAAATCTCCATCCAGACTCTGCTGTTGCCGTAATAATAACTTCTTCCCCTTCATCGTATTTGGATTTCTCAGGATCCAGCTGAATCGTACCGTTTCCTTCAATATCAATATCAATTATATAATCCCCCGGTTCACCTTCTTCAAAAATTACAGATACACGCTTTTCGCTGTCTACAAATATTGTCTCGGGATTATCTGAACCGGTGAGATCACCCTCCCAGCGACTAAAATACCAGCCATCATCAGGAACTGCCGTCAGCCGCACTGTAGTGGCCGGAACAGCGAGAGAATCAGATACTTCGGACGTATCTGCCCGTGCAATAATCTCTTCCGTTATGGAACCTGCTCCTTCAATCTCAATTTCGAGTGGGTAATCTCTTTCCACGAAATAAGCGGTTACGGATCTGTCTTGACTTAAAACCAGAGATTCCGGGTTGGAATTTCCAGAAAGACTACCACCCCATCGGTCAAAAATAAAACCGTCAGCGGGCCGGGCTTCAATTTCTATACCGGTATTAAACTCAAACTCACCATCAGAGGGATGAATGGTTCCACTTTCAGCAGGGATAACTGTTGTGGAGAGGCGGTGTTTAGGTATAGTATCTTCAAACGGTGATTGCCCGGAGTCGCAGCTAAGTACCCCGCAAAGGATGAAAAGGAAAAACAGATATCGTAAACGATTTATTTTCACGTGGTTACCTGGTTGAATTTACCGTGCCAGTTTGAGATACTTTGCTCAACTTCTTTAAATCTGAGAAGTTTCAGTAAATTATGGCATCTAAATGCGATACACTCCATACGTATAAATAACCGGATGATCTTTGATTAGCATTCCTATAGTATGAAATATTAAGGTTTATATGGTTTTTATTAATAAGTTTTAATTCTGTAGCAGAACCACAAAACTGTGTGGATGCAGCCCATGTTATTTAGGAAATGGCAGAATTTTCACAGTTCATTTATTCATAAAAGTGATAGGCAGATTGGCAACGAATGAACTATATTCAAAAATTCTCAGATGCATTCCTTTCATCTAACTCTGAAGCCAGATTTCTGTTTATATGACTGATACTCTTTATGAATCTTTTTTTACAGAATTAGAACTATTTGTTGGATTTCTTCCTCGGCTGATTATTGCAGTCACAATTTTCCTGTTGATCTATTTTATAGGAAGAGGAATCGCAAAACTTGTGGTTAAGATCCTGAGCCGTAGTTCAATGCCTGCTGCTCATCACGATTTTTTCAGAAAACTAATCAGTACCATTGCGGTTTTTGTGGGTATTGTGGTCTTTTTAAATTTGATTGGTTACAGCACATTGGCTGCGAGTCTCGTAGCCGGCGGCGGATTGACTGCTGTGATGCTCGGTTTTGCCTTTAAAGATATCGGGGAAAATTTTCTGGCCGGTTTTTTTCTCGCCTTCAGCCGGCCATTTAATTCCGATGACGTAATTGAATCGGGAGGAATTATGGGGCGGGTCAAAAGCATACAGCTGCGGCATACTCATGTTCGCACCAGTGAGGGGTGTGATGTATTTATTCCAAGCGCACAGTTATTCACCAAACCCCTTCATAACTATACGCTGGATGGCTTACGGCGGGGTGGTTTTACTGTTGGTATCGATTACAGTGATGACAGCCAGGCAGCTATCACACTATTACAACAGACTTTGAAAGGGGCGAGGGGTGTTTTAAAAAAACCATCGGCATCCGTCAGTATCAGAGGATTTGATCCCGATTTTGTTGAGCTGCAGGTCTATTTCTGGATTAATGCAAGAGACCAGGAGGCCACTCTCCCGGTTGTTCGTACTGCTTTAATGAACACCTGCCGTAAAGCTTTAATAGAAGCCGGTTTTACATTTAGTGCTGATGTGTCAACAGCTGTAGACTTAAGTCCGGTCAGTGTGAACATGAATGATTCAGCTGATGACTTTGGATAGTTCACCATTGAGATACCACTACGGTTTACCGCCGAGCTCATCATATTTTTTTCGCACAGCCTGCACATCTTCCCAGGTTGGCCGTTTCCACTGCTGATTTCTGAGCAGAGCAGCCGGATGATAGGTAACGGTAAGCTCCGCACCGCGAAACGGATAAAACTGTCCGCGCATATTCTTGAGGGCCTCATCCCGATCAAGAAGTGTAGTGCCGGATATTTTCCCTACACATAGAATTACTTTGGGGGAGATCAGGTCAATCTGTTTCAGGAGGAAGGGCAGACTCCGTCCGCGCTCTTCATCGGTGGGATTCCGGTTATCCGGCGGACGATGTTTTAGTATGTTTGCGATGTAGACATCCTCCCGCTTGAAATTTATTGCTGCAAGGATTTTGTTCAACAGCTGACCGGCAGCCCCAACAAAGGGTTCGCCCTGTTTATCTTCATTGAAGCCGGGTGCTTCACCCACGATCATTAAATCTGCGTTCGGATTTCCCACTCCAAACACAAGGTTTGTTCCTTCGAGGTCCGTTTTTAGCTGGTCTGATTCCTCACAAAGATTTTTCAGTTCATCGAGCGAACGGCAATGTTCCAGTTTTTGATCAATTGTAAGCGGTTCGGTCTCAGATTCGGAGTTGGTTTGAGATGCGGGCTCATTTTTTTCTTCTGCATCCGGTTGATCATCCGGGGGAGAGAGCGTTTGCTTACTCTTAACTCCCACATTCACGGAAAACGGCCCGTACATCTCTTGTTCGTTTTCGAGAAACTGTATGATATCATCCAGAAGATCAGGTTTATGCTCACTCATAGGGTTACTGCTCTGTTTTTTCGAAGTTAACGATCCGGTAGTAATTTGTTGGATACGTTCCAACCTGAAGCATCGCCGGCCTGAGGGCGTACCGTTTGTCAAACGATTCTACGCCGCCATCAAATCCGAGTCTGAAAGTTAGCAAATCTTCGCGCAGTGCCGGATTACGCCATATCACGCGGAACGTATCGTGGTGCCAGTGTTCAAGGTCGGCGGTCAGGTCTTCATCGTCCCAAAACCGGATCGCAAGTTCGCCATTTTCCATAAAGACTTCTGCATTGTCATATAGCTGATCTTCATAAACACCGGCATAATCATTCAGCGGTTTAGTGGGGGAGGTTCCGCTTTCCCGTTTGGCTTCAAACTCTTCTCTTCGCTCCATGTTGCGCTCGTAGTTTGCCAGGTAGTTCTGTCTGTAGAGGTTGTTCCAGTCGGTGTCACCTGGCGATTCGATGTGGTGATCGATCAGGGTGCGGGCAACGGCCTGCTGAAACGAGCTGAAGGTATTTGTGATGACAATCACGCCGAGTTCAAGTTCCGGCAATATCATAAATACGGTGTTAAATCCATCGGTTGCGCCGCCGTGTGATAGTACTCTGTACCCGTTATATTCTGTGATAGAGAGCCCGAACCCGTACGATCGCTGCGGGGCAGTCACAGAGCCAATATTTTGCGATACTTTTGGAGTTTGAATCACTTGCATGGTTTCAGCACTCACCAGTTCTGTATCGCCATAGCTGCCGGGGGTTCCGAGCTGAAATTTCATCCACCTCGTCATATCTGCAGCGGTGCTGTTGACGCCGCCGGCGGGTGCTGCGTTATCCCAGTTTCGGCGGGGGATTTCAACGACTTCTCCTTTGATTTCCTGATGCGGCCAGGCTGCATTTTCTTCATCCAGATCGTTGATCGAACTCACGGTCCGGCTCATACCGAGCGGACCGAAAAGCTCTTCTTCGAGAAATTCACCAAACTCTAAACCGGTAACCTCTTTGATGATGTGTCCGGCGAGGGTATACATCACATTGCTGTAGACGTACTGGGAGCGAAACGGCTGCTCAAATTCATGGTAGCGCATTCTGTAAAGCAGCTCTTCTGTTCCGCGTTTGGTCATGAACTGAAGACGGTTTCCGAGCATCCGGCCTACGCCCACCTGGTGGGTGAGAAGATCACGAATGGTTACGGTGCCCGTGGCGTGCGCATCGCTGAGCTGAAACCAGGGCACATGGTCGATCACGCGGTCATCCCAGTCAATTTCGCCGCGATCCACAAGAATTCCGAGCGCGGTGGCGGTCATATGTTTGCTGACGGATGCAATCCCAAACTGGGTGTGTTCATCAATCGCTTCACCACTGCTCAGTTTTTTGATGCCGTAACCCTGTGTAAGAATCACCTCTCCATCCTTCACCAAACCGACTGTGATTCCCGGAATTCCCCATTCTTCCAATCCATCTTCAACCCATTGGCCGAAATTTTCCGGAACGGCTTCCTGGGCAAAAATTGCGGGTTGCCAGGCGAGAAAAAACAGTAGGGTGAGAAGGGATTGGAGAGTGCGTTTCATAAAAAAGATGTGGTTTTAGCGATGGTTGTCGGGTTGACCCAAACATACAAAAATGAAGAGAATCGTGCCTGTGGGAAAAGGGAGAAAAGTGATGAAAAGGGAAAAGTGAAAAGTGAAAAAAGGAGGTACCGTGCTGTCAGCGTATTTGAGGGTATGATGAAATTCTTTTTATCCCATCATAACCCCGGAATTTATTGAATAGCGGCATCATCCATGCGGCGCAGCATCTCGAAATAGCGCTCAATCAGCCGCTGGTGCTCTTCGCTGAACCGGGTGTAGTTAGGGTCTTGTAATCTTGAGCGGATCTCCTGCTGGAGTTCCTCGAGAGTGAGGTCAGGCGGTAGTTCACTATCGAACGGTTCGGCAAGCTGGCCTTCGCGTTCTTCCTCCTCACCGCGCCGCTCCATCGCCTCTTCGGCGCTCAGCATCCGGGAGAGTATGTTTTGCTGGCGTTCAATCATCATCCGGTCGGTCACGCCGCCGCGCATGTCGTTAATACTGTCTTCCATCTCGTCAATCATCCGCTGGAGTTCACTCAGTGCCTGGTCGCCTTCACGCAGAGCTCCGCTTCTCTGGAGTTCTCGGAGCTGACGCCGAATTTCATTTTGCTGACGGGCCATCTCGTCCAGTCGTTCTGATTGCTCACGGCTAAGGCGATCCCCCTGCATATCATTCACCATTTCCTGAAGCTGCTGATTTAGCTGCTCCTGGTCGCCCGACATTTGCTGCATCTGTTCAATCATCTGCTGCATCGACATCCCGCCGCCACCGCCGCCATCTCCATCCTGATCCATAAGCTGTTCAATCAGGGATGCAATCGTGGAAGAGAGATCGTTTATGCCGCCCAGAGATTCCCGCGATGTGATCATAGCACTTCGCTGGTTGCGTTCAGACATCTCATCTACAGCCCGCTGGAGTGTGCGTTCAACTTCAGCTTTTTTCCGGTTGATCCGGTTGGGAACACCCGGTATCTCCGATGAGATTTGAAATATGGTATCCGCAACTGCAGAAAACTGACCCCTGACATAATTCTGCTGGCGGGCTAAATTCACAAAGCCGGCACTTCGGTTGGCGGTCTCCTGCGAATCTTTTGTGAGAAACTCCTGCGTTTCAGAAAGTTCAAGCAGCGTGTAAAGAGCCCACTGCAGGCCAAGTATATTTACCTGTAACTGCTGACCGCCCATCTCCTGGCGCATTTCCCGCATATTATCAGCCTCCTGCTGGAGTTGTTCACTGATCTGCTGTTGCTGCTGCTGCATCTGGGAGTCGGGGCTCGTTTCGCCATCCTCCATTTTGCCATCCATCTCCTGGCCGAGCTGTTCCATCTGCTCCTGAATCTCCTGAAGTCGCTCCTGGGCCTGCTCTTTCAGTTCTTTGAGCTTCTCTTCAGAACGTCTGGGAGGGTTATCATCCAGCCGCTCCAGCTGATCTGAAAGTGAATCCATATCGTCGCGGGCAGTTTCCATTTCCGATTTAAGCTGCTCAAGCGTTGCTTCAGGCTGTTCACGCATCCGTTCAGACAAATCCTGGTATTGCTGAGCCAGTTTATCCAAATCGCTGTTCATTTTAAGCTGTTTAAACAGCTCCTTGGTACGTTCAAGACGCTCTTTGTAGAGTTCCTCGTTGAAACTTACATTTTCCAGCGCCTGTTCAATCTGGTTGGGGTTCATATTCTCCATCGCTTCCCGAAGCTCGCGGAGTGCATTTTGAAGATCCGGATCATCCAGCTCTTCCATCAGCTGCTGAAGCTCCCTGTACGATTCGCGTGTTTCATCCGAAATGCTGCTGCTCTCTTCCATTTCGCGGCGAAGCTCCTCATACTGCTCTTTAAGCTGTTCAACGGTTTCGTCAATTCTCTGCTGTTGTTCCGAAACGCTTTCAAGCATCTCCTGTTCCTCGAAACCACCTTCAGGGTTTTGACGCAGCCGTTCCAGGAACCGTTCATACTCCTGTTCCATCTGTTCAAATTCGTCGGATACCTGATCGAGCTCACCCTGAACGCTTCTCTCTTTTGAATCAATCTCTTCAAAAAACTCTGCCATTGAAGGCCTTCGGATCACAACTTCCTGTGATTCACCCCATTTTCCGCCCGATACTGCATCGTTGTCGAGTGCGCGAATTCTGAATCGCACTTCATCGCGCGGCCGCAGTTCCAGCTCGGTCAAATCCCAGCTTATGCGTGTGTTTCTGCCATTTTCCGGGGTGGATAGCTGTTGAGCTCCATGCTGAGGCTCATCCACATAAGAGCGATAGATACTCCATTGAAGCTCAGCCCGCTCGATTCCGAAATCATCGGTGGCCTGGTAGAGGATATCAAGGTCCCGGGGTTCATTTTCCATGACAACTCCTGTCGGCTCCCGGATAACCACTACCGGAGGCTCATCTTCTGTCATCCGAAGAATTGTTCTGAAAGGGTTTCGGTTAGAAAGCCCGTCGTGATCTGTCATTTGAAATGTAAGCGTATCAGTAGTTTCAGGCGTAATCGTTGCGAAGTAGGTCAAACGTGAATCGCTTTCAGTCAAAGTCATCTCTAACGGTTCGCCGGATGATAGCAACTCAATCTGATCTACTTCTTTGTTCAGTTCACCTTCAAAATGGATTTCTGAACCGGGATAAAATCGCAAGGCAGAAAATGGGTATTCGTGCTCACTTTCGGGCAGATTCGTGTAGGAGGGAGGAGTGATACGTGCGATGAGATCATCAAACCGGGGCTGCACCTGCACGCTGAGGCGATACGACTCAGATCTGAATCCATCCATCACCACATGGTAACTGACGGAGCTGGAGATTTCAAATTCACGCGGCTGAAAACGGGTGCCTTCAGAGAGCTGCATGGGCCGTTCCCTGTAATTTTCCTCAACATCAGTTTTATAGAGAAACGTCACGGTCTCGGGAAGACGGTCGCCGCTGAACTCGATGGTGGGTTGAATCGATTGCCCCTGCTCGATCGTAGTATCTCCGGGGGAAATTGCGTATTGATAGGGGTTGGGCTGTTCGAAGGTTTGCCAGAAGGTCATCGTACGTTCAAAACCGTCCGGATTCTGGAAGATTGTCAACGAAAAAACTACAAGTGCCAGGAGAAGAGCACCAAACGAGCGCGTCGCAGATTTAATGGTGTGATGTCTGCCAAGATACGATTTCAGATCCCGGTTCAGTTCATCCGGTTTTACTTTTTCGAGATTTGATTCCAGTGCAGCTTCGTAAAACAGGGATTGATCTCTGTTTTGGTCTTCATACAGATCAATGGCACTCTGAATATTTTCGCCATCTTTGGGTCTTGTTTTCAGGTAGCGCTTAACAAAAACGTCGAATGAGCTGTCACTGATCTGGCGTGAAAAGAGATAGGTAATGGCTATTGAGAGAGCTAAACCGGTGAGCAGACCACCAATTTTCCAGGCTGAGGGCAGAAAGTACGCTGATTCAGCCGCCGTAATGCTTGCGAATAACAGCAAGAGAAGTGATAAAAAGATGAACGCGAGGGAGAGTATTCTTCCCCGGCCTGATTTTTTCCAGGCATTGCTCAGCAATTCTTTAATTTGTGCGGCTTTGTCGCCTGAATGTTGATCGTAATCCGGTTTCATCCGCTGAAATTTGTGAAGTTAATATCGTAGATGAACATGTGTAACCAACCAGGTGAAATTTAATTATACCAGATCACGAATACGTAAGGTTTTATCAACGGAAAATTTACCGTTTTCTTTTTGTATCGTGATTATTTCATGATTTGCGTCATGTTCGAGATAGAGGTACCAGCCATTTTCTGCGGCTTCATTCAAAAAAGGTTCTTTCTCAGTCAGTGTTTGCAGCGGATGCATATCATATCCCATCACCCAGGGCAGGGGCACGTGGGCGTATGTGGGAATCAAATCGGCAGCATAGACCAGTGAACGTTCATCATCATAAATAAACGGAAGCTGCTGGCCGATGGTATGTCCGTCGAAGGGCAACATGGAAAATCCATCCTCAAAAACATGCCTGTCATCAACAAGGTTCAGTTTGTCGTACTCTGAAATCGGCTGAATGTTCTCTTTAAGGAAGCTCGCCTTTTCCCGGGCATTCGGGTGCGTTGCTGTTTCCCAGTGCCGTTTATTCACGTGATAGATTGCGTTGCTGAACCGGTGCTCAAGATCTCCTTTGGCATTATATGTTGTTGTTCCGCCGCAATGATCAAAATGGAGATGGGTAAATACCAGGTCGGTGACATCTTCGGGCTGAACACCAATTTGATCGAGGGAACGCTCCAGATCGCTATGCTCAAAATCAAGAGAGTAGATGCTGCTCATTTTCTCATTAAACTTATCACCGCAGCCGTTATCTACAAGGTAGAGCCGATCGGTGCTTTTTGAACGTATCAGCAGACAGCGAGCAGCCATGGGAATCCGGTTTTTATCATCCGGAGTAATTTTTTTGCTCCACAAGGTTTTAGGCACAACACCAAACATAGCACCTCCATCAAGCATAAAACGGCCCGTCTCTACACTGTAGAGTTCCAGGTTTCCAATGTTAACAGGACGGATTGAAGTGGCTTGATCTGCCATGAGTCTTTAAATGAGTTTAGGATTAAACCGGGCTTTCTATATCGTTTTAAACCTGAGTTCGATTTTAAAAAATTTTAAATATGTGACTGATGCTGTCCAAAAATAAGGCGTACAACAAGGGATTTATCACAAGAACCATCAAACCAAGCCCCGGCGTAGCATCTCCTGCACGTATCAGGGATTGGAGATCCCGCATCCCCCGAAGGGATCAATCGCGGGAAAGTACTCGATGACGCCTTTTTCGGACAGTATCACATTAATTGAATTCAGAATTTAAGTAAGCATTCTCCTGTAAAATAGGGTTTAGAAGGGGATATAAAAAAAGCCGGATTCTGGTAGAATCCGGCTTTCAGGAAAACTTGTGGTTGTATTAAAAACCGGGTATCGGATCGGATCGGAAAAGTGTATCCAGCAGGGTAATTCCGATCAGAAGTATGAAAAATGCAATGGACATGATAAAAAGCAGGGTATTAAATTTGCTGTCCCACCACAGGTTCATAAAAAAGGCAACCACAATCAGAGACTTTACAACTGCAATTGCTACTGCTACAACCACGTTCCAGGGACCGGGAATTTCGATCCAGGTTACGGCAACCGTAACGAACGTGAGGAAAAAGAGAGTGATTGCTATTCCCCAAAGAAATTTAGCTGATGATATATGATGTCCGCTCATGGAAAAATAAGTTGTTGGTTAGTCAATTAAGTATAACAGTGGGAACAGGAAGATCCAGATCACGTCAACAAGGTGCCAGTAGAGGCCTGTGATCTCAACAGGAGTGTAATATTTGTTGCTGAATACTCCTTTTTTGGCTTTAGCAACGAGCCAGAGCATCAGACCGATACCGATAATGACGTGGACTCCGTGGAGGCCTGTCATCATATAGTAGATGCTGAAGAAAATGTTTGCCTGATCGTGGGCTATTCCTTCGTAGTTGTAGTAGTTACCGGGCATAATCCCTTTGGCGAACTTCTCCTGGTATTCGAAGAACTTAATCACCATAAAAACACAGGCCAGACCAATGGTAATCCAGAGATTAATAATCAGCCCTTTAATTTGGTTCAGCTGGGCAGACCGTATGGCCATGGCTACGGTAAGTGAACTACCGATCAGTACGGCGGTATTCACGGTTCCCCAGAAGGCATCAAGCTCGGTTGATGCCATAAGGTAGAGTTCGGGGTACCACGACCGGTAGACAATGTAAGCGGCGAAAAGGCCGCCAAAAAATAGGATTTCAGTTACAAGAAACACCCACATCCCCATTTTGGATGCATCGAATTGTTGATCGGAATCAACAAAATAATGTTTAACGTGTTCCTGTGTCTTATTAGCAGCAGAAGTTTCAGACATCTGTACGTTTAGAGTTTAAGCTTTTTCTGTAGCTGTTCCTGTTTCAACATCCACTTCTTTCCCTTCGTCGTGGTGTCCGTTATGAGAGTGTGCAATTCCAAGCTGGAATTCCGACATTGGCTTATGATAGTCATACGGTCCGTTGATGACAACCGGAGTATGCTCAAAATTATGGTGCGGTGCCGGCGATGGTGTTTGCCATTCAAGAGCACGGCTTCCCCATGGATTCGGCCCTGCTTTTTTGCCTCTCAGCAGGGAGTGAATCAAGTAGGCTGCCATGATAAGAAATCCAATACCTAAAACGTAGGATCCCATCGTAGAAAACTGGTGGAAGCCCTGGTACTGATCAATGTAGTTGAAATAGCGGCGAGGCATTCCCTGGGCCCCCATAATAAACTGTGGGAGGAAGGTCATGTTGAAACCGATAAAAATGATCACACATGTAATCCTTCCCCAGAACTCACTGTACATTTTTCCGAACATTTTGGGCCACCAGTAGTGAACGCCTGCGAGAAATGCCATAACCATTCCACCCATCATTACATAGTGAAAGTGGGCGACAACGTAATATGTATCGTGAAGGTGAATGTCTACAACCAGTGCACCCAGCATGATTCCTGTAAATCCTCCAATCGTAAAGAGGAAGAGGAAGACCATGGCGTAGAGCATCGGGGTTTTCATATCGATTGACCCCTTATACATTGTGGCAAGCCAGTTGAAGATCTTAATACCGGTTGGTATACCTACCAGGAATGTGAGGAATGAGAACACCATGTTTGCCAGGGAAGATTGACCGGCTGTGAACATGTGATGGCCCCAAACCAGGAAACCGATAAATGCAATTGCCAGTGATGAGAGTGCAATAGCCCAGTATCCAAAAATCGTTTTCCGGGAAAAAGTGGATATAACTTCAGATATCACACCGAAGCCGGGAACAATCATAATATATACGGCAGGGTGTGAATAAAACCAGAAAAAGTGCTGGAACAGAACCGGATCACCACCCATGGCCGGGTCAAAAATTCCAATTCCGAGAGCCCTCTCCATTGTAAGCAAGAGAACGGTGATGGCAAGCACAGGAGTTGCAAGAATCTGAATAATACTGGTCGCGTAAAGTGCCCACATCATCAGCGGCAGTTTGTTCCAGGTCATCCCCGGTGCGCGCATCTTATGAATGGTAACAATAAAGTTAACACCGGTTAATATACTCGAGAATCCAAGTATAAAAATTCCCAGCGTCATCATGATGATATTTCCGCCGGTTTCGATGCTGAAGGGAGTGTAGAACGTCCAGCCGGTATCCACACCACCGGTAAAAATCGCGATCAGTGTAAATATGGCACCAATAGCATAGATATAGAAACTTGCGAGGTTAAGCCTGGGGAAGGCTACATCTTTTGCTCCAAGCTGCAACGGCAGAATAAAGTTTCCGAGCGCTGCCGGTACAGACGGCACAAGGAAGAAGAAAATCATAATTGCCCCGTGCAGAGTAAAAATCTGGTTGTAGACGTCTGCATCCATAAAAGACCGGGCAGGCGTTAACAATTCTGTACGAAGGAGGAGTGCCAGGATACCGCCAATCAAAAAGAAAAAGGTGATGGATCCAAGATACATCAGCCCTATTTTCTTATGGTCAACAGTGGTTAGCCATGCCCAGATACCTTTTTCGGCATTCAGGTAGTGGTGCTCCGGATTTTCTTCCGGCTTGAACCGCTTGACATTAATCTTAACTATGTTTTGAGGTGTTTCAGATTTAGGCATATTCTTATTCTAATGATTTGATATACTCAATAATATCGTCGATCTGGCGATCACTGATGACTCCCTGGTAGGAAGGCATCACCGGGTCGTAGCCTTCTGTAATTTTTTCATTTGGTTCAAGGATACTTTCACGGATGTAATTTTCATCAGCTGTAATTACTTCCCCGTCCTGCATGGTTCGGTCACTCATCCAGAGTCCCTCGAAAGAAGGGCCAACTCCGCTTGTACCGTCAGCAGAGTGGCATGCTGTACATCCATTACGTGTAACAAGAGCTTCACCACGCTCAGCGGGCGGCATATCTTCATCGATTGAGTCACCTTCTTCAAGCCAGGTGTCAAACTCTTCCTGGGTTAGAATATTTACAGTGGCGTCCATGTTGGAGTGCTGGGTTCCGCAGTATTCAGTGCAGAAAATAATAGACTCACCTATCTCAGTGGCTTCAAACCACACGCTGGTATAGCGGTTTGGCAGTACATCACGCTTGATTCTGAAATCCGGTATGAAAAAGGAGTGAATGACATCATCGGAGTTCATCACAAGTTTTACCGGGCGGTTAACAGGAGCGTTGAGCTCATTAATACTTACTGCACCGTTATCATAATGAAATTCCCATAACCAGCTCTTTCCAACAACACGAATTTCGTAGGCATCATCGGGAGCTGTGGTGAGATTCATGTACCCGGTGAATCCCCATCCAAAGACGATCATTACCAAAATAAGGGGAATGACGGACCAGGTAATTTCAAGTTTACTATTGTGGGTGATAACCGGCGTTACATCATCATCGGACCTTCTGCGATATTTCCAGGAGAAATAGATAATCGCAATGGTGATACCGGTTAGGAGAATGATGCTGGTAACATTTATGAAATGAAACAATGCATCCGTTTCCCCGGCCATGGTACTCCGGGCCGGTGGGAGCATGAATTCGGTAAGTCTATTCATTTCTGAAATTCAATTTTAGGTGGTTGTGAAGAACCGCTGTTGCGCCTCCATAAAATAGTTAGAAATATACCCAGAATCAGCATGGTAGCCAAGCCGCCAAGTTTCATTATGTTGACCGCAACGGGCACATAACTTTGCGAGGATGGATCGTAGGTAAAACAGTATAAAACAGCTCTTTCGAGGGTAGAACCGATCTTTCCGTCGGCAGCTTCGTAGAGCGCGTTCCGAAGATCAAATTCACTCATGTTCAGTCCGTAAAGGTAACGGGTAATTTTACCTTCAGGGCTTATCATCATAATACTTGCCAGGTGAAGGTATTCACCTGTCTTTTCATCATATTTGTATTTAAAACCAACTGCTTCTGAAAGTGCAGTAATGGCTTCTTCAGACCCGGTTAAAAAGTGCCATCCTTCATCTGCACCTCTGCGTTCGAGGTCAGCCATAATTTCAGCTTTTGACTCGGCAGCAAGTTCAGAGGTTTCTTTAGGATCGATACTATATGAAATAATGGTGTACTCACTCCCGGGACTCCATGCGAGATCGTGTACTACGTTAAATACCGCATCGAGTACGATACCGCATAAAGTAGGGCAGTCGTAATAAAGTGGGTTCAGTAAAACCGGTTTGCCATCTTCCATTAACTCTGCGATGGTTACGGAATCGCCTTCAGAAGTGGCGAATGTAAGATCCATTGGGATGTAATCTCCCAGTTTTTCTTCAACACCAACATCTTCAAGTATTGCCGGTTTTTCTCTGTTGAGCTGACCATAGGCCAAATCTGCAACAAAAAACACTGAAACCACAATGATCAGGTTCAGTGTGTGTTTCATAATATTTTACTTCTATTCAGTATCCTGAGCTAAACGTGTAATCGCACTGTCTATAGGTATGCGATAGATATTTTCATCAAGGTCAACTACTCCAAAAGAGTTCAAATGGGCACTATCTTGTTCTCGTTGTTGCTCAATTTCATAAAAGTGGCTTCGATCAGCACTTTGCTGGCCCATACCCTGGTATGTATATTCATAAACAAAAAATATAGCTACGATGAACAACACTATAACAGTAGTTCCAAAAGCCGACCAAAAGAAAAGTGTACGATAATTCAGATTATCAGGTGTAGCTCCGAATTCGTAATCGTCTGCGAACTCTTTTGTAACCTGTAAATCTACATTCTCCTGGTCTTCTACGTGATCTTTTTTGGGCTCAACATATGTTACATCTTTTTCACGTATCCATGTTTCGAGAAGTTCAACATCCAGATCGTACTTTTCAGCAACTTCTTTAACATGCTCCTTATCGCCATCTAATGCTTCTTCAAGAATTCTTGTCTTCTCTTCAGCTCTAAGTTCTTTTGGATCTGTACTCATGGGAGTTATCTAAAAATCAAAAAGTTATTGGTGATAGTGCTTATTTAACGATTCCGGCAGTGTGGGGTCGTTCACCGGTACGATGTTATTTTTTTTCAACGTGCTGAAAAAGAGCCCCATGAAAATTCCGCCTAATCCGATCAGTGTGGTAATATCGAGCCAGCTAATGGAGATGCCGCTGGCATGCAGAACCGGCATTACAATCCAGTGCATTTCAATTAAATGCATGACAATGATCAGCACGGAAGTAAATATTAGCAATTTTTTATTGTGTTTTCGGTCCCGGTTCAACAGTAGTACAAACGGAATGAGGAACCGGCATATTATCAAACTGTATGTGATATATGCCCAGCTTCCTTCAAGTCTGAAATAGAACCAGAGGGTTTCTTCAGGAATATTGGCGTAGTATTGCAGAAGAAACTGACAGAATGCGATATATGCATAGAATACGGTAAATCCAAAGAACCATGCGCCAAGATCATATATATGCGCCTGAGTGACCGTGTTTTTAAGAATCCCATTTTTATGCATCCAAAATACAAACAGGATAAGTACCGGAAACAGCGCCTGGAAACTCATCGCAAAGAAGTAAACCGGAAACATGGTTGAGAACCAGTGAGCATCGAGAGACATCAGCCAGTCGAAACTTGCAAAGGCCAGGGTTAGTGAAAAAATGAGAATTCCGGGTGCACTGATTTTTCTGAGTAGAACGGTCAGTCCCCAGTCATTCGTTCGGTCCATCTCAACTGAAACTTTGTGTAGTCTGTATCCAAAATAGCCCCAAACCCCGAAGTAAATAATCTGGCGAATAACAAAGAATGGTTCATTCAGATATGGTACTTTGCCCAGCATAATCGGGTCGTCCAATACATACTCCGTATTTGTCCACTGGTAAAGGCTGGACATACCAAGTAAAATAGGAATAAAGAAAATCCCCCAAATCCAGATATTGGCTGAAAAAACCTCAGGTATTCTTCGGATAACGGTTCCCCAGGAGGATTTTGTGATATGATGTATCATCACCAAAATCATGGAGGCCAGTGCAATACTGGTAAAAAAGGAATAGCTGGTCAGATAGGAGTAGAAAAACTGCTCTGAGTTCAGAAAATAGCCGACACCGCTTGCAATTAATCCCACAACACCTAAACCGTAAAAGGTTTTTGTGAGATCTACCTGGGCCGGTAGCTGAACAGAATCTGTTAATTTTGGACTGTTTGAAGCCATTGAATAAGGTCTTTCGCTGTTCTTTAGTTATCTGATTGTGCTTTAATAAATTCCACAAGCGACTGCAGTTCACTTTCTGAGAGATAGTCGTAGGCCGGCATTACGTCGTTGTAGCCTTCAACTATTTTTTCACTTGGGTATACAATTGATTCTATGAGATATTCTTCATCAGCTACTACTGATGTACCATCTTCTAAATTTCTTTCACTGTTATAAAGTCCTGCAAATGTGGGACCTACGAGGTCTGTGCCATCAAGGGAGTGGCAGGTATGGCAGGCATAGGCGGTGTAGTGTCGCTCACCTCGTTCTGCTGAAACTTCTTCTTCACCTGCAGCAGCCGCAGCAGCTTCAGCCCGAGCTTCCTGGCGGGCTCTTTCTTCTTCGTATTCAGCCTGAAGCTGGGCAATATCGACATCATACTCTTCAATTTCATCGAGAGGTACGTTCTGGCTGCGCTGCAGTGCGCGAATATAGGCCACAATTGCCCATCGGTCTTCTACTTTAATTTGAGTGTTATATGCCGGCATGTTCCGAATACCGTTCGCGATGGCAGAGTAAATTTCACCGTCGGTCATTTCATAACTTGCACTTCGATGAAAAGTGGGGGCAGGTACATATCCATACTGGCCAGTCATGATGATTCCCTGACCGTCCCCGGTGGCACCGTGGCACGTGGCGCAAAAAATATCATACCGATCTTTACCGCGATACATGAACGATCGAGTGACATCCATCGGGTTTTCGGTAACATAATCGCCGTTTTCGTTCACACCTTCGAACAGGGCCGTATCATGGCGTAATCCTCCGCGTGAAACCGTTCCTTCAACCGGCGGACGCATGGCCATATTATTTTCAAAAAAAGGATTTTCCTGCTGGGCATTAAACCGCTCCTGAAACTGCATGTTTTGTTGCGGGCTGATAGGGGGCTTATCCGTTGTTTGTCCCCGGCATGCCATAAGCAGCAACGACAAAAGAACAAGCGATGCGATATGTGTAATTGACAATCTCATAATTTTAAAAAGGTCTTCTTAGTAAAAATAATCGGTTTAAATCAAGAGTCATCACGGATCTCTTCGATATTGGTGGCTCCGGCATCAGCAAGCAATTTACTTACTTTTTCAGGTTCAAATTGAGGATCGTCAGCCTCAATGCAGATAAAAAAGCCGTCATCGGTGGCTTTTTTAAAGTTTTCAGATGTAAATAGCGGATGATTTAGCTTGGGGAGGCCGTTCAGGAAAAACATGCCAAATACAGCACCAAAAGCTGAAAGTAATATGGTAAGTTCAAATATTACCGGGATCCAGGCCGGAATGTTAAGAAGAGGCTTCCCTCCAATGATCAGTGGGTAATCAACAACCATCATGTAGTAGATCATGGCAAAAGCACCTGTAAACCCGACAATGCCGTGACCAAATACAATCCAGCCGAGTTTAGACTTTGGAAGGCTCATAGCCTTGTCCATGCCGTGTATTGGAAACGGGCTGAAGGTATCGAATTTTTTGTAGCCGCTTTTGTTCACGGTACGGGCGATATCGATCAATTCTTTTGGATTTCTGACCTCAGCCAGGATACCATATACTTTTTCATTGTCATTTGAAGATTCAGTACTCATATCTATACGGATTCTTTATTGGGTTCAGGAATCTCAATCTGTTTTGGTGCATAATCACCGGTTTCAGAATCGTAATTGTGCGGATCTGCTTCCGGCATAGCCCCTTTTAGTTCAGCAACAGCAACCATAGGGAGGAACCGGAGAAAAAGCAGGAAGTTGGTAAAAAAGAGTCCAAATGTACCAACATAGGTCAGTACGTCCCAGATGGTTGGGGAGTAATAGCCCCAGGATGAGGGGAGATAATCAGTTGAAAGCGATGTAACGGTAATTACAAACCGTTCGAACCACATTCCTATATTTACAATAATAGAGATAATAAACGTGAACGTAACATTTCGTCTTAATTTCTTAGACCAGAAAAACTGTGGGGATAGTACGTTACAGGCAATCATAATCCAGTATGCCCACGCATATGGCCCTGTAGCCCGGATAATAAAGATCGCTTTTTCATATTCAACTTGTCCATACCAGGCGATGAAGAACTCCATAATGTAAGCAAAGCCAACCATCGAACCGGTAACAAGAATAATAAGGTTCATTTTTTCGATGTGGTCATCCGTCATCACATCTTCAAGGCCGTAAATTTTACGGCAGATGATCATCAGGGTAAGCACCATGGCAAATCCTGAGAAAACCGCACCGGCAACAAAGTACGGAGGGAAAATGGTTGTATGCCAGCCTGGAATGATGGAGACGGCAAAGTCAAAAGAAACAATGGTGTGTACTGAGAGAACAAGCGGTGTGGCAAGGCCGGCAAGGATCATATACGATTTCTCGTAATTCCACCAGTGGCGGTTACTTCCTCTCCATCCAAGTGCGCCGATACCGTAAATTATTTTCCCGAATTTACTTTTCACCCGGTCACGCAGAGTTGCGAGATCCGGAACGAGACCTACATACCAGAACAGAAGGGATACGGTAAAATAGGTTGATACTGCAAATACATCCCAAAGCAGGGGAGAGTTAAAGTTAGGCCACATTGCCATGGAGTTAGGAACCGGAAACACCCAGTAGATCACCCAAATACGGCCAACGTGAATTGCCGGAAAGATACCGGCACACATAACGGCAAAAATTGTCATCGCTTCCGCAAAACGGTTAATTGCCGTTCTCCATCCCTGGCGAAACAGAAACAGGATCGCTGAGATCAGGGTTCCGGCGTGACCAATACCTACCCACCATACAAAGTTAATGATGGCCCAACCCCATCCAACAGGCTGATTCAATCCCCAAATACCGGTTCCTTCCCAGATCAGGTAGGCGATTGCAAATAACAGGACAAACAACAGGATATTCGAGAGACCGAACGCCACATACCAAAGCGGGGGCGTGGGTCTCATGTTAATATCCGTGATGAGGGAGGTGATACTGCTAAAATCGTGATTCCCCTTCACCAAAGCCGGTTCAGGAACGTATTCGTACGTTTTGCTCATGTTGTATTCGTTGCGATTAATATAACGTTTTGAATTAGGCTAATTCAGAATTTGTGTTATGCAATTTTCCTAAATAGGAGGTCCGCGGGCGTACGTTTATCTCTTCGAGCATCACGTAGTTACGCTCGTTCATTTTGTTTTGAGATACAACGCTTTCACGATCTGTCAGGTCGCCAAAACTAATGGCATCAGAAGGGCATGCCTGCTGGCAAGCCGTTTTGACAGTGCCATCGGCGGGCTTTCTTGATCCGGTATTGATTCTTGAATTGATTTTGGCCCGGTTAACCCGCTGTACGCAGTAACTGCATTTCTCCATCACTCCGCGGAAACGGATTGTAACTTCGGGGTTCATAGCCATTTGGATCACTTCGGGATCGTCGCCGGTGGTTAAATATTCTTTAGTGTAGTTGAAAAAGTTAAATCGGCGAACTTTAAACGGACAGTTGTTAGCACAGTACCGGGTTCCGATACAGCGGTTATAGGTCATCTGGTTCATCCCATCTTCACTGTGAACTGTTGCTGCTACCGGGCACACTTCTTCACATGGCGCAAGTTCGCAATGCATACATGGAACGGGCTGATGATACACTTTTGGATTATCCCGGTCACCTTCAAAATAACGGTCCGTTCTGATCCAGTGCATGGCACGTCTTCGGCCGACTTCCCGCTTACCTACCACGGGAATGTTGTTCTCTGCCTGACAGGCAATGGTGCAAACTCCGCAGCCAAAACATGCATTCAGATCAATAGCCATGCCCCATTGAGGCTGGTGATCAGGGCCATATTGTTCTGTAAAAAGAGATATAGGTCCTCTGTCGTCTCCTTTAGCACGGGCTTCTTTCATCCCGGGAACTTCAAACCCATGGAAACTTTCGAAAGATGAGAATTCAGGATTCTCCCGGTACTCTTCGAGCGAAGCGGACCGTACCATATCTCTGCCTTCGAGATTGTGATGATCCTGCACACAGGCTACTTCATACTTCTGACCGGTAGCTTCAACTTCTGCATTTCGGTAAAGCATTGCGTCGGTTGTTCGGAGAGGGTAGGTATTCACACCCACACCGTCGGCTACACGCCCAATATTTTGTCTTCCATAACCGGTATAAAGTGTAATGGAGTTATCCGCATGGCCGGGCTGAATCCAGGCGGCAATTTCGATGGTTTCACCGGCTGCAGATATTCGAACAACAGGTACATCATTGCTGCGAAAACTTCTTTCAGGGCTGATACCAATCGATTCTGCCGTGGCAGGACTCATCAGTGCCACGTTGTCCCAGGTGATTTTCGTCATCGGATCAGGCAGTTCCTGCAGCCAGCTGTTATTGGCGTATCGACCGTCGAAAATTGTCGGGTCTGCTTTTAATGTGATTTCAATATCATTCTGGGAGGAAATCTCAAGATCAGCTTCAAATTCAGATACAAAATTACCTTGCAGAGCAACAGATGCCGATTCAAATCCGGTTCCCTCTTCAATTCCATCGTGGAGAACCTGCTCCCAATAGTGGGTGAAGTTGCCGTTCGAATACTCTTGCCAGGTTTCCTGAACGAGATCATATCCGGACCCGCTTTCTCCGTTAATAATGGTGTGTAAAAATTCAATTTCACTCACACCATTGAATAGAGGAAGTATCTGTGGCTGAATAATCGATCGCTCACCTGTGTAAGAAAATCCATCACCCCAGGCTTCAAGAAAATGAGCCCGGTTGATATGCCAGTCGCAGAGGCGGGATGTCTCATCTATATAATTAGAGAGATGAATTTTGGTATCGATATTTGCAAGAGCTTCTTCAAACTGTAGGTCTGCGGGCGCAGTGAAAACCGGGTTTGCTCCAATAATGACTACACTATCGTATACACCTGCAGAAGCTTCGGATACAGCCTCGGCAAATGCGGTTTGTGAATTTTCAGATTCCTGAAACGGAACTCTGTGGTAGGTTACCGTTTCCCCGGTATTATCAAGTGCCTGGTTGATGGCGGCAACTGTTGCGTGTACAGCTGGTTTATGGCTGGCGCCGGCAGTTACGATAGATGAGCCCCGGTTTGACAGGAGTTCACCTGCAAGCACATCAATCCACTCGTGTCCGCTGAGTTGATTTGTGTGGCCGGCATAACCTGAAAGTATGGAAAGGTCATTCGAGAGACGTGCAGCCAGTGCATAAATCATCGCCTCAACTTCAGAAGTCTTCAGTCGAAGTCTGTGATCGGCATATGAACCGGTGATCGTGTAAGAGTTTTCAATGGAGTAGAGACGTGACATCTCATCATCCGTACTTCGTACATTCCTGCCCATGGTGAGGCGGCGCGCATTTTCTACGCTGTTTTTGTCCTCCGATGGGGTCATAAAATCATCATCAAACGAAACAACAAGATCAGCTTCATCAAAATGGTTTACCGTACGAAGGCGCTGCCCGAATGCAAGTTGAGCACCTTCCACGCGGTTGTTATCACCAAATGCTTCATAGGTGACCCACCGGGCGTTTGGAAATCGGTCAAGAGCATTACTCTTCAACCTGTTATAGGTAGGTGAAGAATTGGCTTCGCTGATAAAAAGAATATTTCGGCCGGTATCTTCAAAATGTGATTCGGCAAAAGTAACAAATGCATCAAAATCAGTTGACTGATCGTTATGGCGCGGGGAGCGTGACCTGTCGGGATCATACATTCCCAGCAGTTCAGCCTGATGGTAAATACTTGTTTTCCCACGGCTTGAAGGATGATCTTCGTTTCCTTCGAGTTTTGTGGGACGCCCTTCATTATTGGTCACCAGCAGACCGGTAACGGCGTCCTGAAATGGCATACTTGTAGCGTAAAAATCAGGAACACCCAGAACTTTGTCTTCAGGCTGTTGTGAATATGGAAGAATTTTTTGAACCGGTTTCCGGCAGGATGCAAAACCGGCCAGTGCGATGGAAGCGCCCATTACCCGCAGAAAACTTCTCCGTGAAACCTGGTCGGTTAATTCAGATGCATCTTCAGGAAACTCGCGTTCAGCATACTTTTTGTATTCCTTATTCTTTGCGAGTTCGTTGAGGCTTTTCCAGTAAGTGTTTTCTTTGGTTTGTTGATCACTCATTCTCTGTGGAAAAATTAAATTGAAAAACGTACGTAGATTCGATCATTGCCATTGAGATGTGTCAGAAGTGGCATGCCTGACAATACGTTGGCGCTTTAATATTCTGTTTGGCAACAAGATCGCGGCCAACATCAAGCTGGTCTTCAACCTGGTAACCCATGGTGGTAACCTCCTCAACGGGGCGCACATGTTTTTCAGGTTCGCGGTGGCAATCCAGACACCAGCCCATACTGAGTGGCTCAGCCTGGTATACTATTTCCATTCTGTCCACTCGTCCGTGACACGATTCGCAACCAACACCCACATTCACGTGAGCGGCATGGTTGAAATAAGCATAGTCGGGGAGCATATGTACACGAACCCATTCAATAGGGTCGCCGGTTTCCCAGCTATCGCGTACAAGGGCAAGATCGTCACTGTCGGTTTGAATCTGGTTGTGACAGTTCATACAGGTTTGTGTTGCAGGTATGTTAGCATATTTAGATTCAGTTACCTGCGTGTGGCAGTATTGGCAATCAAGCCCGAGCTGACCTGCGTGCACCTGGTGGCTGAAGGGAACGGGTTGTTCCGGAGCGTAACCAACCTGGGTAAATTCGGGAGAGAAAAAGTACCATACCCCGAATACGATTGCATTTAAAAGGATAATTGTGCCGATAAGAATTCTGCGTGGAGCTTCATTTGTCCACTTTGGGAAAATCTGAGCCATAAAAGGTTATAAGTATTACCTGTTATTTATTAGTAAACCTGCCCTACGTTAAGTTGGACAGAAAGTACCGAAAATATCGAAATGAACATACCAAAGTCGGCAGGCCAATCGTATTTAAAATCGTTCTAAATAAGAAGCCCATTAAAAGAGGGATGCGCTCCATTTTAGGTGGACTAAGATAGCATCCTAATGATATAAATGCCTAAAAAAAGCTCAACTTTCTAATTTAGAAATTGCAAGCATTCCTTTAATGTGAAAGTAAAAACAAAAATTACTGCATGTTAGGTAGTTACATGCATGGGGAATGTATCGGCGTATGTTCTTGTATCTTTAAAGGCCGACGTAAAAAGTTTTTATCTTGGTTTTTATTAGGTAAGGAACTCCGCAAATCTGTAATTTTGTGCGTCAAATTTAATTATATCATCACATCTACTGTAAGCATGGAAAAATCTCTCGATGAAAAAATTACCGTTCAGTTTCTGAAAGAGGTAAGCATTGCAAAGGCGATCGGTTTAATTCTTTTTATCAGTGCAGCAGCTTTTCTGTTCTTGATCTGGCTGCTCTATTTCAAAGAGGCTGCCGAAACTACAGCGGGCTGGGTTGATCAGCTTCCTGCGCTCAATGCACTGCTCAATAGTGCAAGTACGGCGTTTATTATTGCTGGTTTTGTAGCGATAAAAAAGAAAAAATATATCACTCACATGAAGCTGATGCTCACTGCTTTTGTTACATCAGCACTTTTTTTGATAAGCTACCTGGTGTATCACAATTTTGTGGGTCACACTCCATTTCCAGGGGAAGGCTGGATTCGGCCGGTCTATTTCACAATACTCATAACGCATATCATTCTGTCTGCTTTTGTCGTGCCGCTCGTGTTAACCAGCTACTATTTTGCGTTTTCCGGTAAATTTAAAACCCACAGGAAAGTATCCAGGTGGACATTTCCGATATGGCTGTATGTTTCCATAACCGGAGTGGTGATCTTTTTTGTACTGAATGCTTATGTGTGATGGGATTTACTCATCTCAAATAAAAATAGCGTTCTTTGCGATTGTATATCTGACCGGATTATTCTGAGTTATTGAAGGATAGGTTGGATTTATAGGTGACAGTTTTCAGTTGTCCAAAACGATAAATGAATTTGAAAGAAGTTTGAAACCCTGAATACGATCTGTTCTTCTTTTCTCAGATTATCGCTGAGTTTATTGCCGAAATGCGCAGAAAATCTTCGGGAATCAGCGAATTCATCCCCGTAACTCTGCGATAAAAAAGCAGGGGATCGATTTATGATCTATAAAAATATCTATTCCGAATGAACAGAAACGAAGATATTTGATCACATTTTCTAAAAGTTTTGGACAGGATTCTCTTCGAATGTGACTCAGTAAATAAAATGAACCGGCCTTAAAACCTTGGGTTCACAATATTGTTGTAAATGGAACCGAAAGTGTACGATAAGCCAAATGAGATTGAATAATCAAAAGAAGTGGGGCGCTGAACACCGCGGATGATGGATTCGGGATCGTTGGGGTCAACATCTGTAGGCAGTTCGAGCGATAACTGGTCGTTGATGATTCGGTACCGGCCAGAAAGGCTGACAGATAGCCCGCGAATTATTCGAATGTTGAAGGATGGATTCACTTCAAAACGGTTGATACTGGAGTCATGAAAAAAGTGCATACCCGACAGCCGGATATCAATACGTCCCCATCGCTGATCGTAGCGCAGACGGGTAGAGAGTTCCTGCGACATAATAAGTTCTGAATCCTGCAGGAAAATAGTTGTGTTGTAGTATCTGCGGTAGGTTGGGGTTACCTGGTATTGAACAATAAAACGCCGCTGCTGAAATTCATCGTAAGGAAAGAAATTATACTCAATAGCGGGCGCCAGGTAGGTACGCAGCGCAATATTATTGGTTCGGTTAAATCCTACATAAGAGAAAAGAGCCACGGTGGAATGGCTTGTCAGGCTGTACCCGACCATTCCCCAGTAATCACCCCAGTCGCGATTTACATTAAGTGTTCGGTTTGTAAGCTCAACCGTTCGGCGGCGAATTTCTCCACGCATCCGAGCCCTGATTTTCCAGTCATGTGTCGTACGTTCGGCTTCAAATCCGCTGTAGAGACCGAAATTAGTCTCCGTATCCTGACCACTTAAATTTGAGCGCAGGTTCAAATCAAAAATCCAGTTATCCCATGGATCATCAATCTCTTCCTCGTCCTCATCGGTTTCAGGGGCTTCATAGAAAATATCAAGTGCACGCATAGCAACCGTCTGGCTGACATATGGGACCAGGCCAATTTTTATGTAGCGATTCAGCCCGATTCTTCGCTCATCACTGCTATCGGAACTTGGTGAAGTGTAACGGAGGGTATCAACCCGTCCTTCAGGCACACCAATTTCAGAAAAAACAAGTGTGTATTCGCGGCCGCCACCACCGGTACGCTGATCCGTAATGTTCAGATAAATAGAAGCGTCTGATTGATCACGTACATAATTTACAAACGTAACGTTGGAACGGATGTAGGTAACATCACAGGAACTACAATCCAGGTACACATTTGGAATGGGCTCCAGGCTTCCACTTTGTGCATAGAGGCTCTGAGAGTAGAAAAACATCAATAAGAAAAGTAGCCCGGCCGCGGATCGATTCACAAATCTAGTTGATTAATTTAATTTAGGAATCCTAAATATTAGAAAGTCTTAAAAATAATCATTTCACCTGATGAAATTCCACTGAATCTAATGTAAATATTTTCTTTCTACGGAATCAGAATATTCGGGATACTATATATATCTGCCCGGGTTGTTAGGAATTGTGTAAATGGGTGGATAATTTAGATCGAAATTTAATCAAAGATTGTAGACTTGAAGTTTTTAGGATCACAGCTCTCTTATTTTTTTGCAAACAGGCGAACTCGTACCAATGTTAAAAAGCTGCTAAAATTTCTTGGTGTACTTTTTTTAATGTACGTAAGTTATTCTGTTCTTTTCCACTACGTAGCTTTATACGAGGGTCAGGAGCACTCATGGATGACCGGGTTTTACTGGGTATTAGTTACCATGAGCACTCTTGGTTTTGGGGATATAGTTTTCTCATCAGACTTGGGTCGCTCATTTTCGATGTTGGTTCTTTTTTCAGGCGTTCTTTTTCTTTTAGTGATGTTGCCATTCACATTTATTGAATTTTTCTATGCACCCTGGATGAAAGCAATCAATCAAGCCAAGGCTCCCAAAAAGCTGCCTGAAGGAACCAGCAATCATGTGATTATTACGGAACTTAACCCCATAACGGATGCTCTGATCAAAAAACTCGTATCTTACAAGATAGAGTATGCTATTTTGGAACCGGACCTTCAAAAAGCACTCGATCTTGCAGATCTTGACTACAATGTAGTAAATAATGATCCCACGGATTTTGATACATATAAAAATCTCTGCATTGAAGAGGCGAGCCTTGTAGTAGCTTCAGGGGCAGATACTGCAAATACGAATGTTGCTTTTACAGTTAGAGATTTCAACAAGGAAATAAAAATTGTGGCTACAGCTGCGTCTGCAGATTCAGTAGATATTTTACAGCTTGCCGGGGCTGATCATGTATTGCAGATGGGTGAGATTCTTGGGCGTGCTCTGGCACGACGTACACTCGGTGGCAATGCCCGTGTACATGTAATTGGACATATTGATCAATTAGTAATAGGTGAAGCAACTGCGCAGGAAACCCCATTAATAGGAAAAACATTAAGAGAAAGTGGTCTTCGTGAGGCAACGGGTGTATCGGTTGTAGGTATATGGGAGCGTGGGGAGTTTAAACAGGCGCTGCCTGAGTCTGTTATTACAGAAAAGACAGTTTTGGTACTTGCAGGTTCTGTTGAACAGCTAAGGGCATATGATGAACTGGTTAGCATCTATCACGTATCAGACCGGCCTGTAGTGATTATTGGAGCAGGTCGGGTAGGCCGGGCAGCAGCGAGATCGCTGCAAGAACGTGGAATTGACTATCGTATTATTGATAAGAATCCGGAACGTATTCGGAATAAAGATAAATATATTTTAGGTGATGCTGCAGATAGTAAAGTTCTGGAAAAAGCAGGCCTGCATGAGGCCCATACCACATTAATAACTACACATGATGATGATATTAATATATATCTGACCATTTATTGCCGGCAGCTTTCATCAAAAATGGAAATTGTAAGCAGGGCAACGTTTGAAAAAAATATAAATACTCTTCACCGGGCAGGAGCAGATTTTGTGATGTCCTATGCTACAATGGGGGCAAACTCCATCTTTAATATTCTGGAGGGCCAGGACGTATTAATTTTAGCAGAGGGCTTGAATGTTTTTAATCATAAGGTTAATCAAAATCTTGCCGGCAAAAGTTTAATCAAATCGGAAATCAGGAAAAAAACCGGGTGTACTGTGATGGCTATAAAATGTAAAGATGAAGGAATGGTTGTTAGTCCAAAACCTGACCGGGTTTTGAAAATGGATCAGGAGATTATTTTAATTGGTTCACCTGATGGGGAGAGTGAGTTTACCCATAAATTCGAGAAAAATTCCTCATGATATCATACAACCTGATTAAACATATTGGCATTATTAGGTTGTGCGGTACAGGATGTTTTTTATGAGCTCTTGTTACTTGCAACCCTCCAAGGGTTTCGAACCCTTGGAGTATTTTTCGAAGGCGAACCTAATTCTTCCAGAACCAAGGAGTAAAAATCACGAGCACGGTAAAGAGCTCCAGCCGGCCAATCATCATCAGAATGAGTAAAACCCACTTACCCAGGATCGGTACATGCGCATACTCATCGGTAGGCCCAAAATCCCCCCAGGCGGGTCCGATATTGCCAAGACAGGCGATGCTGGCACCCATTGCAGACATAAAGTCGTAGCCCATGAAACTCATAATTAATGCCCCGGCTAAAAAAATGAGGAAATAAACGACAAAAAAACCGAGAATGGTTTTCAGAATTCCTGAATCGATCACCCTGTTTCCGACCCGTACCGGCAGCACAGCATGCGGATGGATAATTTGTTTGAATTCGCGGCCCACGTTTTTTGCGATAATCAAAAGGCGTATCATTTTGATTCCGCCACCGGTTGACCCTGCACACCCACCAGTAAAAAATAATAGAAACAGCAGAAATGAGGTGAAAGGCATCCAGAGTGCGTAGTCGTCTGTTCCAAAACCGGTGGTCGTCAGGATGGCGAGCACCTGGAATGATCCATACCGCAGGGCATCACCAAACGAGTAGTGGTCTATCAGCCAAAGGCCACCTGATACACCCACAATAAACAAAGCCGTTAGCAGCGTATAGAAACGTATTTCTCTGTTGCCCAAAAAACTTTTCAGATCCCCGGTAAATAGTCTGAAATGCATGGCAAAGTTGATACCCGCGAGAAACATAAATATGGTAATCACTACATCAATATAAACGGAGTCGAAACCGCCAACCGAGTCGTTTAGATTTGAAAACCCACCGGTGGCGAGGGTAGAAAAGGCGTGATTGATAGCATCAAACCAATCCATGGCGGGATGCAGCCATAGCAGCAGAAACTGTATAGCGGTCATTCCCAAATACACGGTCCAGAGAAGGAGCGCTGTTTCCCTGATGCGTGGCGTGAGTTTATCGGAGGTGGACCCGGAGTATTCCGCCCGAAAAAGCTCCATACCACCAATACCGAGCAGTGGCAACAAAGCAAGTGTAAGCACAATAATCCCCATGCCGCCAAGCCAGTGGGCGAGCGATCGCCAAAACAGCAGACTATTGTCAAGGTCTTCAATCGCGGGATTTATAATTCCGGCCGGTGTTTCCCCGCCGAGAATAGTAGCTCCCGTAGTGCTCAGTCCGCTCATGGTTTCAAATACGGCATCCGTATACGATTCCAGGGTGCCGGATAATGTGAACGGAAGAGCACCGATTAAAGACCCGATGAACCAGGTGAGAGTAACAATTAAAAATGCCTCTCTCATTCTTAGTTCTTCTACCGGACGATAGATGAAATATAGCGCTGAACCGGCTGCCATCGATCCGGTTGCGGTAATCAGGAAGGCTTCCCAGGAAGGCTCATTGTAAATCAATGCAATCAGAAAAGGCAGAAGGAGTGCAAAACCAAGGAAGAAAATCAACCCGCCAAGAATTCCGCTAACCAGCTTAAAATCTATTCTCGGCCTGTTTTTACTCTGTTTAAGCTGATCAATCATCAGAATATTTTTTCTACTTCTTTAATGGCTTTCGGCAGCGCAAAAATTATAACCCGGTCATCTTTCCGGATGACTGAACTTCCGGTTGCGACTTCCACGTTATCCCCACTAACAATTCCGCCAATAACGATTCCATCGGGAATTTTCATCGAGTGGATGGGTGTATTTAAGATCTGGCAGTTTTCCCCGGCAATAACTTCAATTACCTCTGCCTTAATCCCGGTAAGTGCTTTTACGGTAAGCATCATACCTTGCCGGATTTGTCGGTGAATTTCATCGGATGCAGAGGCTTTTACATTTACAATTGCATCAATCCCAATAGTTTGGCTGAGTGGAACGTATTGTGATTTTGAGACCAGCGCTACTGTTTTTTGCACCTCCAGGTGTTTGGCCATCAAACAGGAAATGATGTTGGACTCCTCATCTTCCGTAACGGAAATAAAGGCATCCATCTCTTGTACCCCTTCGATTACCAGCAAGTTTGGGTCGGTAGGATCACCATTCAGTACGAGAATCTCTCTTTGTGCCCCGGCGATGCTACTGGCAAGTTCTTTATCGGGTTCAATTAGTTTAACCTGCCACCGTTTTTGATCGGCAGATAATTTTTTTGCAAGTAATCTGCCAACCTCACTTCCGCCGGCAATCATTACCTTTCGAAGTTTAATATCATCATGCCCGGTTAACATGACCAGTTTTTTCACGTGTTCAGTTCGTGTGATCAAAAAAACATGATCCAATGGTACCAACCGGTTATTTCCCCTGGGAATGATTGTAGATCCCCGCCTGGAAATAGCAACAACCCTGAAATCGATGTTTTCGAGGATACTGGCAACTTCAACTAATGTCTTATTAGCGATTTCAGATTGACTTTCAACCCGCAAACCGATCATCTGCAGGCGGTTCTCAGCTAATGGGACGACGTCGCTGGCAGACGCACGTTTAACCAGCTGAAAGATTTCGTTGGCCGCACTCTCTTCCGGGTGGATGAGAACATCAATTCCGAGCTCAGAAGGGGGAATAGGAGCATCTTTTCGGGAAAGTTCGTCGTTGCGCACACGTGCAATAACTCTTTTTACTCCCAGTCGTTTTGCCATCATAGAAGCGATAATATTAACTTCATCAACACTTGTAACAGCAACCATCATGTCGGCTTGTTTGGCACCGGCGTCGACGAGGGCATGGGGTGAGGTGGCATTACCCTGAACGGTAAGTACGTCCAGGTTTTCAATAACCCGCTGTAAACATCTCTGGCGCTGGTCAAGAACGGTTACATCGTGTTGTTCTTCAGAAAGGATTTTACTAAGCTCAAATCCCACTTCACCGGCACCAGCAATAAGTATTTTCACAACATTTCATCTGCATTTGAAGTCAGGGCTAAACTATAACTATTTATATCTAAATCAAATAGTCGCTGTGAGCCACATTTTAAAGAAAACAAACTTACGCACATCACGGATAAATAATATGGTTTTCATCACCAGTCAAATCTTTGAACAGTAGGGAAATGACTCGAAGTTTATATGTACGCTGTTTTTTTACGTAGAATTAATACGTCATCTAAGAGAACTTTCTAAGCAGTTCCAGACAAGCCTCCGGCATGACTGGCTCTCCAATTTCAACACGCCGGAAACTGTGCTGATTTATATCCCGGCAGCTCAGGTCGATCTGATCCATAAACCGCGAGATCGTCGGGATGTCACATCCAAAAAAGATGGTTTCAATTTTTGCCCAAATAGCCGCGCTCATGCACATCGGGCACGGCTCGCAGGTTGTATAGAGTGTAAAACCGGAGAGGTCCGTTTTTTTGATGTGCTCCCCAAGATTACGAATGGCCATGATCTCAGCATGCGCGGTGGGATCGTTCAGCTCTTTGGTCTGATTGGCCGCCGTAACAAAAAGCTGGTCACCCATCGCCAATGCCGCTCCAAAAGGAGTTTGATATTTTTCAGCAATTTCAATTGCTGCGTTCATGTGTGGTAGATGTGGTTTCATGGTTCAAGGTTCAGGGTTCAAGGTGCAGGGCGCAGGATCGAAGATTTATACTTATCGCTGTTCTACGCTTTGTATATATTTGTAGATCATTCTGCCAGTTTGATCCAGTTTTTCCGAAATTCTTTTGAATTCTGTTTGATCGTTAAATGAGCCTGTTTCAATAAGTGTTTCTAGGTGGTCTCGAGTTTCATCAACGGATGAATGAGCATAAACCAGAAATCGAATAAAATCTGCTTTATATCTCCTTCGTCCATAGCCCTCAACAATATTTGAACGAATGGATTTTGATGATCTTCTGATTTGACTGCCCGTTTCGTACAATTCAAATTTTGGCAGCTGCATTGTCATCGTATGAATCTCTACGGATAGCTCTTTAGCTAATTGCCAGATTTTTAACTTTTTGTAGCTCATATCAAGAGAACTTTTATTTACTCATTATATAAGTAAGAGTAAAAATCTCAAGATACCTTACACTAAATGTCCAAATTACTTTTAATCTACATCTTGAACCCTGATCCCTGATCCCTGAACCTTGTACCCTGCACCTTGCACCCTGTACCGACAATTCTGGCAGGAACTTCGCTTCGCTCAGCACTCTGCCAGGTTGCCCTGCACCCTGAATCCTGTACCTTGCGCCCTGCACCCTGAACCCTGAACTACTTCAAATGCCTGTTCAAATATCGTGTATACACCTGGTGAAGCAGCAGGTAGCTTTGTTGATTATACGCCACGCCATGAGCTCCGGGAGGATAAATTCTAACATCAATATCTTTTCCGGCATTCGTGAACGCGGTAAGCATTTGCATGGTGTTTTGAATGTGCACGTTTTCGTCCATTGAGGAGTGTGCCACAAGCATATTTCCGGTAAAATTCCGTGCGTGTTCCATTACGGAACTGTTGGTATAATTCTCTTCATTTTCCTCAAGAAGGCCCATGTACCGTTCGGTGTAGATGGTGTCGTAGAGCCGCCAATCGGTGACCGGCGCACCAACCAGGCCCACCTGGAACACGCCGGGATGAAGCACCATAGAGAGCGCGGCAACATACCCGCCATAACTGTGGCCGCGGATAGCCATTCGCTCCTGATCCACCCAGTCGTAGGAACCGAGATACTTTGCAGTTTGAACCACATCATAAGTCTCCCATTCTCCGAGGTTTTCATACACTACCTTTTCGAAATCACGGCCATATCCGCCGCTTCCGCGATTATTCACATTGGCGATGACAAATCCTTCCTGGGCGAGGTACTGCACCCAGGCGTTCGTTTCGAACTGATTGTATACACCTTGTGAACTCGGACCGCCATAAATCATCATAATGAGCGGGTGAGCGTGTTCGGGGTCAAAATCGGGCGGGCGGATCATATAACCATCCAGTTCCTGACCGTCTTCCGTAGTGAAACTGAAAAGTTCGCGCGGTGAATAGTTATACTCTTCGATGTACTGCTTCACCCGTTCATTGGCTACCAGCATTTCGAGCTGATCACCGCCATTTTCCGTTGTGCGGAGCTCAACCTGTGTTGGTGTCTCCACATTTGACCATGTATCAATAAAATATTTGCCGTCAGGTCCCATGCTGATTGAGTGGCGGCCCGCAGTTTCCGTGTATTTGTTTTTGCCGCTGCCATCAAACCGGATTGAATAGAGATGCCTTTCCAGCGGACTTTCTTCAGTAGATTCATAATAGATGCGCTCCTTATCGGAGTTCACGGCAAAAACGTTGGTTACTTCCCAATCACCATCTGTAACCTGGTTCATCAGGTCACCGCTGTAACTGTAGCGATAGAGATGTTTATATCCATTTCGATCGGATATCCATAAAAACTCGTCGCGATTTTCCGGGAAGAAAAAGTAGTCATCAATTCCGGCAAAAAAATCATAGACATCAATCCAGCCGGCATCCGACTTTTCCTCCATCACCATCTCACCGCTGCCGTTTGTAGCATCATGAAAGTGGAGCTGAAGCTGATTTTGCTGACGATTCATCCACACAACGGCCAGTTCACCGTCGTTGCTGGTCCAGTAGATTCTTGGGATCAAGCCATCTCCGATGTCAAGGTCCATCCAACGGTTTTCGCCGGTTTCGGTATCTATCACTCCGATGTTCACAACCGGGTTTTCTGAGCCGACTTTAGGGTAGGGGATATCTGTATATTCGGGATAGCTACCTTCGTAGTCGGTGGAAACAAACCGTTCCACATGATCTTCATCACTCTGCCAGTAGGCGATGTAGCGGCTGTCGTTCGACCATTTCCACGCCTGCACCAGTCCGAACTCCTCTTCATACACCCATCCAAAACGTCCGTTATAAAGATTCTCCTCTGAATCGAACGTAAGCTGGGTTTCTTCACCCGATTCCAGGTCAAAAACAAACATTTCGCCATCGCGGTGATAGGCAACTTTTCTGCCGTCCGGTGATAGTTCTGCCGTGAAGGCTGCACCGGCGATCAAATCAAGGGATTCATCTTCGATTGAGTAGTAGTAATAATCGGCCGTGCCGGAATACCGGTAGATGGGGCTGAAATTTGATTGAAATACGAGATACCTGAAATCAGCAGACCACTGGAATGAGCGGAATTCGAACTGACGATCACTATCGGGGAAGGTCAGGCCGGAGGTGTTCAGGATCAGTTCATCAGACTGGTCAGTCGGGTTGTATGCCCGAATTTCTGTGGTGCGGGTTTCGGGATCCTGAATCATGTAGGAGTAGCGCTCACCGCCATCAATCCATGTTACATTCTGCGGACCACTAAGCCCGGAAAGCTGACCGGCGGAAAACAGCGCATGCTGCAGACTCTGATAGTGGAGAGTCTCATCCTGGTTCTGCCCCTGAACGCCGGAAGCAGAGAAGCAGATAAAGAGAATCAGGATACTGAAAATTGATTTACACGTAACAGATAATCGCATAGAAAATTATTTTTCAGATAGAGTTATTCGGCAGACACCTGCTCACAACGAGCTGAACTGATCTTGAGTGTAAATAAGAAATGAAATTCTTTGATCAGATTGAAACCAATTGTGATTTTAGAAAGCCGGATTACCAGCCTGAGATTATTTGAATGTAAATTTATCCGATTAGTTCCACAACAGCCGCAAGCCATTCAGAACCACAAGAAGGGTGCTGCCCTCGTGGCAATTCCCATCGGTTAAATGCATAAGGTTGATCTGTATGTACAAAGCCTCACAAATATAAATGAGTTCATATCAATGCGAAGTGCTTAGTTGCATTCAGTGAAAAGTTAGAGTTCAAATCCAGATGAGAGAGACTTTAAGTTTTTTATGAGATTGATTAGGGGTAAGACAGGTAATTATCTGTACTACGTACGAATGAACCTGAAAATTTGATATGAATTTTGGTGTTTTGTCATTATTAAAATGCCATTTAGTACACGAACGATACAGCGGCTGAACGTCAGAAATAACTGAAGGCGGTGAATCTAAATTGGTTGTTCTGCTAACTTAAAAAAAGCTTTTTTATGACTGCATTTATTGTAGAGGATAACGCAATCCAATGTTTGGTGCTTAAAATGTTACTCAACAAGCTTGGGCTCCAACTTGTTGGAATGCAAGAGAACGGGAATAAAGCTGTAACTCAAATCATTGAGAAAAAGCCAGCGATTGTATTTCTGGATATTATGTTAACGGATAGTTTTGACGGTATTTGCGTGGCCAGAGAGATAAAAAAAGTGTATAACCCGATTATCGTTTACGTTACGGGGAACTCTGATCACCAGACAAAAAACAGGGCTGAAGAAATAGGTTTTCACGATTTCATTTCCAAACCAGTGTCATTAGGCAGACTTAAAAAGTGTATTCCCTTAACTGGCAGCTACAATTAATGAAGCCATTACATCCCGGTAATACAGTTTAAGGAAATTGAGAATTCAGATTTCACGATTGACAACATTATACGTGTGTGATGAAAAGTAAACTACTGATTTTTATATGCTTGATGTTTATGATAACCTCAGGCTGCACGACTGTACAGTCACTGGTATCGCAGCAAAATCAAAAAGAAGTTCTTTTTTATACTACATACGGTTTTCAGCAGGGAGATGAGTGGGTGATTCCCATGCGTGTATTTGTTCACCGCCAAAGAAACAGAACCAAGGGAGTTGCAGCTTCTTTTGCAGCCAGAAGATACGGATTGAACGACTATGAAAAAGAGCTTTTCAAAACAAGAGCTGACGATTTTGTTGCGGATGGAGAATGGAGGGAAGTTGTGGAATTTGTGTTTGCAAAAGACCCGGAAAACAGAGCCTATCGAATTAAAAACAAAAACGGAAAGGTGCTGAGAACGGATTTTGATGGATTAAAAGAGGGGTATATCCGGATTCCGGTCAGTCGGGCCGATTCGCTTTTACACTATCAACAAACAACGGATAACTGGCTGGATATTCAGGCGGTTTCGAACCTTCACGATGGGAACGGAAAAATTCAATTACTGGAACCTGAAGGTGTTTCGGTAATCTCGGATATTGATGACACGATTAAAGTAACGGAACTTCCTGCCGGTTCTGATGTGGTGATTCGAAATACATTTTTTAAAGATTTTGAGGCTGCACCCGGAATGTATAGTCTGTACGATATCTGGAAAGAAAATAACGCTGCATTCCATTATGTATCCGGCGCTCCCTGGCAGCTATATGACCCGATCACATCCTTTCTGTTTGATGTGGAAAGAGAGAGTTTGTATCCAAAAGGTTCATTTCATATGAAAACGGTAAGAAAAAGTTTTTTTAACCCCGGGACATGGGCCGATTTCGGTAAGTTATTGTTTGGCAAAAATGTGACCAAAAATCAAAAAACAGGACAAATAACCACACTTTTAGAGAGGTTTCCAGAGCGCCGGTTTATACTCGTTGGCGATTCCGGCGAGAAGGACCCTGAAATTTATTCGGCCATGAGAGAGCGGTATCCTGAGCAGGTAAAGAAAATAATTATTCGCGATGTCGTGAATGCCCGCGAACATGAACCGGATCGCCTTACGGGTATGGAAATTATTCCTGCACGTACGATATATTCAGGGGTATCTCAGAAATAGTGATGCTTTTCATTTAGGTTATATCGCGGTAAGTTAATCCTGATTATACGAAATTAATGAAAGCACTCGGATTTGGAATTTTTACTGCTTTTCTTTGCCCTGTCAAAAAGCTCCTCACTGGATGATGTACAGCTATCAATCAGCATCAAAAACGGTGATCAAAAAGCGTTCAGGGCATTTTTTGATAAACACTACCCGGCTCTTTATCGGTTTATGCGAAGCCGGGGAATGAGCCATGATGAGGCTGAAGACCTGGTGCAGAAAGCGTTTGTGATGATATGGGATAAACGTTCCGGAATTGACGAGACCAAATCGCTCCGTGCTTATCTTTTTCAGATTGCATACTCCCGCATGCTCAATCATGTTGATTATCATTCTAAATTTAAAGACGATGATCCTCCGGAAGAAGATATAAGTGTGAAGAATCCAGAGACGGATACCGATTATGCAGAACTGGTAGCTCATATAAAAAGAATTATTGCTTCCATGCCTGAAAAAAGAGGCATGGTGTTTGAGTTCTGTTTTATGAAACAGTTTACCTACAAGGAGACCGCAGAAACTATGGATGTGAGTGTTAAAACTGTTGAAAATCACATGGCTCTTGCATTTAAGGACATGCGGACAGCCTTGGTTGATGTATACGGTAAAGAATTATCGGACCGTTTTTTAAAATAACCCGGCTAATTGATTGGGGGTAGGACATGCCCTTAGCTGTACTACAGAAAACGGACTCTCTTATAGCTGAATATCCATGAAATACAGATTAATAGTAACTCTGATCATCGTTGGCGCACAAATCCTGTTGCAGGCTTGTTCGGTAGATGGATATGATCAAACTGATAGCTCACTATCAACAGAAGAATCGCTCATTACGGGGCAGATTGTCGGAGAATCTATTTCAGAAAACCAGAGTGGCCTTCTTTCAAGTTTTTCGGAAGCTTTTGCCATTACCACTCCATCCGGACTTACCGACGGTCCCTCCGCCATTGTAACCGGAAGTTTCAGGAATATTGAAAACTATACGTACAGTTTTGACCCTGAGACAGGAGATCATTCCGCAACGTTTACAAAGCAATCAATATCTGAGGGTATCAGCACACAAACCGATTATTCATTGAACTACAGATTTCTTGATTCTGACGGTGAGACTCTTGAATTCCCGAATAATCAGAATGAAGAAATTGAAGCCGTTGATTTCAGGGCAGTACGCAATGGTGAAATAGAAACTTCATCCAAGCGATCTATCTACACCCGGACCGACAGGCTGTTTATCGACGGAATTTCCGAGTCTGCAGATATTTTATCCATTGACGGATATCACTCCGGAGAGGGACTTTTTACACAAATTCGAATGGATGGAACTCAGCTTGAACGGGAATATATTCTCGACCTCAATTATCTCAATATCCAAATCAACAAACCTGTTGTACTCAGAAACCGCAATTTTCGAAGCGGTGTGAATGGGGCTTTTAGTTATGAAAATACGATCCGTCAAACGAATAACGGAAGTGATGGGCAGGAAACCAAGATTGTGAACGGAACTGTAGAATTGAACGGCGATGGAACAGCGCTGCTGAAATTCCGGGAGCAGTTCGACACCTTCAGACTCAGGCTTGCAAACGGCGAGGTTTTTGATGAGGATGAGTTTGAGGGCAGAGTCACTAAAGTAGATATTGAAGATCAAATTTTTACCATTGCCAACGGACAAAGAATTCAAATCAATGAACAAACGGAGATCGATGTTGAAGATTTTCGTACTCTTGAAGAAGTCGCTCTCGCGGTTGAAAACGGCGTACGGGTGACAGCGGAGGGTGATTATGTTCATCCGGATGAAAATGTGAATCTCTGGATTGCTACTGAAGTTGAGTTTGAACTGGAATCGAATGAATTTGAAGGTCTCGTAGCCTCAGTGAATCTTACCGAAAACACATTTACACTGGTAAATGGTGACCAATTTACTTTGACGGACCAGAGTGAGATAGAGTTTGAAGATGATCTGAGTTCACTTCAGGAAGTTGCTGAAGCTGTTGAGGCAGGTATGCCGGTTGAAGCGGAAGGTGATTTTTATATTGATATTGAAACCGGTAACCGCATCGTGAAGGAAGTGGAATTTGAATTCGACTTCGATGAATTTGACGAGCATATCATCTCAGTAAACATTGAAGAAAATACTTTCACTCTCGAAGATGGAAAGGTTGTTCAAATTACAGAAAACACCTTGATTGACGACGATGGAGATTTCTTTACACTCGAAGAAGTGGCAGAAGCCCTGGATGACGGGGAGGAAGTGGGAGCAGAAGGTGAGTTTTATTATGACCCTTTAACCGGCTTCTGGATTGCGATTGAGGTGGAATTTTTTGATTAATTAGATGAATGGCTGATTTAAAAAACATACCGGACAATGACCCTGATCTGAAACTTGCCAGGCAGTACGGAAAGGTACTGACCGGTGAGCAAGAAATTCAGGATATCCAAGATCCGATGTTCAGAATGCTGGTTCAGGCAAGAGATGCAGCGAATGAGTCTGAGGCGGACATTCCTTTGGGTTCAGCGGATAGCTCCTGGCAACAGATTGAGAGAAATATCAACGGGGATAGTGAAACAGATCGGGCTGTCATCCGGCCAATTTCTTCAGCGAAGAGATGGTATTGGGCTGCCGCTGCTGTTGTTTTGATCGCCTTCGGATCTCTGTTTTTGCTCCGTCATGCGGTAGATCCGGCGCCTCAACTCTTAGCTGAATCGGGCTCAGCGATTTCTGTTGTTGAACTGGCCGACGGGAGCAGCGTGACCCTTCGTCCAAATTCAAGGCTTTATGAAGTTACTTCAACGGATCATCTGCAGAGCTACTCACTGAACGGAGAAGCACTTTTTGAGGTAGAATCTAATCAAGACAGAACATTTTCTGTTGAAGCAGGCCCCGGCCGGGTAGTGGTTACAGGCACAAGGTTCAATCTATCCGACCGTGATGAACGGTCAACCATTCACCTGCTGGAAGGCTCGGTGATTTTTGAAACGGCTGACATGACAAGGTCCATAAGCCTGAATGCCGGAGAAGGGGCCGCCATCCGTTCCGATTATACTCTTGACGAACCGTTCACGTTTGAGCCTGAAGAGATCACAGGATGGACTGAAAGCAGGCTTATATTCCGCGACAGGCCGGTGGCAGAAATTGTGTCTGAACTGGAGTTTCACTACAATATTACCATTCGTGTTGATGATGAATCAGAACAAATTGCTCTCGGCGGATCTGTTGCTCTTGAAACCCCGGAGCAATCTCTGCAGGATCTCGGCACGGTTCTTGGTGGTGAGTTTATTCAAGTTGATGATCAAACCTATCAATTCAGACCGCTACCGTAAGTGCAGAAATTTTTTTTATCCTCATATCGAATTTTAAGAAAAGCATTCCTACCGGGTGCTTTTCTTGTTTTACTGATTCCCGGTCAATTACTGGCTAATTTCTCTTTCAATGACACTCAGCTCAGGGAAGTCATTCGTCAAATTGAATCCGAAACGGACTTTTATTTCCTCTACAGGGAAGCACAAATTGCTGATATCAGAATTACCCTGCAAACGGGTGAAGAGGAAATATTGGACGAACTGGAGCAGATTCTTCTGGAGTATAATATTGACTTAAAGGCGGATTTTGAACGCGGCCAGGTTTTACTCATTCGTTCGCAGCCAGAACCTCAACCTCAACAGCCACAGACGCAAACGAAAACGGTATACGTATCAGGTCAGGTTGTAGATGCTTCCTCGGGCGAACGTCTGCCTTTTGCAACGGTTAGATGGAATGAAGTCGAGAATCTGAAAGGGGTTGCCTCAAATGCATCCGGCCAATTTTCTCTTCGAAGCAGAACGATGGGTTCAAACATGAACCTGACAGTCAGTTATATCGGATATAGAGAACGGGATGTTCAGATAGATCTTACTTCATCGAACCGGATTGCTGATATCACCGTGCGTCTTGAACCGGAGACCATACGAAGCAATGAAATCATCGTGGCGGGATTCACCGGCTCCAATCCATCCGATACTCTGCTCACCGGAATGATCGACGCCGGAAGGTTTAGTCCTCTCGGGGAGTCAAATACCATACGGGCACTGCAGGCGCATCCATCTGTATCGAAAGGTACCGCTCTGAACAACGGACTAAATGTAAGGGGAAGCACTCCAGACGGATTTCTGGTGATTCTCGACGGGATGAGCATCTTTAACCAAAGTCACCTGTTTGGACTACTCGATAGTTTTAATTCGGATGCGATACAGTCATCCGGTTACTACTTTGGAATTACTCCGGCCAATATCGACACCCCGACCGGCGGCACGCTCAACCTGATTACCCGAACCGGTTCACTTAATGAGTTCCGAAGCAGTATTGGTATCAGCAATACTGCTATAAATGGTACACTTGAAGGGCCTATCGGAGAACGCAGCAGCTGGCTGCTATCTGCCAGAACTTCCTATATGGATCAGTTGACCTGGTTCAACAACTCCAACCTGGTTCAGTGGGGCCTTGATATTGATCGTCCGAGGCGGGTTGCGTCCGATGAGCCCGATTTTACCGACCTGGTGCTGCAGCCTGGTGATGCAAGTGCAGAGTTTTTGGATCTGCATGCAAAATTGTACCACGAAACGTCAAATGCCGGACGATTCATTCTGAGCGGATATTTTGGCGGAGACCGAACATCACAACAAGCCGGCCGAAGAACAAGATCGGCAGGCAGCGAAGGGGAGTTTACATTTCAGCAGGTAGAGACCTCAAATTTGTGGGGAAATGCACTATTCAGTATCAAATACGAACGGGAGCTGTTCAATTCAATTTACAGCTCAACCACTGCGGGGTTCAGCTCCTATGAAACAGAGTTCGAAAAGGGTGATTTTGTTTACAGCAGGATATCGTTCGAATCGGGCAACGAATCAGTTTCTATCTTTACCTATCCGTTCAGAAATCGCAGTTCGATGAATGAACTGAAGATAAATCAGGATGTTGAATTTAAAGGCAGGAGTGCATCCGTAATTCTCGGTGGTACCTGGCGATATTACCGGGGAGAGTACAGTGAATCTTCATTCGACCGGCCTGCCTTCTTTACCGAAACCAACGCACATCTTGCGGATCTCTATCTTCAAACCGAGTGGAATCCAATTAACCAGCTGCAACTGAATGCAGGAATTCGCAGCTATTATTATAGTTCGGGTGATCGGTTTTTATTTGCACCGCGCTTGCAGGCTCGATTTTCACCGGTTTCATCAGTGGCCTTTTTTGGCGGATACTCTGTAAACCATCAATTTTTACACCGGATTTCTCTCGAAAATGCGACTACAGCTGACGTCTGGATTCTCTCCACGGATGAGCAGCCTCCCGCTTCATCGGAGCAGTTTTCTGCAGGAATTGAGTTTATTCCTGATCCGTCCGTATATCTGAAAGTAGAAGCTTACCTGAAAACGTACGAAGACCTCAGAATTCACGAACTGAATACCCAAACCCTTGAAAATACTTTTCTGGGAGCACCCTGGTTTACTCAAAATAATGGTGATGCGAAGGGAGTTGAGATGATTCTGCGCAATCGGTTTAGTCGTTTTTCACTAACGCAAAGTTATACCTTGTCGCGAATGGTCTTCAGCAATCCTGAACTGTTGGATGGAGAAGAGTTTTTTGCCGAGTGGGACAGAACTCACACATACAGCGCAGTGCTCGAAACCGCGTTCAGCGATCAACTAAAAATGTACTTGTCTTGGGTGATGATGAGTGGAGCTCCAAATTCCCTGGCTTCATTCGGAAATGATACAGAAGAGCGTCTCGATGCCTACTACCGCCTCGATTCAACGATTGAGTATCATCATCAGTTTCAGAATACATCGAGTCTTGAGGTCAGTTTCTCAGTCTTCAATCTCCTAAACCGTGATAACGTCTGGTACCGGAATTACGCGTTCAGTTTTGATGAGACCCGTTCCATTCCCCGCCTTCGTCCCCTCCCGGTGGATGTTCTGGACCTCGGATTTCAGCCATCCTTTAGCGTGAAGTATACTTTTTGAGTGTTCTATTTTATGCTGATTTCGATGTAGGAACTATTTCAGAAGTGTCCGCCTTCGAAAGATTGAGAGGAAATACATGATAAAAAATATCAGCCGTATACTTTTACCCCGAAGGTACAAAGTCACGAGACTTCACTAAGTATAACAGAATCAAAAGGTTGATCTTCGTGAACCTTCGAGTCCTCGTGTCCTCGTGGTGAAATCCACAATATCTCTAAGGGATATGTTTAATATTCAACTTCTGAGCTCAAACTGAGGCTTCAAATTCAATTTACTACCTTAAAATCCAGTCATTCTTCTTCCAATCCCTGAATTCAACCCCGGTTAAATCCACATCAGGATCAACCAGCTGCCTGTGGGATGCGCCATTCAGTGAACACTCAATATCCGCATACACCGGCTGACCTTGATTGACTTCACTGAGAAATGAAGCGTATTGAATCACCAACTGGGGACGTGCTGAAACCTTTCGCCGCTGCCAGTTTTCAAGAAACGGCATACCTTGTATGGCAACTTTCTCGCCTGTATCGCGATGTTTAACATAAAATTGTTCATTGCACGATTTACTTCGCAGTTTCATGTGCCAGGCAAACCGATGCCCTTCTTCGGTCCAGCTCGGATTGCCGGGTATAACCACATGGCGCATCGGCACCAGAAGCTGAATCAAGATCCAAATAGAGAGTCCGGCCACAACGAGTGAACCCACTTTTCCAGCGACAGGCTCTTTGAACAAATCTTTTGTCACTGCCGGATTTTTATGAAAATCCCAAACCAGCACGATTGTAATCATAAAAGCAGTAAGGAATGGAAGAGTGCTATATCCCTCATGAAACCATATGCCTACAAAAGCTCCCGCAAGGCCGATAGCCGTGAGAAATAGTTTTTGATTGAGAGACTTCCGCGTAAGATAGTTTCTGAGGTTACGGGGCCAGGAGGGCGGTAGAAAGATGGTTAAGGCCGCAATCATGAACCACGGAAAAATGCCGATGGTAAATAGCCGATCATTGGTGAGATGAAACATCACGAGAGCGGCAGCCATATAGGGTCGTGTTTTGCGGTAGAGCAGAAGCGGCAGTGCTAAAAGATCAAGCAGCAGACCGGAATAACTTATAAAGAATACAACCTCCGGTACTGCAAAATACTCACCCACTCCGGGGAAATCGGATCTTCGTGGAAGCCAGGCGTCCATGGGCGATCCGGTGATCCAGTCAGCATTCAGTTTGGCAATTCCTCCAAAAAAGTAGACGATTCCAATCTGAAACTGCATCAGACAAACCGTCCAGAACGGAACAACTGCTTTTCGAAGTTTCGGGAAAAGCCAGGCGTCAACTGAATATCCGCGATGAGCTGGTAATATTGCCATCAGAAAACTGATGAGGATAACGAGATAAAAGTGGTTGAGATAGCGGGCCTGTTCCAGGAGAAATGTGTAGGTGAAAATCAGGAAAAACAGCGTTGCGCTGACTCTGTAAAAGAGACCGATGGTTATGGTAACTGAAAGAATACCAAGCAGGTAAAACAGCAACGTCATCCCATCGGCAGATAGGGGATGGACCCATTCAAACCACTCATACTTAAAATTGAAAACGGGATCTACCCAATAGCGTTCAATCCAGCCCCTGTCGAAATATCTGTAAACCTCCCAAAGCATTACAAGGCCGAACAAAATTCGGAATGCTGCCAGGCTGCCGGCGTGAACCGGTTGATTTAGCCGCGAAATCCATTTTTTATAGTGAAACATAGTATTGAATTCATATAGAAAACCATTTCAATTATAGTACAATCATACTCCCGGATTACCCCTAATAGAAAAGCCCGTCACATTTTGGGACAGGCTTTTTTTGGTTTAGGGTATTATACATCTGAAGGATTAATCATCATCATCATCATCATCGTCATCGTCATCATCGTCAAACATCTCTTCAAATCCTTCAAATGAGTGCTCGATGTTTTCGTTGATTCGTTCCGTATTTTGAAAATCTTTAGGGTCAAGATCTTCACCATTATCGCCTTTAAACCAACTGTTTACGTCAATTGAAACAACGAGTACAGAATTTCCGGACTCAGAGATTTCAAGCGGTGGATTCAGATCGATATCGATTTCAAAATCTTCGGATGAGCGGAAAGTGAATTCCTCGCCGTTATATAAACCCTTTACCACCAGGGAATAACTACCGGTTTCATCACGAAAATCGGGGTCGTTAACTACAATATCGTCGTCATCTGGTTTTTCGATTTCAAGTTCAAACTCATCATAAAGTCCGGCCGGTATTTCCCTTTCCGTGATGATCAGCGGAGAACCATCAAGCGGAAGGTTTACGATAAAGTTTTCAATTTCGAAGTCGAGAGAATCGTTTTGAATGCTCTCGAGCTCCATCTCTTCAATGAAAAGTTTAACCTCTTCAATGACAATTCCCTCTTCCTGGTTCAAACCCATCATCTGTTTGGCCGCAGATGAGGATGTGGTTGCATTAACCTGCATTCGAATCTGAACTTCAGAAGGGGCGTCTGTACTTGATTGCATGATATCGCAACCCACAAATAGGATTGTGGATATCAGAACCAGATTTAAGATTGTGTATATTTGCTTCTTCATAGTTTTTGTTTTTTGTTTTGGGGTAGTGTATGTACCTATTCTACAGTTGAATGGGTGGCCTACCCCTAAGCACTTTCAAAAAAAAGAAGAAATACCGGATATGGTGTTATAGGATATATATTGATTGATTTCAGTTCATATTTATATCAGAATTCAAAAAATCTTGAAGAAGAGAGTCTTTGGTTGACATAGAATTTGACGAATGAGGGAGCAGATATATTGAACGATCACCGTTTTTGATCGGGAAATCAGTTCCACAACAGCCGCAGGCCATTCAGAACCACAAGCAGCGTGCTGCCCTCGTGGCCAATCACGCCGAGCGTAAGCGGCAGGTCGATCAGGAATACGCCAAGGAGCAGCATCAGGATGATTGCCATACTGAACAGGATATTCTGCCAGACTACTTTTTTTGATTTTCGGGAGAGAGAAATCAGGTAGGGGAGTTTGGTGAGATCGTCTCCCATCAGTACTATATCGGCTGTTTCGAGAGCAACGTCGGTTCCCGCGGCGCCCATGGCAATGCCGAGATGACTTATCGCAAGCGCGGGAGCGTCGTTCACACCGTCCCCGATCATAGCAACCGTTCCGACAGCTTTTAGTTTTTCGATGACATCTACCTTCTGTTCAGGCAGCAGATCAGCATGAATTTCATCCAGGCCGAGCTGTGCCCCGATCGACTCAGCAACGCCGCGATTGTCGCCGGTGAGCATCACCATTTTTTTGATGCCGAGCTCCCGCAGCTCTTTGATGGTTTGAGCGGCAGCCGGACGAAGTTGATCAGCCAGGGCGATGAGTCCGATCGGGCTATCATCACGCACCACAAAAACCACCGTTTTGCCTTCATTTCGAAGAGTTTCTGCTTTGCTTCGAAACTGAGAATCCCATTTCGGAATTACATCCTCATACATCTTCAGGTTTCCTACTGAAACGAAGGAGCCTTCGAGCTGAGCCGTTACGCCTTTCCCCGGAACGGCCTGCATCTGCTCTGTTTTTTGTGGCACAATTTCCATTTCGGCTGCTTTATCAACGATGGCAGACGCGAGGTGATGTTCGGAGTGAATTTCACAGCCGGCCGCAATTGCCAGCATGGTTTGGGTGTCGGATGGGCGGTTCGATAGATTTGAATCTATATCATTCCAGGCCCAGAGGTCGGTAACTGCAGGCTTGCCTTCGGTTAACGTTCCGGTTTTATCGAAAGCGATGGTGTCGATTTCCACGGTCTGCTCCACATAGGCACCGCCTTTGAAAAGCACGCCTTTTTTTGCACCGTTCGCAATTGCAGAGATAATAGATGCTGGAGTGCTGATGATCAGCGCGCAGGGCGAGGCCACCACGAGCACGGTCATGGCCCGGTAGAATGTGGGATCGAATTCGTGCCCGAAAATCAGCCAGGGGATGAATATCAAACCGATCACAAACAGCACAATGCTCACGGCATACCTGGGTTCAAATGAGTCGAGGAAGCGCTGGGTTTTGGCCCGGTTTTTCTGCGCTTTTTCCACCAGTTCTATGATCTTGGAAACCGTCGTATCCTCCGGCCGTTTGGTCACTTTCAGCTCAATCACACCGTTTTCGTTCAGCGTGGCTGCAAAAACGGTGTCATTCGCAGATTTTGAAACAGGGACGCTCTCACCTGTGATGGCGGATTGATCGACCGTGGTTTCTCCTTTGATGATTTTTCCGTCAATCGGAATGTGCTCGCCCGGTTTAACGATAACTTTGTCCCCGATTTTCAGCTCTTCAATAGGTACGGTCTCCTCGCTCTCATCCGGATTGATACGGAGTGCCTGCGAGGGGCGAAGCTGCAGAAGCGAGTGAATGGCTGTCCGGCTTTTGTCCAGCGCATAATGTTCGAGGGCACCACTGAGCGAAAAGAGAAACAGCAGAATGGCACCTTCAATCCACTGACCCAGAACCGCGGCTCCGATGGCGGCGCTGATCATCAAAAAATGGATATCAATTTTAAAGCGGGCAAGCTGCTTTAGTGTATCCTTCGTCCCGTAATATCCGCCGCTGATATAGGAGATGATATAAAAATAGATCGAGAACGAATCCGGCAGAAGCTGCGTGTAATCGGAAATGGCGCCCAGCGAAAGGGAGACGGCACAGACTATAGTAAGCGTAATCTCGGAAGGGCCGTGGGAATGATTTTGAGCCATCGCAGTGAAAGGTTCGTTCGATGATCATTGATTTATACCTAAGATACGAAGTTGGCAGACAAGATAAACGTTGGTATAGAATGTCTCACCTAATGGTTTACAGTAAAATCCCGTATTTGATGCGGCTAAGGTCATTGGCATAAATTGTGTTCAAATTGGAATTTCATTAGTTTAAGTTCATGACAATTGATCAGAAAAAAATATCCATTATCAATTGGATTACGAACCTTGAAGATGAAAGCGTAATTGATCAGATTGAAGGACTTCGTAAATCCTCATTGGATGATCTTCCCAAGGAGATTGCTGAATTACTTAGCATTTCAGATTCCGAAAAACATGACGATTGCATCGAGCACACCAACTCCCGGGATATTCTCAAAAGGCATTGAAGAAAGTAATTTGGACGCCAACAGCAAGAGAATCTTTACGGGAGACCACGAATTTCATCGGAGAAATTTGGGATGAACATGTGATCGATGAATTTCTGAATCAATTAGATTTTCGAATTGAACAAATAATAAGCAATCCAGAACTGGCTCCACCTTTCAACAATAGTGAGTTTCGTCAACTGTATATTCATAAATCTGTCTCACTGTTTTATAGAAACTATTCTAACTACATTAAAATCCTTCTGGTTTGGGATAACCGACAAAATCCGGCGCAACTACAGAAGAAAATAAATAATGCAAACAGTCCCTGAGTGGTTTGTATAGAAATATAATCCTTCAATTATGCAGCCACTACCCCTCCAAAGAATTCCCATCAATCCCGGTTAGCTTCAATCCAACTCTTTTCTTAAATCGAACAACTATCCACCCTACGTGCACGCCCATCAATAGCAAGTGTACCATCAAAAAAGGAAATAAAGGAATAGAATATTCAGTGGTTGCGTATATGTAGTTATACATCGCGACAGCTAAAAACAAAATAATCATCCAGAAAAACGCGGTATGTAGTAGCAGGCCTGTATATCTGCTTACAAGGGATTGAAATTTTTCTTGTTGATCCTTTTCGAGTTCTAAAATGTGCTCTTTAAAAGGGAAATTGAACCAGGGTGAATCGATCGGTAAGGTTTGAGTATTTCTGATGAGATATAGGATGGGAAGCAAAATAATGGAAATAATTATCGGTACCAGAAACCAGCTGAATATGGACGTTTCGGAAAAACGGGTAGCCTCTCCGTTTGCCCCAAAGTGCATGGGGATCTGATCAGGTAAAGTAGGGTAGGTGACGATCATAAACACCCAATAACTAATAAAGAGAGTGGTGTTAGTTAGACGAAATAGTTGCATTGAAGGTTCAATTATTGCCGATGCTGGGATATTTTAATAATTAAAGGTGTTGCCACGATAATTTGCACTACCCAGAAAAAAATCATCTTCTGTTATCGGTTTTCAAACAAACTCCGGTCCCCCGTCAATTCCCTTCTTATTTTTTCCTTCTAACTTCTATTCTAATTTCCGGAACTTCTGTTAACGGAAGATACACGGAAGCGGTCAGAAACTTCGTCCCGAATGCCATCAACCGAAAAAACGAGGTTAAACCACCTTATGTTCGTTTCGATTACAAGATCATCGAAAACAGCGAGACCTGACTGATTCGTAGCTACTTCGAGATTTCCACTCGAAAATTCATTTCCTCCAAGTTCCCGTACCCTAACTATTACACCAGGTATGTTATGGCCATACGTGTCAGTGACACGAACGGTTGGCGGGCCTTCAATAGGTTGCCCGCTTCGGGAATCTTCAGGTTCAACCACTATAGTCATTTCACTGGGATTACCAGGTTCAAATGTGATGACCGGAGAATCATCAAGTAAAACTCCATTTGCTGAGATACTTACTGCTACAACACCTACAGAGATACTTGATATGTTAAAGCTGTATGTTCCGGGAGTTGATGATTCAGTGATTGACCCGGCAGATGCATTTCCGTCCAGATTTATATTAAAATCTACATTTTCTAATCCACCGATTGGGTTTCCATAGTCATCTCGTAATTCAACTGTCACTACGGATGTTTCACCCGATTGAAGGACTTCCGGTGAAGCTGTAACGGAGGAATTAAATGGACTGGCCTCTGCTGGAGATACGATGCTTGTGTAGGGGCTCTCACCTAAACGTGCCCCGTTGAACCAGGCGTTTACCTGGTCAGATCCTTTGCTAACCGGTACATATATTGCAAAGTATACTCCTGCATTTTCCGATGAATCGACAGATAGATTTCTCAGATTTGTTCTTCTGACGTCGACAGAAAGATCATCTTCTGCGCCAGAAATGGCATTTTCAAAGCGATCAAGCAGGGTAATCGTAATCGTGGTTTCCTCACCGGTAGTTCCATTGGGTACATCTGCACTGCTCGTGGACATATCAGCTGATGCAGCCAGCACGTCGAACGAATTTGAGGTTGTACGCAAGTCATCAATCTGAAATATCAGAGCATAATCTGACCCAGCTGTATAAATGATCAAATTACTAAATTGCGCTACCCCGCTGCTGTTCGTAACTGCGGTTGTAGAGCTGGAACCGCTAAATGTATTTTCGTTCAATCTAACAAGCACATCTACATCTTCAAGTGCGTTCCCAAAACCATCAACTACACGTACAGCCGGAGCAGAGGATATTGCAGAGCCGGCAGTGACGTTCCCTGGTTGCTGAGTAATAATAATTTCTGAAGGGGATCCGGCACGAATATCAATGGAATAAGGACTATCTGATAATTGATTTCCATTGAGCCTTACAGATACCAAATCAGTACCTGAGTGAGAGGGTGTGTAACTTGTCTCGTAACGGCCATCTCCAGCCTCAGATACCGAAGGTGTTGCACTATTGACACCACTTACTTCAACCGAAAGACTATTGGCGGCATCTTTAACTTTATTTCCAAAACTATCTTCTAATATGATCGTAATATCTACTGATTCTCCAACTGAACCTTCTTCATTAATCTCGGCTCTGCTCGTTTGAGGATCAGCTTCTGCTGCAACTATTTCAAATGAATTTGAATGTGTTGTTTGAACATCGGAATCATCAGTGCTGAAAGAAAGGCTGTAATCGCTTGAAGCCCTTTCTATGATGAGATTATCAAAAGTGGCTATACCATTCTCGTCAGTTATGACTTCAGTTGTACTCGGGGAGTTAAAAGAGTGTTGGTTTAATGAGACATGAATTGTCGCCTCTTGAACAGGATCACCCAGATTGTCTGTTAATTTCACTGCAGGATATGGTGAAATTCTGCTGCCTGCTTCACCTGTAGAGGGTTGCTCAGTTATATTGAGTAGAGGACTGGTAAATTCACGGAAAATGGCAGTTGCTTCAACGTTATCTGAAATAGTGATTTCCTGTGATGGTTGATCCCCTGATAAATCACCCTGCCATTCAAAAAATGTCCAGCCAGACTCGGGTAAAGCTGTCAATAAGACTACATCTCCATCAACAAAATTATCTCTGTTAGGATCTCTCTCTACCGTACCTTCACCTTCGGTATTGATTGTTATTGTGTAGCCATTGGACAAGCTTCGATCAAAAACAGCAGTAATACTCTTTTCTTCGTCAACAGAAATTAGTTCGGGATTTTCAGTACCCGTTAAATCCCCTTCCCAATGATCAAAAATCCAGTCTTCTGCAGCTACGGCTTCCAATCGTACTTTCCTGCCGGATGTGCTCAAAGAGTCTTCGTTAGCATCTGAACCAGCTTCTATAACTGTCTCCCGTATAAAACCCTCTCCGCTAATTTCAATATTCAGGGTATAATCTCTTTCAGTGAAGTGAGCCCTCACATTTTTATCTGAATCAAATAAAAGTAATTCGGGATTGATGTTGCCTGTGATGTCGCCATCCCATTTCAAAAAAACAAAGCCTTCTGCAGGTTGTGCTTCAATTTCAATTCTGTCGCGAGAGGAATATTCTCCGCCAGATGGATGTACGGAGCCACTCCCTTCCGGAATTAAAGTGGTTTCCAATGAGTAAACAGGGATTGAATCCTCAAATGATGATGGACCTGAATCGCACCCCATAGAAATAGCCAGGGCAAATATCAGGAGAGTAATCTGGAATTTTTTCATGGCCTTTACACCACATATTTAAAAACTGAGTACTATTGCATCGCTCGTTGAATTTTTTTCGAAGAGATAAATCTCAACAAAAAAGAAGGTTTCATTTATGGTTTAAATCCAGAGTTGTGTAGCTAAATATCAGTGAGAAAACAGTAACTGAGGGTATCTTAAACCCTGTTTTATGATTTAGATATGATTAACACTATATCTGATTCATTAAATTGTTAGTCAGAAATTAATATTGCAAAAGTCGATGTTTCAACGCGAAATTTGATGCAATTTCGGTTACAGTCATTTTAATACAATACCTGTATAATGTGTTTTCATAAACAATTAATGCAACATTCTATTTTAATCAATTTAATAGCAGGCTATTATTTTATTAGAGATATCTAATCATGATTAGTTTCATGACCTGTTTGATCAATACATCGATGGCAATCAGGTAAGAATGAGAAGCAATTATTTACCTGGCAGTTTATGCGCGCTGATAAGCAAGGGTGTTAAAAGAGTCAATTTCATCGAAAATTGTTGAGAAAAGCTGATCTATCAAAAAGTGATCTCAGATGCATTTGCCCAAAGTTATCCAGCACAATCTTTGATTATCCTTAAGTCGAATTCAGGAGTCTGTTACAACGGCACGAGCAATCACCAAAATCCGGGCCTCCGTCATCTGCCTCCCGTCTAATCCCTTCTAAAATATTACTTACTCAACGGAGCATTGGCTTAGTCAAAACTTTTTCTTTTTCACTTTTTCACTCACGAACTAAAACTGATCCACCATCTGCGTCACATCCTCAACCATTGCTTTTGCCTGTTCAGCCGAAGGCGCTTCCGCGTAGATTCGGAGTACCGGCTCTGTGCCTGAAGGACGAACCAGCAGCCAGGATCCATCTTCCAAAATCTGTTTGATGCCGTCCGTAAACTGCCATTCAGTTACGTTCTTTCCGTCAATTTTGGTGAGTTTCTTATCTTTGCAATGTTTAATCATTGCCTGTTTTTTGGATTCTTCGGTGTGAAGATCATTGCGATAGTAGGCGTGATCACCAAATTCATCAAACAGCTCCTGCACCAGCTCGCTCAGTTTTTTTCCTGATTTTACCATCATTTCGGTCATCAGCAGGCCGATGTAAAGTCCGTCCCGCTCCGGGAGATGCCCTTTCACGGAAAGTCCGCCCGATTCTTCACCGCCCACAATCACATCTCCGTTCACAATAAGCTCGGCAATATATTTAAAACCGATCGGGGTTACTTCAATCGGCAGGCCGTATTCGCTGGCCTGTTTGTTGAGCATATCCGTAGTTGAAAATGTTTTAACGATGGTGCCTGAAAGTCCTTTTTCTTTGTGGAGATATTTGACGAGCAGACTCAGAATGCGATGAGAATCTACAAATGTGCCGTTTTCATCAAACAATGCAATCCGGTCTGCATCGCCGTCATTTGCAATCCCTATCTGGCAGTTGTTCTTGGGAATGAACTCAGAAAACTCCGCCAGATTTTTTTCGATCGGTTCAGGCGGAATTCCCTTGAACGATGGATTCACCTCTCCGTGGAGTTCAAATACCTGCTCGCCGAGTAGTTTTTTGATTGCTCCCATCCCCGATCCAAACATTGGATCATGGCCAATTCGGATGCCGCTCTTTTTTATAGCTTCAATATCAATTTTTTCCCGAAGTACATTCAGGTACTGCTCAGTCACCGTAATTTCACGGATAATGCCGGCTTTCAGACAGCTTTTGAACGATGGAATATTCGGAACTGATTCCTCCTGATAAAGACGGGATTCAACGCCTGCAATCTGATCCGGAGTTGCCGATCCTCCAAACGGAGCTTTAATTTTAAACCCGTTATAATTGGGTGGATTATGGCTGGCAGTAATCACAATTCCTACGGCATCGTAATGTTTTGCAGCCCAGCTTATTGCCGGCGTGGGGGAGATGGACGAAGAGAGGCGAACCGGCACTTCCATCGCACAAAAAACGGCGGCGGTATGCTCGGCAAACTCACGCCCCATAAAACGGGCATCGTAGCCGATAACTACGCCGTTTGAGGTGATGTTTTCCTCGGTGATCCAGCGCGCAGTTGCCTGTGCAACGATGGTCAGGTTTTCGAATGTGTAATCATCAGCGATAATGGCGCGCCAGCCATCTGTTCCAAAGGAGATTTTCTTCATAGGATTTACTCTGCTCAACAGGTTAAGAAATTTGACCAAAGGTACGATACACTCATTACAGAATCTAATTGTAGATCAATTTTCCTTTTTTCCTGAGATCTTCTTCATTCATGGCTATATTGGCGCCAATGTTTAGATATGGATATCAGTAATCGGAGCTATCAAATGAAGTTCCCGGAAGGGATCTTCTACTTTAAATAAAACTAAATTAACCGGAAGAAATACCGGTTATCTAAAAGCAAATGTGATCATGATACAAAATAGCATGCGTGGTATAATTTTATTCATCCTGGTAATGGTTTTGTCGTTTGGAACGGTACAGGCCCAGGATCAGGAACCATTAACAAACGAAATGCAGAATCTGCTAAAAAGCGAACCGTTTAATGTTGGGCTTCTTCTTCAATCAACCGCAAATTTTTCACTGACTGACGATGGTTTCAACGGCGGCCGGCGATTCGGACTTGGCGCTACCCGTTTGCGATTTGGCGGGGCCATTGACGGCGGCTTTGATTATGTTCTGCAGATGGATTTTCGCCGAACATCAAGCGTGGTAGATGCGGCAGTGGGTTACAGGTCATCTGAACAATTCTACATCAAATCCGGTCTTCAGAAGCCGGATATCGGGCTCGACCTGGCACCTAATCCCGGCCGTACCGATTTTATAAGCCGTGCACGGCTGATTGGTGTGATGCTGAATACACGAGAGGTCGGGGTCTCCGCATCCGGTAATTTTGATAATTTCGATTACAACATAGCGATATTTAACGGAACGGGATACAGCCTGAACAATGATGATCGGTTTATGTATCTCGCAAAATTTGGATACAACGTGGATATGGGCAACAACCGGTCACTCTATTGGGGTGCGAATGGTGCATTAAACACTACTCAGGGTGCCTCAGTTGGCAATTCGGGACTCACTTCCAGGGAAGACCGTCTGATTTACGGCGCGTTTGCCAAGTACGACAGCGAAAGCTGGTTTGGCGCTGCAGAACTGTTGATGACCTCCTTTGATACCCCGGGTGTGGGTGATGAAACCATCACCGGTGCGTATGTAACGATCGGTAACAAAGTAACGGACAGAGATGAACTGCTTGCACGTGTGGATCATATCGGATATAACGAAATCGATTCGTCTACCCAGTTGTTTATTCTGGGCTGGAACCGCCAGGTAACTTCGTTGATCAGCGTTCAGCTAAATGCGCTTGGTTTGACTGGAGACGGTGATGAAAGCTTCGGACTTGCTGCAAACTTTCAGTTCCAGTTTTAGGCAGGAGAATTAAGACAAGAGAAGTGAGATTTGAGACAAAATCTCACTTCTCACTTCTCACTTTTCCCTTCTCTTATATCAATTGCCTCATATCTCACACCTACTTTCCCTGCTTACTCCAATTCACCTGCTTCACAAGCACCCAGATTCCATAAGCTACGAGCGGAATACTGAGCCATTGCCCCATATTCAGCGTCCAGGTTGCTTCAATATCGGAGTGGGCAAGTTTGGTGAATTCGATCAGAAATCGACCGGTAAAGAGCATCACAAGAAATGTGGCAAAGAGTGAACCTTCAGGGGGTCTGTTTTGATATTTCTTATAAATCGACCAGAGCACACCTAACACAACAAGGCAGAGAAGAGCTTCATAAAGCATGGAAGGATGGCGCGGGATGGCCCGTTCCGTTGCTGTCAGATGAGGGGATACTTCAAAAATGACGGCCCACGGAAGATCGGAGGCTTTCCCCAGGATTTCGGAGTTCATAAAATTTCCGATCCGGATGAACATTCCGCCAATCGCAACGGCAGGCACTACGCGATCGGCCAGCCAGAAAAAGGTCATGCCGGGTGTTTTTTTAACGTAAAGATACATCGCAATAATAATTCCAATAGCGGCGCCGTGACTGGCAAGTCCGCCGGTCCATACCTGTGGAACCAGGTGAATATTTCGCATGTAATAGTCGAGATCGTAAAAGATAACGTGCCCCAGCCGTGCCCCAATGACGGTGGCAATCAGCACATAGATCAGCAGACGGTCCATATCCTCCTGCGAACGCCCTGCAATGCTGAACATCCGGTAGGTTATCATGTACCCGAAAATAAACGCAGAAGCAAACAACAGGCCGTACCATCGCGGTTCAAGCGGCCCGATGGTATCAAGTGTGGGCGAGCCGATAAAAAGAAACGGAATTTGCCCCACGATAAAGGCTACGGCACCAAGCGCCCAACCTTTCCAGGGCTCCTCCATATGTTCGCCTTTTGGCGGTTTTATTTTCTGCCAGCCAAGGTAGAAGAGAATTGCGGTTAAAATCAGGCCGAATATGGATACTGAAAAGGGGAGATAAAATTCGGGAATGGTGAAAATTTCGGGGCTTGGCCCCCAGGTCAGATGATTACTGCTGTTCATATAGCGGATTGATTAAAATTGAAGACCTAAAATACAAAAGCAGAAGGGAAAGTTCTGAGGTAATCGATGCAAGATTTTAGGAGAATAATCAGGATGAGATTAGCCATCATAATATCGGATACAGGGATAAAATTGGGAGGCTGATTGAGCCTCCCATTATAAAATTCTACCCTCCAAACAAACGCCTCAGCACATCGCCGGCGCCGTCACGGACAGCATCACGGATGATATCTTCAATGACACTGGTATCCGGACGAACCTGTGGATTCGAGGCTGTTCCGGTGATAAGAATCGGCACGGCAAGGGTTCCGTCTTCTGTTTGCAGTGCATTGGCAGCTCGTTCAGAAATTACACTTGCAATACCCCGCTTGAATCGCTCCGGAAGCAGCATGGTCGCCCGGAAATTGATCCGGTCGGTAATCATATGCTGAGTTCCCTCCAGTTCCAGGCCAATGTTTTCGCTTGTCAGCCTGAAATCTTCAAACGTGAGAACTGTGTCCTGAATCGAAAATGTTGCGGTCCACTCGTCCAGGGCGAGATTTCTGAATTCACTCACATTAAACAAATCAGCGACTCTCTCCTGGATTGGATGGCCGCGAAGACGTGCACGGGTCATCCCAAAAGTACCGCTGGAATTTGTTGTGGTCAGATCGGGAGTTACCGTTTCATCCATCTCCGTGAAATAGGAGATATCGGTGCTGAATTCACCGCTTACATATTCATGGAATGTACTGTTTTCACCTAAAAAGCCGGTATCCCTGAAAAAAGCCTCGGCGGTCAGTCCTTCCAGACTTCCCTCAAATGAGATGTCTGTTCGATCCGGTCCCGGCACATTCCAGACCATCCGGCCGGTCGCTGTTCCGTCAAATAGTGAGGCGTCGGCTTCATCAAGTATAATCTGGTCAGGTGTGGTTCGGCCTGACCCGGTAATGTCGGTGATGGAGATTCCGAAAAAGATCAGCCGGTCGATCTGTGCGGTTACCTCTGATACAATATTGGGCAGCTCGATCGGAATCGGCTCAGTGGGATCGGCCTCCTCATCCCAGTCGATCATTTCATCCATATCCAAAAGCTGACTCCTGTACGAACCGGTAATCGAGGGCATGGTGGATGTATCGTTGTGATTCTCTTCAAGAAAACCGAGGTAATTCCGGACTCTTCCTTCCAGCCCGATATCGGATGAGCCGTAGTTCATCACAAACTCTTCGAGGTTCATCTCCTCCGGAGTGATATTTAAAATTCCATTCAGATCGGTGATGGGCAGCGGGATAGAATCCCCGGTTGCGTTCACATTGCTCACTTCGAGTGAGCCATTCAGTGCAAGCTGCTGCGGATCTCCGGCCAGCCCCCGCACATTCAGGTTCATGACGGCATCACCGGTCAGCTCCTGGATCCAAGGTTCGAGTGAATAAAAGTTACTGATATCGCTGAAAACGGCGTTACCGTCGATCGTAAGATCTAAGTCGGGATCATCACTCAGATACTGACGCACCGTACCGTTCATGGAAAGGGAATTTTGTCCGGTCGTAAAGCGTGCTGTACTTATGGAAAGCTCGGTCCCCGAAGCTTCCGCTTCGAAAGTGATATTCTCCAGCGGCTGCCCCATGGATTGATGTGCAATAAAGCCATCCCGGAGCTGGATTGTGCTTTGCTGCAGCAAAAGTTCCGGCTGGTCGGGGTCCACTGTACCGCGAAGGGTAACATCCGCATCAAGCTGCCCCCTCAGTTCCAGGGTATCCTCATCGATCGGGTAAAACTCCTTGATGGTTGCGAGGTCGAAATTCAATCCAGCTGAGAGATCAACACTCCGGGTATCCTCATCGAGCGGATTGGTTATCGAACCGTTCATCCGGAACCGGTTTGATGCGGCCCTGAAACCCGATTCATCAATTAAAATCTGCTCCTGACTGGCCTGAATTCTGGCGTTAATCTGCTCAATGGGGCGGGGTACATCAATATATTTCAGTGAACCGTCAGTGAGAATAAAATTGCCTGAAAAGGTAGCCTCTTCCGGAAGATCAATTCGTCCGTTTGCGGTCATATCCGCCGCTAAAAGTCCGCTCAGATCCTCAATCCCAAACTCTTCAATAGGATAGAAACTGCTCACGGTTGCCAGGTCTACATCCCCGTCAAAAGCAATGGAGAATACGGCGTCATCATCAAGCGGACGCTCAACGGTTCCGGATGCCGTGACAGTATTGTCGGCAGCGCGGGCGTTGAATTCACTCAGCGTTGCAAGCTCGTTATTTACTGTTAAGGAGATGAAGATATCTTCGATGGCCTGGGGCAGATCGGGATTTTGAACATATCCATCGGCAACGTTCAGGAGTAACTCAAACTGCGGAAGTTCATCTTCGGTCATCGTGCCCGAAACAGAACCTTCGAGCTGGAGCGAGCCGCGGGTTTCCAGTCCGGCAAGTTGTTCATCATATTCCGGAGGAGCCAGCCGAAGCAGTTCACCAAAGTTTTCGGAACTGGAATTAAACTGAATATCGAGCATAGGAGCCTCACTGCTCCACTGCGAAACCGTTCCGGCAAGGTTCAGTCCGAGTCCGCGGATGGAAAGGACGCCTTCGGTGAGGGTGAGAAGTTCGTTTTCAAGATCAATCGTGGAGGTCTGGTTCAGGCTCATTGCCAGGTTATCGATATAGGTGGTGCCGCCAACGGATGCCGTAAGGGATTGCAGTTCCGCATCCACAATACTTTCAATGAGCTCATCAAACCGAAGTGAAATATCTGCATCGAGGCCGGAAAGCGTTACGAGGGTGGTATCAGCATCATCCCTGTAATTTACGGCACCCGATTCGATTGTAAACCTTGGAATTGTGATCGCATATCCGTCCTCATCCTCAGCCGGATCTGCCTCTTCATCAGCAAGCTCCAGCAGAAAATCGATATTGCTGGTGCCATCTTCATACACGTGATAAAAAAGCTCGGGACGGTTCATCCGCAGCTGAGAGATGGAAACTTCATTACGAAGCAGCGGAAAAAGCTCCACGCCAACCAGGAGTTGATCAAATGTAACGACGGGTGCACCGTCGGGATCGGGAAGCACAAAGGTGTCGAGTTCAACACCGAACTGCGGAAACGTTCTGAAAAAAGTGAGCGACATCCGTTCGACCTGCACGTCCGTACCAACCGTCTCCTGAACCTGTGGTAAAATCATCGATTTGAGGCGATCATCGGTAAAATAGAGATTCAGGCCGATGATCAGCACGATAAAAAAGATGAGGATACCGGCTAAAATCTTGAGAAAGAGTTTCATAGAAGTCCTTTTTATGTGAATGAACAGTTTATAAGATAATATGTTTCAGGCAATATTCGATACCCTGTGTGATATCCTGTGTCCCGATTGATGAGCAAATAAAAAAACCGGTGTTGATCCGATTACAAGAAATGGTTGTGTTACCTATTATGGAGCATGAAACGGGATCCGATAGGACAGGGTTTCGTTCGCAGAAATTAATGAGCAGGCTTGAGAGTAATTATCAAGGCGGCATAGAAGATGAGAGGAAAAAAAATCGTAAATCATGAGGCTATCAAAAAAGGACCTCCAATAAGGAAATCCATTTTCAGTACCACCATCTGCCACGTCCCGGTGCGGTATCACCGTTAGAACGCAAGCTTTAACTTCTTACTGCAAGATTAGAATAGTGCCGCAGACATTCCTTTGGTGTAATGTTCGCGCTCAGTGTATCCGCACCGTTGATTAAACCCTTTTGCTGATCATACCAGCTTATTAAGGGCAGTATCAATTCTTCGAAGAACAATCTCTTTTCCGAGAAGCTCCATGGAAGCAAAAAGATCCGGTCCAAAACCTTGTCCCGTCACCGCAATACGCAGCGGCATCATCAGTTTTCCAAAGCCCACGTCATGTTTTTCAATCACACTTTCAAGATGTGATTTGAGTGTGGCTGCATCAAACTGATCTTCTGAAAGTCCGGAGATTGAATCCCTGTAGTCAGAAACCAGTGCCGGACTGTCGCTCTTCCATTTCTTCAGTGCTTTCTCGTCGTACTCCTCCGGATCCTTGAAAAAGAAATCACCCATGGTAAGCAGTTCGTCCACCTTGCTGACCCTGTCTTTCAGAAGCGAAACTGCCTCAATCAGAAAATCCTCGTCGGGAAGCTTTACCTTTTGTTCTGACGCGATTGACCTGACTTTAGCGGCAATATCTTCATCTGATTGCTCGCGCAGGTAGTGCTCGTTGTACCAGAGTAATTTTTTGTGATTAAACACAGCGCCGCCTTTACTTACACGGTCGAGTGTAAAGAGCTCACAAAGCTCATCCAGCGAATGGATTTCGCTGTCGTCACCGGGGCTCCAGCCCAGGTAGGCAAGGAAATTCACCAAGGCTTCCGGCTCATAATGGTTTTTGATATAATCTTTTGTATTCACCGGAATTCCTTCTTCCTCGGCTTTTCTTTTTGAAAGTTTACCGCCGGTGGGTGACATAATCAGAGGCAGGTGTGCCATTTCAGGAGCATCCCATCCGAAAGCGTTATAGAGCAGAATATGCTTCGGCGTACTGCTGAGCCACTCTTCACCGCGAATTACATGCGTGATTTTCATCAGGTGATCATCCACAACATTGGCCAGGTGATAGGTTGGCATTCCGTCTGATTTCAGAAGCACCTGGTCATCAAGCCCTTTGGTTTCAAACGAAACGTGTCCCCGGATGATATCCTCAAAACGCACCGTTTCTCTGCGCGGTACTTTAAGACGAACGACATACTCATCACCCTCTTCCAGCCTTTTGGTGACTTCATCCTGCGAAAGGGTGAGGCTGTTTTTCATAGACTGACGGGTCACCGAGTCATACTTTGGTGACGGATTGCCGGATTTTTGAAGCCGCTCACGCATCTGATCGAGTTCGTCGGTCGTATCGAAAGCGTAATAAGCGTGACCACTTTCAATCAGCTGTTCTGCGTATTTACGATACAGATCTTTGCGTTCACTCTGCCGGTATGGCCCATATTCACCAGGGTTTTTTGGCCCCTCATCAATTTCAATTCCGCACCACTCAAGAGAGCGGATAATATCACTTTCAGCCTCTTCCACGTAACGGCTTTGGTCGGTATCCTCGATTCTGAGGATGAATGAACCGTTTTTATGATGTTTGGCAAAGAGATAATTGTAAAGAGCGGTTCGTAATCCGCCAATATGAAGAAATCCGGTAGGTGAGGGTGCAAATCGTACGCGTACGGTGCCTTCCATGCTGAGTGTTGATTGTTTTTTTTATAATTATGTAACTTTGCAAAATAAGAGTTAATGAGTTGGGAGGCTAATTGAAATCTTGTTTTAATCTGTAGATGTGAATTCCAAATCCGATACAAATGTTGTACACTATATTTGAACTGCAAATTAATTCAGACTGGCTATGAAAAGGGGACTTGCTAAAATATTATTCTATCTCTCGCTGCTAACTACAGCTGTTTTTATCCTATCCGGATACGGGTATCAATGGGGTATTTGGGGGTTGGGCACAGGTTTTACGCTGCTTCGATACAGTGCGTATGTGGCGATTGGCCTGCTTGCCATACAAACGATTCTGTTTTTTTTCATGAAAGAGATCCGGATAAAAACGAAAGCGATGGTGCTAACCGGTTTTCTGCTGACGCTTGGCGTGACTGCAGTTGGTGTCTACTGGCAGTATAAAGCTCAGAGCGTGCCGCCGATTCACGATATTACTACAGATATCGATTCTCCGCCTGAATTTGTGGCTCTGATCAGGCTGCGGGCTGATGCTCCGAATCCACCGGAATACAACAGGGAAGAGTCGGCCGATGCCCAGCGTGAGGCGTATCCCAATGTACAACCGCTGACGCTGAACACTCCGAAGCAGGAAGTGATTGACGAGATCGTGAGCCTGATCGGTTCTCGCGGGTGGGATATGGTTAGTATCAACCGGCAGGATGGGCGTGTGGAAGCCACAGAAAAACTCGCCTGGTTTGGATTTAAAGATGATGTGGTATTTCGAATTACTGAAACCGACAGCGGTACACGCGTGGATATGCGTTCAAAATCGAGAATCGGGCGGAGTGACATCGGTGTAAATGCAGACCGTATCGATCGGTTTATGAGAGATCTGGATAACCGGATTGATTGAAATTGGCTATAACGCTAAACTGGAAAATTCGATTTCACTACCGGTATATACTGAAAGAGCGTTTATAAAGATCAAGATTCAGACAGACGGCAAGCATCAGCGTATTGGCTAAAAATGCAGATCCTCCGTAACTCACGAACGGCAGCGGAACTCCCATAATCGGCAGCATAGCCGTGGCGCTGCCTACATTTACAATAAAGTGGGCAAAATAGATAAAGGTCACGCATACCAAAACAAGTTGGGCAAAAGGATGCTTGTGAGCTCCGGCCATTGAAAGCAGCTTTAGGAATAGAAATCCGTAGAGGATAATGAGCAGTGATGAACCGAGAAATCCAAATTCTTCGCCAACTACACAGTATACAAAGTCCGTCCATTGTTCCGGAAGAAACCGGAGCTGTGTTTGCGTTCCCTCCATAAATCCTTTCCCGCTTAAACCGCCTGATCCGATCGCCGTTTTTGCCTGAAGAACATTCCATCCGGCGCCATGGGGATCAAGCGACGGATTCACAAAGGCTTCGACTCTTGCGCGCTGGTGAGGCTGTAAAATTTGCTGAAGGGCTACTTCGGTACCCACAACCACAAGAAGTCCAAGTATTGCTGCTGATACGGTGAGCCATTTTTGGCGCTGAAGAAAAAAGATAAAAATGGTGATAATAAGGGCAGCGATAGCACCAAACGTTAATCCAATGACAGAAAAATAGCCGATAATTGCTGGTGAGATCATCAGCAGTGAGAGACCGTATGGCAAGCCCGACCAAAACAGTACAACTGGAATCAGCGTGAGTAAAATGAGTGCGGTTCCGGTATCATTCTGCAAAATAATGATGGCTACCGGCAGCAAGATTAATCCAACGGTTGTGATTGCGGTCTTCACGTTGCCAACGGACATATTTCGTTTATGGGTGAGGTAATTAGCAACGGCAAGGATAGTCGCAAGTTTCAGGAATTCACTAACCTGTAGCCGGAAACCGAATATGGAAAGCCAGCGACGGCCGCCCCCAACTTCAATCCCAACAAAAATTGTAACGATTGCTAAAACAAGGCAAATCGCATATATCACGTAGGATAAACTTTGAAAAGCCCTGGGTGAGATGAACTGGGTGGTGATGAGGGCTACAATAGAAATTCCAATCCAGGTACTCTGCCGGAAAAAATTATTCTGAATGGCAGCGGGTAAAAATTGAGAAACTTCGCCAAGGGTGGCGCTGTAGATTGCCACAAGACCAATAGCTGCTATTGCAAGCCAGATGAATATAACAGACCAGCTGAAATCCTTAATATTAATCATCTGTACCGTCCTCCGGTAGGTTTACATCCCCGGTACTTTCTTCAATCTGCTCTTCAGCCTGTTGCTGTGTCTGATTTTGAACCTGGGTCTGAGTTCGTGACGGGCGAGGGGTGAAATTTAAGACTACATCGAGTATGTGATTTCTGTTGATTTCACCCGTCAGGTACTTTTCAATGAGGAGAGAGGCTACAGGGGTTGCAGATATTGAGCCAAATCCTGAATTTTCGGTCAACACAGCAACGGCAATTTGTGGATTTTCAGCAGGAGCGTATGCGATAAACCAACCGTGATTATTTCCGTGCGGATTTTGTGATGTACCGGTTTTTCCTGCAGTGGTAATGCCGGGTATTTGCGCATAAAATCGGCCGCTGCCTTCTGTTACTACATCAAGCATTCCCTCGTGAACAGCGGAAAGATACGACGGTTCAATCCATTCAATTTTATCTTTATAGGGTTGTGTGTAGTTCACCGTATTATCGTTATGATGAACCTCTTTTACGATATGGGGCTGAACTCTGTAGCCGCCATTGGCAAGAACAGATGTAGCTACTGCCATCTGCAAGGGAGAGACTGAAATCATTCCCTGGCCAATACCAAGACTCATCAGGTCACCCACGCCCCAATAACGATCACCGAAAGTACGTTCCATGTAGTCCGTATCCGGCATAATGCCCCGGGTTTCAAAGGGGAGGTCAATATTATTATTTGGGCCCATTCCAAAATCTCTCATTTTTTCTGCCCAATCATCAAGCCCGCCGTTTGTTGCAATCTCATCCATCATCCAGAAAAAGTAGTAGTTACTGGATAAAGCCAGAGCTTTTCTCAGATCGTAAACGCCCGGATCGGCAGTATCCCCGTAAAGTCGTCCCCGACGATATGCCCCGGTGCTTACAATCTCGGTTCTTGGTGTGATGAGACCGGTGTGCAGGCCGTAAAGTCCCATAAACGGCTTAAAAGTAGAACCCGGAGGTTGCCGTGATGAAATGGCCCGGTTAAAAAGCGGGCGGAGTGAGTCGCTGTTTACAGATGCCCAGTATTCACGATCCATTTTGCCCGCAAGGCGGTCAAGGTCATAGTTTGGAGAACTTACAATCGACAGAATTTCACCCGTATTCGGATCCATCGCAACCAGGCCGCCGGTCATTCGGGTCATGAGTGTTTCGGCCAGCTCCTGAAGGTCAGCATCGATGGTTGTAATCAGATCGGCACCTTTTTTTGGAGAGTTGTTCAGGTTGCCATTATCGTAACTGCGCAATGCCTGGCCGTATGCATTTACCGTGAGATAATGGGTTCCTTTTTCTCCGCGCAAATGCTGATCGTAAACCATCTCTATACCACTTTTACCCACTCGATCACCGAGCCGGAGTGTTTCATCCCGAACAAAATCCTCGGGTGAAGCTTCTCGCAGATAGCCGAGTATATGCGATGCTGAAAAATTCAGGGGATAATGTCTTTTACTTTCAATTTGATGACCTATCCCGGGCAATCTCCACAAATTTTCCTCAATGACAGAAAACGTTTCAAAAGGAACCTCGGTAAAGAGCCGTGATGTTCGGTGCCATGAAAAGCGCTGCGCTTCCGTAATTCTTTCGAGAACCAGTTCCTGTTCCATATCGAGCAGTTCAGCCAGCACATCCAGGTTTTCCATCTTGAACTTTGCCGGAGTGATGGTGACAGAGTAAATTGGCTGGTTTTCTACAATGATTTTGCCGTTTCTGTCGAGAATAAGTCCTCTGGCGGGATTTACAACATTCATTCGGATGCTGTTCTGACGGCTTAACGGAGCATACTCTTCGTAATCCAGAATCTGCAGCTGGAATACCCGCCCGAGAGTAATCAGCAGTCCGATTACAATAATACCCTGCAATATTCGGACAGCTGCCTGCACATTTTGAATTTGTAGTCTGTTTGCCATAGTTATCTTGAACGTACGAGGTGTAGAAACCCGCCGAGAAGTGCGGTGAACAGAGTGCTAACGATCAGCAGGCTGACCACAACATATTCACTGGCGTATAATCCCGACAGAGAACTAACGATGTAAAAGAAAAGATTATGCAATAATGATGCCCCGGCTATGATTAAAAAAATCTGCCAGACCAGAAAACTGTTTTCTGATGTACGATTTAAAAAGTTGTGTAGTATAAAAACAGTAAGAACTTTTGAAAAAAGATTTACTCCCCACAAATCAGTGAGTGCGTCCTGGAAAAAAGCAACAAAACCGGTAATTAAAATTGCCTCCGTTTTTGAGCGCTTTGTGCACAGCCACAAAACAAAAATCAGCACGAGGTCGGATTGCGCATTAAAAATAGTAAGATGCCGCAACAGCACCACCTGAATGAAAACAGCCCCCAGTCCAAACAGAAGGAAACGCACTACATCTGATCGGATCAAAACAACTCCTGCTGCTCAATTTCGAGTTCCTGGATGAGACTGTCGGGCTCAAAAGCAACTATGAAGGCTTCTGCAGCGGTATAAAGATCTGCAAAGGCACGCAGGCGAATTGTTTGGGTCTCAATACCGTCTCCCGGTTCAATTGCAGTCACTTCACCAATGGGTATGCCACCGGGAAATTGATTGCTAAATCCAGAGGTTTCGACCACATCACCCTCGGATACCGGAATTGTTTGTGGAATATGGTTCAATACAAGTTCATTATGCATTGTGGCAGGCCATGATACAATCCCATAGGCCCTTGACTCTGCAACATTGGCACTTACTCTGAAAAGTGAATTTGAATAAGGTAATACCTGAGAAAAGTTTCGATTTGCCAAAATAATCTGTCCGATCAGGCCATCGGAATTTATTACCGGCATTCCCACTTTGGCGCCGTCATCTGTACCGGCATCTATCGTTAGAGTATTATTCAGGCCGGTGAGGTCTTTTGCGACGATTCGTACCGGAATTACCGGGTTTGATTCATTCTGACGTAATTCCAGCAGATCTCTTAGAATACGATTTTGCTCTTCAACTGATCGAAGTCTGCTTAGCTCATCCTGAAGCTGAATATTTTGCCGGTGCAGATAGGTATTGGTTGTAAGTGCCTGGCGATAGACACGGATAACAGACAGAGGCTGCTCGAGATAACTGAGAACGGTAATAGATGCGATGCGTGCATTTTGCAGACCTCCATCATGCCTGTTAATCATCATGGCGATGGCTAACAGAAGCAAAATGGCTGTCAGAATATAATCTTTCGCGTCTGATAAGCGTCGCATCTATGTACTAAAGCTATTTAGGAGACCACAGTTTTGTAATACTCAAGATCTTCAAGAATTGAACCGGTTCCGCGTACCACTGCTGTGAGCGGATCTTCAGCGATATGAACGGGAAGGTCGGTTGTTTCCATGATCAGTTTATCGAGATTTTTGAGGAGAGCACCGCCACCGGTCAGCATAATTCCACGATCGAGAATGTCTGCGGAGAGTTCGGGAGGTGTCTGCTCGAGCGATTTTGTAATCGACTCCACAATAGTGTTAACGGATTCGGAGATCGCTTCGCGTACATCTTTTGAAGTTACCTGGCGGGTGCGCGGTACGCCGTTTACGAGGTCGCGACCTTTGGTGATCATTTCAAGCTCTTCGTCGAGGGGCGCTGCACTTCCGATTTCGCACTTAATTTTTTCAGCGGTACGCTCTCCAATCAACAGGTTGTGATTGCGTCTGAAATAATTGATGATATCGTCATTAAGCTCATCACCACCAAGCCGGACGGACTGCGCATATACAATTCCTGAGAGGGCTATAACCGCAATTTCTGTTGTTCCGCCCCCGATATCAACAATCATATTACCTACCGGTTCATGAACATCAAGTCCAATACCAATTGCTGCAGCCATCGGTTCGTCGACAAGATACACTTCTTTTGCACCTGCGTGTTCAGCACTGTCGCGCACGGCACGTCGTTCCACCTCGGTAATTCCGCTGGGAACACAAACCACCATCTGGCGAGTAGAGGAGTACCATTTAACTTTCACTTTATTAATCATACCGCGAATCATCTGCTCGGCAACCTCAAAGTCAGCTATGACTCCATCACGCAGCGGCCGCACGGTGCGGATGTTACGGTGGGTTTTTTCGTGCATCAGCCGGGCTTCATGGCCGGTTGCAACCGGGGTATTCTGGTTGTTGAGGGCAACGATTGAAGGCTCATTTAAAACGATGCCCTGGTCTTTTGCGTAGATAAGCGTATTGGCAGTTCCAAGATCTATGGCGATATCTGTATATAGAAAATCAAAAAGCCCCTTTTTTCGTTGGTCTTTTGATGTCTTGGTTTTTGTCTGGGTATAAATGTCGGACATCTAATTGAGATAGATTTTTTGTTATGAGGATCAACTCTCGAAAATACGAGTTTGAGCTTCTATTTGCGAACGATAGTTTGCCTAAATCCGCACTGTTTTTTTAATGACGAAAATGGCGTGTTCCTGTAAAGATCATCGCCAGGTTATGTTTATCGGCAGCTTTGATAACTTCTTCATCGCGAATGCTGCCGCCGGGCTGAATAATTGCTGTTGCTCCGGCCTCAGCTGCTGCTTCAACGCCATCTGCAAAAGGGAAAAAAGCATCGGATGCAACTACAGATCCCTGAACCGAAAGACCTTCTTTCTGAGCTTTTAGTATCGCAATTTCGGAACTGTCCACCCGGCTCGTTTGACCTGTTCCAATACCGATCGTCTTTAAATCGTTAGCAAATACAATGCCATTTGATTTAATATGTTTCACAACTTTCCAGGCAAAGTGAAGATTTTTCAGTTCACTGTCTGTAGGTTTCCGCTTGGTTGGTATCGTGAGTTTTTGATCCGGGATTAACAAATGGTTCTCCTGTTGCAGCAGCGCGCCGCCAAAAATGGATCGAAATGCAAATTCTGTAGTGCTATCCGGCCACTTTTTGATTTGAATCAGACGCCGGTTTTTTTTCTGTTGGAGTAGCTCTCTCGCCTCCTCTGTGAAATCCGGAGCCATGATGATTTCCGTGAAAATCGTATCAATTTCCCTGGCTGTGTTGATATCCAGTGTTTTGTTGCTGCACACAATTCCGCCAAAAGGGGACACTGTATCCGTACTGAACGCTTTTTTGTACGCGTCGGCAAGCGTATCGGATATTCCAACTCCGCAAGGAACCGTATGCTTGAATATAGCGATGGTTGTGTCAGTTTCAGGGAAATCGGCCATCAGTTTCAGAGCTGCATCCACATCCAAATAATTGTTGTAGCTGAGCTGCTTCCCGTGAAAACAGTCTATGAATTGATCCTGGTTTCCGTATACGCCTGCTTTTTGATGCGGATTTTCTCCATAACGCAAATCTCCCGACTTTTGATGGGCTATGGATAGCTGACCCGGCACTTCCAAATCTTCAATCCTACTAAAAAAATTGCTGATGGCTGTATCGTAAGCGGCGGTATGTTCAAATGCTTCGCGGCCAAATTTGCGCCGTGAAGGGAAAGAAATTCCTTCACTACCCTCAAGCTCTTCCGAAAACTCTTTATACTGATTCGGAGATGTAAGCACCGTAACGTGGGCAAAGTTTTTTGCTGCAGCACGGATCATGGTCGGCCCGCCAATGTCAATATTTTCTGTGGCTTCGGCAGGAGTGACCCCTTCTTTCTTTACCGTTTCTGCAAATGGATAGAGATTGACAACCACCAATTCAATCGGTTTGATATTCAGCCGTTCCAGTTCTTCACGGTCGGGAGCGTGACTGGTTCTGGCCAAAATTCCGCCGTGAATCACCGGGTGCAGCGTTTTTACCCGGCCATCAAGACACTCCTCAAAGCCGGTTATCTTGCTAACGTCAGTGACGGGAATTCCGGCATCACGAATCGCTTTTGCAGTTCCCCCGGTGCTGATCAGCTGAACGTTTTGCTCATGAAGGCTTTTGGCAAGAGCGGTAATTCCGGTTTTATCGGAAACAGAAAGGAGTGCACGCTTAATTTTGAGCGGAGTTTCGGGAAGAGATTCGAGAGGTTTTAAGGCCACGTTACTGGGTATGTTTTTGTGTTAGTATTTTTTTGATGCTTTCCGGCAGAAGCTTGTGTTCTTCACGGAGAATTTTTTTGGCAAGTGTTTCCGGATTATCTTCACCGGAAACTTTAACACTTGCCTGATCAATGATGGCACCGTCATCATAGGTTTCGTTAACGAAATGGACGGTGCAACCGCTTACTGGATCACGATTTTCAATAACAGCGCGATGAACATTCAGTCCGTAAAATCCTTTTCCGCCATATTTGGGTAGCAGTGACGGATGGATATTGATGATTCTGTTCCGATACGTTTCTATCAGAGGATCAGGAATTTTTTTGAGATACCCGGCGAGTACAATCAGATCGGGGGAATAGGTTTCTACTGTTTTTAGCAGATTCGGTATGTAGTGATCTTCATTAGAAAAAGGAATCACCTCAACCGGAATATTGTGATCTTTTGCACGATGAATTGCCCCGGCATCTTCACGGTTTGTAATTAAACCCACAATTTTGGTATTCAGTGATCCGGATTCTACAGCATCAATTACAGCCTGAAAATTGGTACCTGAGCCGGAAGCGAAAAAGAGTAATTTGTGCACAGAAAAATTCTGATCAATGCGGTTTCAGCGACAGGGCAAAAGATAGAAAAAATAAGGGCGATTATTCAGACTGATTTGCAGAAGTTTGCTGATCCGGTGAAGTTTGATCCAACCTGAATATTCTGTAGTTATTAAAACTCCAGGAGATCTGATTGATAGAAATTTTGATGATTGTAGCGATTGGAATCGCAATCAGCATGCCTAAGACGCCGGCAGTCTGAGCTCCTATGAGTATGATAAACAGAATCGCAACCGGGTGCATGTCTGCTGATTTGGAGAAGATGAGCGGCTGCAAAACCACATTATCCAGTATCTGTGCAATAAGTACGGCTATGATACACGGAATGACCAGTGAAAAATCACCCGTTTCAATGATGGAAATAACAATAGATAGAATATAACCGATGAGCGGACCGAAATAGGGTATAGAGTTGGCTACGCCAATAGCAATACCCACAGAAGCCGCATTATTCAGGCCGGCTACTGAGAGCGCAAGCCAGCTTACAATCCCTACAAGCGTGCACTGAACAAATACGCTCCTGAAATATTTTCCCAGGCGTGTTTCAATTTTGTCGACCAGGCTGAGGATAGTCTCAAAATATTTGTTGGGCACGAGCTTCAGCAGATCCCGGCGGATTTTATGCCCGTCTTTGAGAAAGAAAAAAGTGGCAAAAGGAATAACCAAGAAAGCGGCAAACAGGTTGGTGAAAATCCCGATCACATCACCTACAATGTTCGAAAACTGGTCCATATTAAAAAAGTTATCAGAAAAGACCGCGATGTTATCCCGCAAAAAACCTTGTGGCAGAAAATCGAAATTACCGATGATGCTCATTTCAATCTGTTCGGCGATAAAGCGAAGATTCTCTATATCGAGCTGACGTGCGAGACTGGCCATCTGGTTGGCAACGATCGGAATCACTGAAGTTGAACCCCATACGATCACAAGAATAACAGTTGCCAGCGTAAGGGTTGTGCCAACAGTGCGGTTCATCCCAGCCGCCTGAAGCCGGTTTACGATCGGGTCGAGCATATAACTCACGAGCATGGCAATAACCGCATATGCGATAAGATTGCTGTAATTATATACAATCAAACCGAGCAAAAGCAGTCCGGTGAGACCGATAATCGACTTTAATACTTTATCAAGCGTAAGATTTTTAAGCATTTAGCTGCTCTATTATTTTTGGTAGCGACCGCTGGATGGAATCCGGTGAATACCCTTTTCCGGCAAGGTACCGAAAAATTTTCTGTTTACGTTTGTAGATGTCAGGTTCTCTCAGAAAATGTTTTCGGCGTTTCAGGGCGAGTTCTAAACAGGCATCTTTTTGATCGATATCCGCTTTCAAATTTTGTATCACATCCTGAATCACGTTTTTCGGGACACCTTTATTGTAGAGCGCAGCTTCAATTTTTTTGGGGCCCCACTGGCGAAGCTGAAATTTATCGGCGGCAAACTTCTTTGCATACGTCTGTTCATTCAGAAGATTTTTATCAGAAAACTCATCGATTACCCGGCGGGTACTTTCGGGTGAAAATCCTTTCTTGATTAATTTTCGCCGTAACTCTTCTGCCCCGTGATCCCTGCCGGACAGCAGACGATACGCCCGGTCTTTCGCACTTTGATACTCCTCCGAATCGATAATTTGCATGAAAAGCGTTCTCGTCAGCTTTATGCCTTTATTTATTTGAAAATCGAGCATTGACTGAGAAGATACACCGATCAAAAATGTTTTTTCGTGGTAGAGAGAGAAGCGGTCGGGGTTCTTTTTTTGAGGAGAGACAGAGGAAATAACAAGAGGGAGCTTCGATAAAATCTGCTCCCTCTTTTGCTGTTCAGATGGGTTGTCCGGATCAGGACTCATCTCAGGCGGTTTCTTTTTCTTTGCTTTTTTCTTCCTTTTCAGCCTTTTCGGGCATGTCGAACTCTTCCGGCATGAGTTTGGCACGGACAATCTGTTCGATTTTGTCGGCAAGTTCAGGATCTTCCTCCAGGAACTGCATCGCAGCATCGGTACCCTGGCCGATCGGATCGCCATCATATCGATACCAGCTTCCGCGTTTTTCAATGATGTCGTACTCAACGGCAAGATCCAGAATCTCAGAGAGTTTGGAGATACCTTTACCGTAGAGAATGTTAAACTCAACAACTTTGAAAGGAGGAGCCACTTTATTTTTCACAATCTTCACTTTGGTGCGGTTTCCAAGTACTTCGTCGCCTTTTTTCAGTGAACCGATCCGCCGGATATCAATACGGACAGAGCTGTAGAATTTCAGGGCGCGGCCGCCTGTGGTTGTTTCGGGGTTTCCGAACATCACGCCAATTTTTTCACGCACCTGGTTAATAAAGATGCAGGATGTGCGTGATTTACTCACAATCCCGGTGATTTTCCGTAACGCCTGCGACATCAGCCGTGCCTGGAGACCCATGTGGGAATCTCCCATTTCGCCTTCCAGCTCAGCGCGTGGGACAAGTGCTGCCACGGAATCTACAACGATCACATCAAGGGCTCCGGAACGGATCAGCGTTTCGGTAATTTCAAGTGCCTGCTCACCGCTGTCGGGCTGCGAAATGAGCAGTTCATCGGTATTGATCCCCAGGTTTTTTGCATACTTGGGATCAAAAGCGTGTTCCGCATCAATAAACGCGCAGTAGCCTCCTTTTTTTTGTGCCTGTGCGATTACCTGAAGTGCAAGGGTGGTTTTACCACTCGCTTCCGGACCGTAAATTTCCGTTACTCGTCCGCGCGGTATTCCGTTTACGCCAAGTGCATAATCCACCATAATAGAGCCGGTGGAGATGGCGTCAACTTCATTATAGGGATTGCCGCCAAGTTTCATGATAGTTCCTTTGCCATGTTGTTTCTCGATCTGACCCATGGCCGTGTCGAGTGCTTTTAATCGGTCTTCTTTTTTGGTGGACATAATGCTAAATCGGTTTAGGTTTAATTTTCTCCAGATAGTATACAACCGGGAAGTGACAACAGTGTGTCATCCCGCTTCAATAAAATATATATCCGCCATTTTGAACATCATTTTGAAGGATATATAAGTATATGTTAGATCTATGTGTATGATACAGAATGAGCGAAATACTTACAGAAATAATTTCAAAGATTTCGGATTTCATCAAACAGGGCTTTAATGACACTCTCGCACTGATTTGAGGTGGTATATGGGGCCGGCCCAATGCGTAAAATCTGATCCCGGGCATCGGTAAAGATCCCTTTTGCAAGCAGATTTGAGCGCAGAACGCGGGCGTGAGGTGATGTCAGCGATAAAAAACCGGCGGTCTCTTCGGGCGGCCGGCTGTGTGATCGTTTTATTCCGGAGCCATCAAAATTCTCCTCATCAAACAGGGCGGTCAGATATTCTACCTGTGATTGATATTGTTGTCGCAAGCGATCGGGTGTTAATCCCTGGGTTTTGAAAAAGTTGACGACTTCAGCGGCACGGAACTGGGAAATGGGATCGTATGTAGCGGTGGCAAATCGTTGATCGCCATCATCAAACTCCACGGGCCCGCCGGACTGAGGTTTATCCAGGGTTTCAAACGCGGCAAACCATCCGGTAACGGCCGGGCGAAATTCACAATCTTTGGGAAAACGCAGGAAACAGTTTGCTTCGCCCCACTGCAGATATTTGTATCCGCCGATCAGTACAAAACAATCCTCCATCTTCTCATCGCGAATGGAGAGTGGAACAACGTTGGTGCCGTGGTAGTCGTCGATCATCAGCGGCACACCCGACTGCCTGCAAACCTGTGCAATCTCCGATAGTTTGGTGTTGATTTCAGCGGTTTCAAAATAGACCCGCGAAATCATAACCGCGCTGGTTGAATTGTCGATCTCATTTTTTATTCCATCCAGAAATTGCTGATCATCATTGTGAGAAACGTTTACGACATTTAACCCTTCTTCACTCAGCCGGTTGAGCTGCCTTTTCATGGAGTGAAATTCACCGGAAGAGGTGATGATTTTAGGCTTGTTTTTCAGATCGAGCGAAGAGAGCCAGGAGACCAGGAGTACGTGCGTATTTTGCTCGCGACAGTAGAGGCCGTTGGGATCATCATAATAATCTCGCAGGTAATTTCGGAGGATTTCTGTTTTCTCGAACCCGATATCCCACTTGGTATCCACACGATCGGTCACCACGCGCATATATTCCTGGATTCCGGCAAATGCCACATCAGGCCACGCCTGGTGAGAGTGACCGGTAAAAAGCAGGCGGTTGGTTACATTAAAATGTGAGTAATGTGGCTGAAGCGCCTGGGCCAGAGCGTCAAATTCCTGCATGCAGAATATGTTTATAGGTGATCAAGAGTGTGGTTGAGTATACAAATTTCCTCGCCAAATGGTGCCGTGAAGCTTGGGTTAATTTATGAGAGGATATTGTGTGTTTATCAGTCAGTTAGCGATAAAGAAGATGATTTTGATGGGAGAAAATGTATGCAGTTTACTTTAAACCGGATTTTTTAGCTAAAAGATTGAAGGTGTAAATAGTACATCACCCAAACTCACCATCCTTAAACCTCTCAATCAGCCTTTTTTCATTGACTCGTTTCAGGTGCGACAGTTTTTCCGGGTTGATGGAGGCTACCGTCATCTCCCGTTTGCCAAGAGCTCCTGGTGCACGGGCAATTTTCCATCCGGCGGCTGCCATTGCTGCCCGGGCCGATGTTGCGGCAGAATAGGTGGATAACATCGCATCATCCGAGCTCCAGGATGAGAGTTTTGCAAATAGATCGGCTGTCCATCCGGCGGGATTGGAATCGGGGGAGAAGGGATCGTGCATGATGTAATCGAATACAGAATCATCCGGATTAGAAAGTTCTGTAAATGTACCGTGGAATAAATTGAGGGAGATATTTGAATGAACGTCAAAGGTATTCCATCCCGGCTTCAGGTTTGAAAAAATATTTTTCAGGATCTCGCGGTAATTCAGATGACTGAGTGATTTGCCAAAATCGATTTCCAAAACCAGTTCAGGTCCGACCGGGTACGCCTCAACGGAACAGAATGTGATATTTTTTTGAGATTGTGTTTTCCCGAGATAATCGAGCAGCAGGACCAGGTTCATACCGGTTCCAAACCCGATCTCCATGAGGTTTATGTCAACCTGCTTCGATGATAGTAAAAGCTCATCTAACCCGGTGGATTCGAAATAAACGATCCGGCTTTCAGAAACTGCGCCGCTTAAGCTGTGGTAGGGTTGATTGAAGGTATCTGAAACGAGGGTATCGGAGCCGTCGCCGGTTTTTTTGATTTGATTACCCAAAACCTGAAATTTTATTTGTCGTTGAAGAAACATCCAAGATAAAACATTCTACAGGAATTTTTGTGGATTGAGTCCTTTAGAATATTAAGTCGGGAGCTCAGGAACAACGTTTAAGCCTGAAAAAATATCTGCTTTGCAGCCACGAGGGCACGAAAACACGAGGAATTCACGAAGGGTTATTAATCAACCTTCCGTTTTACATGAGTATGATGTGTCTTGCTCCAGAGGTATGAAATACCAGAAACTTATACGTTCTGCAACACCGTTTAATCCCCCTATAGCAAAACGCCTTGAGTTTATACAATAGTAATAACTGCTTTGTATACTGTTATTTAGATGATGTTCGGATACATAGTCGGGTTCTCCATAGGCCTTTCTTACTTCTTTGAGGGTGGAACCTATGCCGATATTTTCTGGAGTCTTACCACCATCGTATGGTTCCTCAAGTTTTAACATATCAACAGGCCCCCAGGAACCATCTTCTTCAATAAAGAAACGTATCGTTAAACCACCCCCCTCGGATCCGGGAGGTTTATAACGATACGAGCGCCATCCACGATAGAGCCCATCTTCCCACCCAATTCCTTCTGGCTCACCTAACAATTTCTCCACTCTTTCCCGTGAATCACCGAGTTTTATCCCGTCAATACAAACACCGGGAACAATCACTCCCGGGCCGCACAAGGTTGCCTCTTCCATCGTGCTATCCACAGGATTGCTGCAGGCATAAAGGGTTAGGACGCAGGCTGAAATAGCACAAACTGCAAATGAAACTCGTCTGGAATATGTATCTCCTCTTTTCATTGTGAATGAATTTAGCAGGGTCCTTTACTTTTTATACACATGTGATTGCGTCAATACCTATGGTTTAATAAAACTTCGTTTCACTGCCAGTTATGAAGTGACTATACCATCCTCACCATGGGATTAACTATACATATCACCAATAGTTTTGTTCATCAATAAGTTAGGTGAAATATCCAGCGTCTCAATGCAGACTTGGCCGCTTTTTGCATTTTAAAGAATGGTTTAAGAGTTGCAGTAAATCCAGACTTTTATCACATTAACAGCCAGTCATCTTTAAGCCGGTTAAGCGCAGCACCGCTGCGGGATCCAAAACTAAACCTGAATTCGATCGATGGATTGCTAAGTAATGAGCGGTTCTATAAAGCGGTCAAGTTCATCAGAAAACTTGAACCGGGCGATACAATGCAGATGAGGGATTCCCGGAAAAAGCGGTATAGCTGATCGGCAGTTCTGTTGTTTTAATCATAAGTGGTTTAATTCGCTGATCCGTGGGTTGTATATTTGCAAAAAAAATCTCGAGGTGTCCAAAAAGGGCGGGAAAAAAGAACATTCATCCTCAATTTCGTCATGCCGGACTCCGATCCGGTATCTCCTGCCCATGTTAGGGATTGGAGATCCCGCATCAAGCGCGGGATGACGCCCTTATTGGACACGCCTTGGAACACTCCAAAATAAACTACATATCGATCAAAAAGTTATGAGATCCAAGTTGATGAATTAAGCCATTTCCGGTTCAGGTTTTTGCTGTTCGGTCATCTCGAAAATCTCGATGATGTTATCCCGGGTCAGTGGTCCGGCTGCGGAGAGCTGATCTTTTCCGCCCCCATAGATTTTGATGGCATAGTCTGCCACATCACCAAACTCCTCTGGGAATATATCCTGATCAGACAGCCGCTCGTACAGATGGTTTTGCTTCAGCCAACCTTCAAAATGTGTGATAAAGGAGAGTGCATTTTCCGTTTGATCTTCACCGGATATGCCGAAAAGCCGTTTTGAAAGAAGCGCCATTCGGTCAATTGCGCGGTCATTCTTGTGTAACCACCTGAAATAAGCCGGATACAGAATCGCAAGACCGCGTCCGTGTGCCAGGTCGGGATTTTGTCCGCTGAGTGCGTGCTCAAGATTGTGCAGCGTGAAGGGAGCTGCTTTTCGGCCCGCAATCTGCATTCCATTCAGCGCCATCGTTGAGGCCCAGAGCAACTGTCCCCTCAGATGTTCTTTTTCAGGATCGAGTTCCAGTTTGGGAAGCGTGTCGAGCACGGTCTCCATCACACCCTCGCTGTAGCGGTCGGCGAGATCGGATTCATTGCCGCCAAGGAGATAATTTTCAAACACGTGACTGAGGATGTCCGAAGCGCCATCCCGGGTTGTTGTTTTAGGCAGCGAGGTATGAAAGGCAGGGTTCAGCCAGGAAGCTGAGGGTTTCATAAACGGGTAACTGACCGGCGATTTTCCCTTTACTTCCGGGTTGGAAATGACCGCGTGGGCGGTTACCTCAGATGCGGTTGCCGCAGTCGTGGGAATACAAACCACCGGCAAGGCTCCCTTCATCTCGCGATATTTTGGTCCGCCAACCGTGTAGGGCCATATATCATCCAAATCATCATGAATCAATCCGGCGATCGCTTTTGATGCATCCATCACCGAACCACCGCCGAGAGCAAGTACAAAATCGACGCTCTCTTTTTTACCCATCTCCGCTGCTTTATTAATCGTTTTTGAATGCGGATTGGCTTCGATTCCTTCAAACAGAACCGGCTCGATCCCGTTTTTTTCAAGATGCTCTTCTACCTGGTTCAGATATCCCATTTTCTTTATACTGCCGCCCCCGATAACCACAAGGGCTTTACTGCCATAAGCGGGCAGGTGTTCAAAAAATGCGTCCGCTTTCTCTTTACCGAAAAATAACTGTGTTGGAATATGGAGTTCAAAGGGATTCATAAAGTCTTATATTTGGTTAAATAAATTATTGGATAGAACAGGTGTAGAATCATATCACACATCATCAACACCTCAAACCGTAAACCCGTTTCAACGAATGGCCGATCTTAGAAAGACGATAGAAGAAAAAGCAAAATATCACTTCGATTATATGGTGCAGACCCGGCGATATCTGCATAAAAATCCGGAGATCAGTTTTAAAGAGTTCGAAACAACCGACTATATTATTCATGAACTGAAGAAGCTGGGAATTGAAACGCATCGTCCGCTGGAGACCGGTTGTGTGGGTGTGATTGAGGGCGGGAAAACATCCGATCGGGTAATCGCACTTCGCGCCGATATCGATGCGCTTGAAATGGAAGAAGAGGGAGAGGCCAAAATACAATTTATTTCTGAACGGCCCGGCGCGGCTCACTGCTGCGGCCACGATGCACATACAGCCAACCTGCTCGGTGCAGCACATATTCTGACCGAGATGCAGGATGAAATTGAAGGAAAAATCCTGCTCATTTTCCAACCGGCGGAAGAGTCACTTCCCGGGGGCGGGCGTCTTTTGAGTGAATCCGGGTTTTTGCAGGAGTATGGCGTACAGGCGATTTATGGCCTCCATACTAACCCCACCCATAAACCGGGTACCATCGCAACCAAACCGGGGCCGCTGATGGCGCGTCCCGATGAGTTTGAAATTACGATCAAAGGAACAGGCGGACATGCCGCATCCCCGCACCTGACCGTTGATCCGATTGTGTTGCTGGGGCAGGTGATCACCCAGTTTCAGACAATTATAAGCCGTTCCGTGGATCCAACCGATCCTGCTGTGGTAACGATTGGGCGCGTGCGGGCAGGATCAACCTATAATGTAATTCCTGCAAAAGCAGAATTGATTGGGACGGTCAGAACATTTTCCCAGGAAAATGCCTACCTGATCCGGGACCGGATGGAAGCGATACTGAAAGGAGTAGCCGAAGGATCCGGCGGCGGATATGAATTTGAATTTAATGAAGGGTACCCGGCGGTGGTAAACAATGCGGAATTAACGGATCGGATCATCAAAACGGCAAGAACGTATCTGGGAGATGATGGCGTTATTGAGCTAAAAAAACCAATCATGGCCGGCGAAGATTTTGCGTTTTATCAGCAGCATTTTCCCGGCGCTTTTTTCTTTTTAGGAAGTGGAAGTGAAGAAGCCGACTCGCAGTGGAGCTGGCATCATCCGCGATATAATGTGGATGAGAAGTGTATGCTGACCGGTTCGGCTCTGATGGCGGGATTGGTTTTGGGAGAGTGATAAGTGTTTAGTGATGATTTGTGAGTTATGAGTTGTTGTTGATGTCTAAATATGGTTGACGATTAAATCAATAAGCATCCATCGGAAATGTCAGCATTTCTGATAAACGAATGAGATTTTAAGTGTACAAATCGATGATTATAGTGGATGAATTATGAGTCAGAACAAAAATGCTGGGATTTATACTAAGATCTGAAATACTACAATACGATGACTAAAACCGCTTTTGAAAATCCACCCGGTGGTATCTTTAAAATCTCTAAAGACCAGATCGAAAGTGGTATCGCCGCCTCTCGTAAGAGCAGCCGAAAGCGTATGATCTTACCAATCCACCGAAAGCAGGATGCCGAAGTGCAGCGGATGATTAATTTTCTGCAGCCGGGAACCTATATTCGTCCGCACTTGCACTCAATGCCGCACGCTTCTGAATCGATTGTTCTGCTGCAAGGTTCGATCCGATTTTTCACATTTGATGAGTCCGGAGAGGTACATGCTGACCACATACTTCGTTCAAACCTCATTCCGGATGTGATCGATATCGAGCCGGGTACCTGGCACTCGTTCCTTGTATTGGAACCGGATACGATTATTTTTGAGTGTAAAAAAGGTCCGTATGATGCCAAAACCGATAAAAAGTTTGCGGTGTGGGCACCTGAAGAGAACGATCCTGAGGTAGAAACATTTATGAAGAAACTATCGGGATGAACGCGCCTCAAACCTATTCGTATTGGGAAACCAAAGAGTGGCTGCAGCCGCCTGATCTGCTGATTGTTGGCGGTGGAATTGTGGGAGCATCCACAGCACTTTTTTATAAGGAAAAATATCCCGATCACAACGTAAAAATCCTCGATAAAGGGATGATGCCGGAAGGGGCCAGTACGCGTAATGCCGGATTTGCCTGCATCGGATCGATTTCCGAACATCTTGCCGACATGAAAACGGCCGGGGAACAGGTTGTATTCGGACGAATCAAACGCCGGTGGGAAGGGCTGAATTTGCTGAAAGAAACGATGGGAGAGGAGGCGATTGATTATGAGCATACCGGCGGACACGAGATCTTTACGGATAACAAGATATTTGATGCGTGCTGTGCCCGGATTCCGGAGATCAACCGGAAGCTGCAGGAGCAGATGGGGCTTGAACCGGTTTACAGTGCAACTGAATATGAAGGATATCCCGCAATATTGAACCGGGTGGAGGGAGCGATCAACAGCGGGCGATTGATGAAGCGGCTGCATCAAAAACTCTCTGCATTGGGTGTGGAGACGATGTGGAACTGTGCGGTGAAATCCATTCGGGGCAACCGGGTAGTTCTGGAGAATGGGATGGAATTTGAATCATCCAAGACGGTACTGGCTACGAACGGTTTTATTAGAAATCTGACAGACATACAAGTGCAGCCGGCGCGCGGATATGTTTTTGTCACCAAACCAATGGAAAATCTGAAATGGTGCGGTACATTTCATTTTGATGAAGGGTATATCTATTTCAGAAATGTTGAAAACAGGCTGCTGATCGGCGGCGCACGAAACATTGCAAAAGCAGAGGAAGAGACCGATCAATTTGGAGTGAACCCGGCAATCAAAGATCATTTGGTTCGGTTCGTATCCGATACCTTAAAGCTTCCCGCCGGCTGGGAAATTAACCAGGAGTGGAGCGGAATCATGGGCATGACCGGAAACAAAGAGCCGATCATCAAAGAAGTCTCGCCAAATGTCTGGGTTGCTGCCGGACTCAGCGGAATGGGAATTGCAATCGGGATGGAAGTGGCGAAAGGTGTTGTGAAGAGGATTGGTTGAGGCATATTAAATTCATACACTATTTGGTGTTTGTTTTCGTATTATACTTGTTATTACAATGTAAGAACGAACGAGCAAATAGAATGATAAAAAAACTCCAAAAAATTGGAAACAGTCGAGGAATACTTCTGGAAAAGGCACTGTTAAAACTCCTGAAAGTAGAAAATGATGGTAGCGTTGAGGTTGTCCCGCATGAGGAAGGGTTGCTCATTAAGAAAGTGGATACGAAATCAGCATACAGTCAGGTGAGTAAAAAACACCGGAAATCCCTCGATAAACTTGCCGAATAATGCCGGGTCCTAAGTTTTTGTCTTTGTAAGTTTTTGTCTTTGGATGACGTTCTGTTTATTCACGAACAAGAGATTAAAGCTGCTGGTGGTGAACCCAATATTCGTGATTTAGAAGGGGTAAATGCATGTATAGATGCTCCAAAAGCAAGTTTTGGCGGAGAATATTTGAGTGATCTATTCGGGATGGCGGCCACATACATTTCTTGTTTGGCGATACGGCATCCATTTGTAGATGGTAATAAGCGTGCGGCTCTTGCTTCAGCACTTACTTTTCTCTATATCAACGGATATGAAATTGAAGAATCTTATGATCTGGAACTGGCCGATTTGATCATTGATTTTTTGACTAAGAAAATATCTAAAGAAGACATTGAGAAGCATCTTCGAAGCTCGGCCAGAGAGTTGTAAACTCATCCGCTGACTCTCCGTCATCGGATGAGTGGGTGGGGTCCCGTGCCTTAAAATCGAGTCTGCTTGAGGAAAGTCTTTTGCCCTCAAACATTCATCGGATGAAGGGAATTCGTCCGATGAAAGATTCTACTCTTCCAAAAACTCTCTGTAAATGACCAGAAGCTCACTCATCATCATGGCTGTAGCTCCCCAGAGTGGTACCTTGTGAATATCCCAAAACGGCACGTAAAAGCTGTTGTGCTCAAGATCCCATCTCTCTTTTTTGATCCGCTCTTCTGAAATAAGTCTGTCCAGTTTTACGGTGATAATCTCTTCCACCTCGTAGGGATTTTTTTTCATTTGAGGCTTCTCACGTAAAAATCCGACCACCGGCGTAATTCGATTGTGGCTTCTGTACAGGTAAAACGGAGAGAGTGAACCGGCTATCGATATCAATTTATTTTCTATTCCAATCTCTTCACGGGTCTCCCTGAGGGCGGTTTCTGTTGCCGACTCGCCGTTGTCTGACCGCCCGCCGGGAAAGCTGATCTGACCCGCATGACGAATGGAGTCTGTCCGGAGTGTGAGGATTACATTCATATTTCCCTGCAGATCCGGGTAAATCGGTACAAGTACGCCGCTCGGGTGGCCGCTGCTGTCGATCGATTCAATAGGAATTTTTTCGTCGGGATCAACCGGTTCCGGCATCATTTTCATTTGTGCTTCTTTGCCGGGCAGAGGCTGTTGAAGCCTCTCTTCAAGAAATCTGTAAAAGGGGATATTCATCCGTTGAGTGTCACGCTGATCAAAAATTCATAAAAAAAGTACGGTGTATTAATAATCGGTTTTATCCTCTTTGCGTTTCCACGCTTCAAATAGTTTTACAGCCTGATCTCTGCTAATATTTTCTGTTGGGATTTTTCTTTCACGATCCGGCACCTTGAGTTCTTCATAAATATAGGAGTCATCAAACCCGGCATCTGCGGCGTCATAGCGGGTCGCTGCGTAGAAAATCCGGTCGGGACGGGACCAGTAAATTGCGCCCAGGCACATCGGGCACGGTTCGCACGATGTATAGATATCACAGCCTTCGAGCTGAAATGTACCAAGTGCTTCACACGCTTTCCGTATTGCCACCACCTCCGCATGAGCTGTGGGATCGTTTGATGATGTAACGCGGTTGTTTCCTTCAGCAATTATAGCGCCATTTTTTACGACCACACAACCAAACGGGCCGCCTTGGTTTTCATCCATTCCATTCTGTGCAATTTGAATGGCACGTTTCATAAACTCATTGTTCATACATCAATCGGTGATATTAATAACGTTAAATTTCAACACCCGTTTAAAACAGGGATTCGATCCACATAACAGGCAGATATTCATTATTTTTCGCACCGAAAATGTAACGTTTAGATTAACATTATCATAAATCAAAGTATATGTCACTTTTAGTTGTTGGTTCAGTCGCCTACGATGGAATCGAAACACCATTCGGAAAAACAGATAAAATTCTCGGAGGGTCGGCTACCTACATTTCACTCGCTTCATCCTATTTCACAGAAGATATCAACCTGGTTGGTGTTGTGGGAAAAGATTTTGCAGATGAAGATATTGAGCTTCTGAAAAGCAAAAACGTAGACCTGGAGGGATTACAGTTTGATGAGAGGGGGAACACTTTTTTCTGGAAAGGCAGGTATCATCACGATTTGAATATGCGTGATACACTGGATACCCAGCTGAATGTATTTGAACACTTTGATCCGATTATACCTGATGGTTATAAGAACGCAGATTTTGTAGCCCTGGGGAATATCGAACCGAGTCTGCAGCAGAAAGTACTTGAGCAAGTAACCGACCCGCGTCTTGTGGTGATGGATACGATGAATTTCTGGATTGAAGGCACGCCGGATGCACTGAAACAGACGCTGAAAGGTGTGGATCTGTTGGTGATCAACGACTCTGAAGCCCGTGAACTGGCCGATGAGCCAAACCTGATTACCGCAGCAGAAAAAGTTCGTGCGATGGGTCCCGATTCACTGATCATCAAAAAGGGAGAGCATGGCGCGCTTCTGTTTACGGGCGATGAAATCTTTTCGGCACCGGCTTATCCAGTGATTGACATTTTTGACCCTACCGGCGCGGGTGACACTTTCATGGGTGGGTTACTTGGCTGGCTGGCTTACACCAACGACCTTACTCCTCATAACATGCGCCGTGCCGTAATCATGGGCTCCGTAATGGCCAGTTTTTGTGTAGAGAAGTTTGGACCGGAACGTCTGAAGGATCTGAAAGAACAGGAAATCTACAACCGGTACAAAGAGTTTAGACGGCTGAGTGTAATTCCGGAGATTGAGTGATGCAACCCAACGTAATATTTCTCGCTTCCGGCAATCCCCATAAAATCGATGAGCTTCAGCAGATTCTGCGTCCGATGGGAATTAAGCTAAAATCCACGCTTGATTACCCGGATGCGGAAGAAGTAGAAGAAGATCAGCCCGATCTGGATGGAAATGCTCTGAAAAAAGCGCGGTTTTGGTTCACTAAAACGGGACTTCCATCCCTGGCTGATGACACCGGTCTTGAAGTGAAAGCGCTGAACGGTGCCCCGGGTGTTCGATCAGCCCGATACGCCGGTGAGAAGGCCACTTACGAGCAAAATGTAGATAAACTGCTTCGGGAACTCGAAGGAAGCCACAACCGGTCTTCACAATTCCGAACCGTCATCGCTTACATCGATGCGGTTGGAAATGAAAACCTGTTTGAAGGCATCTGCAGAGGGGAGATCATAACCGAAAGAAAAGGAGAGAAGGGATTTGGATATGACCCTGTGTTTGTACCTAAGGGTTACGACCAGACGTTTGCTGAAATCAGCAGTGAAGAGAAGAACAGAATCAGTCATCGTGGGAAAGCTATTCAAAAGTTTATACAATTATTAAAATAGCTTTGAGAAGAGGTTTCTCGCTACGGCGCAATGTTTGAGGGGGAATTTTTTGTATCGATTTCCAACCTGCTTTGCGCCGTCGCGCCTTTGCGTGCCCTCTCTGTTGATTCCAATTCCTGATTGCTTTGAATCGATCCCCAAAATTGTTTTCTTTTAACGTTTCAAAAACCGAATGGGAGTTATGGGATTTACGATTTGGGATGGTCTGATTATTGTTCTCTACCTGTTGGCCGTGGCCGTTTTCGGTATATGGTCAGCCGGTACGCAAAAGTCCACGACCGACTATTTTCTTGGCGGACGCGACATGCCCTGGTGGGCTATTCTCTTCTCCGTGGTTGCCACAGAGACCAGCACCCTCACGTTTATCAGTATTCCTGCGGTGGCTTATGGCGGAAACCTTACCTTTTTGCAGCTCACATTCGGGTATATCATAGGTCGAATTATTGTAGCCATTTGGTTCCTCCCGGCCTATGTTCAGGGCGAGCTCACCACGGCGTATCAGTTTCTTGAAAAACGGTTCGGCACCGGGATGCGCAAAGCTGCAAGTTCAACATTTATCATCACACGTCTGCTTGCGGATGGTGTTCGTCTGTTTGCAACGGCCATACCACTGGCAATAATCTTCCGTTTTGCGGGGCTGTTTGCGGAGTGGGGTGATGGCGCCGTCTACCTGCTTGCAATTTCTGTAATTGCAGTTATCACGCTTATTTATACCTTTTTTGGCGGGATCAAAGCAGTGATATGGATGGATGTGGTGCAGATGGTGGTTTACATCGGTGGCGCACTCTTTGCTCTCTTTTTGATGGTGGGCAAAATGCCGATCGGTATCGGGGAGTCGTTTGCAATTATCCACGAAGCCGGAAAATTTCAGATCTTTAATTGGGGAACGGGGCTCAGCGTATCAGAATTTCTGGCTGATCCCTATGTCTTCTGGGTAGCGCTGATTGGCGGCGCGATCTTTTCGATCGCATCACACGGAACCGACCAGCTGATCGTGCAACGACTCTTGGCGGTCGGCAATATCAAATCGAGTCAGAAAGCGCTGGTCTGGAGCGGTATTGTAGCCTGCCTGCAGTTCGGGTTGTTTCTGTTTATCGGTTTGATGCTTTACGTTTTCTACTCCGGTGCATCGGCTGCAGAACTGGGCCTCCGCACCACTGACGAAATTTTTGCGATGTTCATTGTGGATCACATGCCGGTGGGTGTGGCGGGATTGATTGTCGCCTCACTCTTTGCAGCCGCAATGAGCAGCCTCAGTTCATCCCTTAATGCACTCGCTTCATCAACAACCTACGACATTCTGAAGCCGCTATACGGCAGTGCATGGGATGATGCGAAAGAGCTCTGGATCTCCCGGATGGTAACGATCGGCTGGGGATTTCTGCTTACCGGTTCAGCATTTCTCTTTACATGGCTGCAGCTTTCCGGAGATGATCAGCCGGCAATCGTGGAGCTTGGTCTTGGCATAGCTTCATACACCTATGGCGGACTTCTGGGGATTTTCATGCTGGGGCGCCTCTTTGATCATCCCGATAAAACAGATGCGATGATCGGCTTTTTCAGCGGTCTGATTGCACTCCTGTTTATGGTGGAGGGAGCACTGCAGCAATTCCTTCCCGGTGACGGACTCACAATCGCCTGGCCGCTCTATACGCTGGTTGGGGGGCTGGTTGTGATGGCCGTGGCAAATGCTTCGCATTACATCAGGAAGATGGCCGGGAATCAGCAGTGAGAACTGGCACGAATCACGAGCACCAGACATGGTATTTCTCATGATATGGCATGCATATTTTGACTACGTGTTCTCTTCTAACTGTTAGGCATGCAGACTATTGATCACTCAGAAATACCATGTCTCTCTGTGACTTTATTCTTTCGCAGTAGCATTCTTAAAGCAAATTAATCAACACCAGACATGGTATTTCTCAAGATATGGCATGTATATTTTGGCTACGTTTTCTCTTCTAAGTGTCAGGCATGCAGACTATTGATTCCTCAGAAATACCATGTCTCTCAGTAAAAAATCACAGTAAGAAAAACTAAAAAAAATCACAATTGATTTTTTTACTGTATAAAATGAGAGGAAATAATGTGTAAAAATATTATGTGCGATGAGATGGTCTAATAAGTGAAATATATAATGGACCTTAAGGAATGGAATAACATTAATAATTAGTTATATTATATAATAGCGAAAAAAGATAATATCCCCCATCCATGAAGTTTCCAGGTAAATTTTAGTTTACCGATGAAGCACCCAGTACAAAGAAATAAATCAAGATTATACGTATGATGATAGAGAATGAAATTAATACAGATTCTCCATTTTCTGAAACAGATTTAACTGAACTGAGAGATCATTTAGAGCCGATCCTGAAAATGGCATCAGATATTTCTGATGGGACCACATCCCTGGTTTATATACATGATGGTTCAGATATTAAAATACTGGAATCTTACGGAGACTTTAACAAACCAATGATCTCCGCTGCCAGGAAGATTTCCGGCATTATGGATCCGGAAAATGGTCTGTCAATCATTCAAAACATTCGGGAACATCAACAGGCAGCTTCCTTACTATCTGATTTGGAAATAGATAAGATTCAGTTCTACGCCGGGGCACTCTTCAGAAATAAGACCGGTATAATCGGAGCGTTTTGTGTATGTGATTCCAAACCACACGAACTCACAGAGGTTCAAAAGCAGCAGCTCCGAGTGATGGCAGAAGGAGTAAAAACTCAACTTATGTTCGGCAAACAAAAAGAAATGCTGAATGAGAGCAGCAGAAAACTGAAGATTAGTGCTGCATTAATTAAAAACTCAGCAGATCTGACATTCCTCCTGGAGCCTGAATTGGGAAAAATTATTGACGTAAGTAACAGGGTGGAGAAGGAATTGGGGTACTCACCGGATCTGTTGCGAGGGAAACCATTTACAGATATCGTGATGGAGGATGAGCTTGACGGCGAAACAATAGATCAATGGTTTTTGACTGAAAATCACAACAAGGGGCGTTACTCAACAACGGTTCATTTTATAGACTATCAAAACCGGAAAAAAACCTATAAATGTGATTTTTCGGCTGACAAAAACCACTGGTATGTGACCGCCAGGGACATCAGCGACAAAAAAGAAGCGGAGCATGGAGTTGATGAGCTTAAAGAAAAACTTCAGAAAATTGTATCTGTAGCGACGGATCTGATTTACGAACTGGATTGGAAGTCGGGAGACCTTTCCTGGGGGGATGAGTTAACCGATGTGCTTGGATACCCGCATACGGAGAAATTTGTGGATTACGATTGGTGGCTCGATAAGATCCATCCCGACGACCTTGAACGGGTGATTCAGGATGTGGCTCATACGGTGGAGGGGCAAAGCCAGAAGGTGAAACTGGTGTACCGAATCAGAGCGTTCGATGAATCTTATAAATATGTGATGAATCGCGTCTATGTGGATCGAAATGAAGACGGCACGCCGGAAACCATTATTGGAGCCATTGTTGACATTAGCGAATTGGTAAAAATTAAAGAGGAATCATACCGCAACAAGCAACTGCTGGAGGAGCTTGCCGATAATGCCTGGTCAGCCACCTGGGTTAGAGATGAAAACGGAATGTTTCTGTTTGCCAATGATAAGTTCAAATCCTTGCTCGGATTGACCGGGAAAAAGGTGGTGACGAAGAGCGTATATGACCTTTTTGATGATGACATTGCAAGCCAGTTTAAAGCTAATGATCAGAAAGCACTGGAATCGGGTGAACCCGTTGTATTTGAGGAGAAGCTCAAACTAAATGGAAACGTGAGATGTTATAAAACCAATATCTTTCCGATAAAAGGTGTTGCAGGGCTGGATAATATTGTTGGCGGGGTATCGGTTGATATTACCGAAGAGAAAGAAAGTCAGGAACTGGTCCAGCGCTCTCTGGAGGAAAAAAATATTTTGCTGGCTGAGATTCATCACCGGGTTAAAAATAATCTTGCCGTTGTATCCGGGATTCTGCACCTGCAGGCATTTAATGAAACGGATGAAAATATTCAGCAAAAATTATACTCCAGCACCGGGCGTATTCAGACCATGGCAACCATCCATGAATTGCTTTACAAGTCATCGAGCTTTAAAAACCTCCGCCTTGATAAAAATGTTGAACAGCTTATCACTAATATTTGCAATACTTACAATCAATCCATTAATCTGGATGTTTCATACGATATGGAACCGGTTGAATTGAATATCAATGATGCAATACCCTGCTCGCTTATTGTAAATGAGGTGGTGACAAATGTCCTGAAGCACGCTTACAATAGCGGGGATTCAGGGTTATTAAATGTTTCTCTTATCCAGGAAGGTAAAACAGTGACGCTGAAGATCCGGGATGACGGAAAAGGCCTGCCGGATGATTTCGATAAAACAGGCAATGGAAAATCTCTTGGGATGGAACTGATTCAAACACTCACAAAGCAGCTTAAGGGCACATACTCATATTCATCACTGGATCGGGGTGCAGAGTTTAAACTTGTCTTCAACAAATCAGACAGAAAGGGAGTGGGATCAAATTTAAAGTAAGACCGGATCATCAGGCGGAATCCTGATTTCATGAACCAGGTTCAGAAATCTTTAAATATCAAAGCATCATCAATCAACGATCAAGAGCTAACGACAGATCTCAGCAGAAAGAATGTTGTACCTGAGTTGCGGATGAGCATGAGATAAGGTTCAAATGCAAATATCTGCAAGCCGGTATTTTTCAGAAAACGATATCAATACTGTTCAGGAGATGGTGGCCGGGGAAGATTTGATTTACGTTATAATAAAACGTGATATCTGTAATCCGGTTCGATGAGTGATTGTTTATTTTTTTAATGTATGTGACATAATTCCCCGAACGATGGTTAGACCAAATTCCAGCAGTACCATAAAAATTCAGAATAGTATATAGCAGATTCAAGTGTACCAGGATAGTAATTCACACCTCTAATAATTCCCGGTACTGCTGTTCATATCGAAGCAGTATCAAATTACAAAAGTATCAAAAAAACACACTAATGATCATAGAGAAGGAAATAAAAGCTGCCCAACCATCTTCAGAAACAGGGTTGAATGAGCTCAGGGACCGGATGATGTCGATCCTGAAAACCGGTTCAGATATTTGTGAAGCGACTACCTCACTGATTTTCATCCATGAGGATTCAGTTATCAGGATACTGGCATCCGATGGAGATGGTGAAGAACACGTAGTTTCTGCTGCCCAAAAGATTTCGGGCGTTTTGGATCCGGAAAATGGTCTGTCGGTCATTGAAAATGTTCGGGAACATCATAAGTTTGCCTCCCTGTTGTCTGATGAGGAATTGGAGAAGGTTAAATTCTATACCGGGACACTTTTCAGAAATGAGGCCGGCAACAACATTGGCGCATTTTGTATATGTGACTCCAACCCCCGTGAGCTTTCAGAGATTCAGAAGCAGCAGCTTGGGGTGATTGCTGACGGAGTAAATGCCAATCTTATGCTCTATAATCAAACGGAATTGTCGAATGAGAATAGCAGAAAACTCAAGATTTCTTCAGCATTACTTAAAAACTCAGCAGATATAACTTTTCTTCTGGAGCCTGAAACAGGGGAAATTGCCCATGTTAGTATTGGAGTGAGAAAAGTATTGGGATATTCACCGGATATGCTGCAGGGAATACCATTTTCTGAAATTGTGGAGACGGATGAACTTGAGGGGGATAAAATTGAAGAATTGTTTTCAATTGAAAAACAACACAGAGGGCGTTACACTACCTCGATCCGCCTTAAAGATCGCGAAAACCAGAAGAGATGGTTCCAGTGTAATTTCTCTGCTGATGAGAACCACTGGTATGTAACAGCTACGGATATCAGCGATAAAAAAGAAGCGGAGCAGGGGGTTTATGATCTTAGAGATAAACTTAAAAAAGTTGTTTCAGTTGCTACAGACCTCATTTACAATCTGAATTGGGAGTCAGGTGAACTTTCCTGGGGAGATGAGTTAACAAATGTACTCGGGTATCCAAATACGGAAAAATTTGTGAACTATGATTGGTGGCTTGATAAAATCCATCCCGATGATCTAAAACGGGTGATTCATGATGTGGAACTCACAGTGGAGGGGGAAAGCCGGAAAATGAAGCTTGTATACCGGATCAGAACGTTTGATGGATCTTATAAATATGTTATGAACCGCGTGTATGTGGATCGCAATGAAGACGGTACGCCGGAAGATATCATTGGAGCCATTGTGGACATAAGTGAATTGACTGAAATTGAAGAGCAATCAAAAAGCAATAAAAAATTACTGGAACAGAATAAGATCTTACTGGCAGAGATTCATCACCGGGTAAAAAATAACCTTGCCGTTGTGTCCGGAATGCTGATCCTGCAGGCTTTAAATGAAACGGATGAGCAGGTTCAGAAAAAACTATATGCCAGTACCGGGCGAATCAAAACAATGGCAACTATCCATGAACTGCTTTATAAGTCTTCAAACTTTGTAGAACTGAAAATTGATGAAAATATTGAACAGATTATCACCAGTTTAGTGGGGACATTCGACGTTTCTGTTGATCTGGATATATCGTATAACATGAAACCGGTTGAATTGAATATCGATGATGCACTTCCCTGCTCACTCATTGTAAACGAAGTCATTACAAATATTCTTAAATATGCATACAATGACGGGGATTCAGGATTAGTGGAAGTTTTCCTGATCGAGGAAGATGAAACCGTGACGCTGAAAATCAGGGATGATGGAAAGGGCCTGCCGAAAGATTTTAACGATGAAGGAAACGGAAACACTCTTGGAATGGTGCTGATTCAAACGCTTACAAAACAGCTTAATGGCGAATATTCTTATACATCACTGGATCGCGGTGTGGAATTCAAGCTTGTCTTCAATAAATCAGCCGTAAAAGATATAGATTCAAATAGTATGAAATAGCCGGGTTAAGAGTTTTAAAATCCGGGTTTATCTGTTAAAATCAAGAAGGCAAAAGCTCATCACTCGGGTTGATGAAGTCATTGATCAGTGATCTGAGCTCGCCAACTCCTTTCCCGGATTCGGCGGAGCAGGGGAGAACCGGCACTTCAATATTCATCTCGGACAGCACTTTTTTCACGCGGCTGACCGACTGTGCCAGCTTGTTTCCTGAAAGTTTATCTGCCTTGGTGAGTACAACAGAAAACGGCATTTCGTTAGACGCCATCCAGAAAAAGAAATCTTCATCCAGTGCCGTTGGATTGTGTCTTGCATCTACCAAATGGATGATAAGCTGAAGCGTCTCCCTGTTTTTCAGATAGTTTTGAATATCTTTTCCCCATCGCTCCCGCTCTTTTTTGGGAACTTTCGCAAACCCGAAACCGGGCAAATCCACAAGGTATAATGAGTTATCCACCTTGTAGTAGTTCATCTGCTGGGTTTTTCCGGGTGTGTTACTGGTTCGCGCCAGCCTTCGCTTGTTGGTCACTTTATTGATAAGCGATGATTTGCCGACATTCGAACGCCCGGCAAAACAAAATTCCGGGATCGTTGGCGGGGGACAATCATCCAGTGTTGGAGCACCGGTTACAAATTCTGCCTGTTGAAATCCCATGATGTTTGGAGTATATATCGATTAAAAATTTTCAGATAGAGCAATATCTGCGAGATTAAACAACCTCATTCTCTTCTTTTTCTACTCCAAAATCTACCGGGACCGGGTATTTTCCGGTGAAGCAGGCTGTGCAGTACGAGTGTTTCGATTCATTCGATTCTTTCACGGCATCTACCAGTCCGTCAGCCGACAAATACCGTACACTGTCCACGCCAATTTCACGGGCGATGGCTTCCACATCCCGGTTAAATTTATTTGCAATTAGTTCTTCAGGACTTGGAAAATCCATCCCGTAAAAACAGGGGTGTGTGATTGGCGGTGAGCTGACCAGGAAATGAATCTCAAGCGGATTAGCGCTGCGGATCATCTCCACAAGATAGCGGGAAGTGGTTCCGCGAACGATCGAATCATCCACAATAATCACCGATCGCCCTTCAATCACGCCTTTCACTGTGTTGAATTTTGTGCGGACTTTCAGCTCGCGTGATTTTTGTCCCGGCGAGATAAATGTTCTGCCCACATAATGGTTTCGAATCAGCCCGATATCATACTTGCAGTCGAACCCAACCTTTTGATTTTCATGCGCATAACCGATTGCAGCCGTGTTGCTTGAGTCGGGAACGGATATCACGATCGGTTTTTTATCAGGATTGTGATGTTTTATTACGTCACGCAGCGGATGTTCTTTGGCGAGCTGTTTACCGAGATTCCGTCGGATTTTGTCCACCATCTCGCCGAAAATTCTGCTGTCGGGCCGGGAAAAATAAACATACTCAAAAATACACTGGCTGCTTGTGGTTCCTTCTTTTGCATCCAAATAATAGGAGACAGGCTCTTGCTTTTCAGTAGAATCACGGTCAATTACAATGATTTCACCAGGTTCAACATCACGCACAAATTCTGCCCCGATGATATCAAACGCACAGGTTTCACTGGCAATCGTGTAGGATCCGTCGATCGTACCGAGAGCGAGCGGCCGAAATCCATTGGGATCGCGAACGGCAATGAGCTTATCATCGGTTAAAATCACAAGACAGTATGCACCTTCAATTTGGCGAAGTGCATCGAGAATCTGATCCAGCTGTGTTTCTTCTTTGCTGTGCGAGATCAGGTGTAGAATCAATTCGGTGTCTGATGTGCTTTGAAATAGCACGCCTTCTTCGCGAAATCGTTCACGGAGAATCCGGGCGTTGGTCAGGTTTCCATTGTGGCCGATCGCCAGGTTGCCGTTTTTGTGATGAACTCTGAACGGCTGAATATTAGCGGGATTTTTCGACGATCCGGAAGTCGAATATCGGTTGTGCCCGATGGCGTTGCGGCCCTTCAGCTCACGTTTGAAAATTTTATCATCATCAAAAACGGAGAGCACCAGGCCAAAATCTTTATGCATCGGCATAACGGCCCGCTGTTTTTTTTCATCGAAGTAAGACGTGACAATTCCTGCTGATTCCTGACCTCTGTGCTGTAGCGCGTGCAGTCCGTAATAGGTGAGAAGTGCCGCGTCGGAATGATCAAAAATCCCGAAAATTCCACAATAATCGCGGGGTTTATCTGTCATATGTATAATTAGCAGATCTGATAATTTTGAGTAGACCTAAAGATATGGAATTAAGCACTAAATAAAAGGTTCGGCTGAAATGGAAATGGGTTCTTTTTATGTTGACTTCAAAATAAATTAACGATCATGCCGTATATTATCGCGTATGTATAAGAAAAAAATCATCTCAATCGTACAAATCAGTTTCCGCGTCATCCTGGGCGCGCTTCTGCTGATTGCGGGCGTATTCAAACTGCAGGATAATTCCGCACTTTTCGAAACGATCGCCTACATTTCGTGGCTTCCCACTGGTTTAAAATCGTTTGTGATCGATCTGCTGCCCTACGTTGAGGTACTGGTCGGTGCGCTGATGATTACCGGAATCTTCAGGAAAACCGTCATCCCGGTTGGCGCTATGATCTACCTTGGATTTTTTGCCTTTGCCGTCTACGGCCTCGGATCCGGGATGGAAGGAGACTGCGGCTGTTTTGGCGAACCGGACGACTCTAATATTCTCGCCATGCTGCTCGGAAGCACATTTGGCTGGTCGATGGTAATCCGAAATGGAATATTTCTGGCGATGGCTGGCATTCTGTTTTACAATCCTGAGAGAAAATTCAGGTAGAGCTTCATATGCAGTAAGTTTTCGATGGGTGCTTTTTTATCAATCATCTTCCTTTCTCAGGGGTAAATCCATAAATGGGTTATTGAATGCAAATCTAAATAACTCTATTATCTCTCACTTCGTTATTTAATGAGAATTCTATTCAGTGAGGCCTTGCCGATGACACGTAATATCTATCTATTTTCTATCCTGAGCGCTGCATCCCTGTTTTTGTTATCCTCATGTGCCGGTTCTGAGAATTCGGAACTGCCTGAATCCGTTGCCAACCTCGAAAATCTGACTGTTTTTCCATCAGATCCGGAACCGCAGTTTTCAATTGAACTAACAAGAAAACAACGTTTTGGCGATATGGGTGATATGATTATTGGGAGAATCTCAGGCGTTCAAGTAGATCAATCCGGTCGCGTTTTCATTGCCGATGACAGTAATAAACAAATCATTGTATTTGATGCGGATGGCCATTTAATAGAACTTTTGGGTCGTGAGGGAAGAGGTCCTGGCGAATTTGAGTACATTCACAATTTAGTGCTGGATGATAACTATATCTATGCGAAGGATTTTGGTCTGCACAGGGTAAACTTTTTTTCGACTGAAACACTGCAATATGTAAATACAATTCCATTACAGGTTGAGGGAGAACCGCAAGATGAACTCGCCGGATATTCTCCATCAGTATTCTGGCTGTCAACCCATTCCGATTTGTTAGTTCGGTTCAGTCAGCCATTCGGAAGAGCCGGTTCCGATTCAGGGGATGAAGAACGCTACGACCTGTTTTACAAAATCACTCAGGAAGGAAATGTTAAGCCGGAACAGGTTTTAAGAGAAAAAGCAGATTTTGTACTTGTGGATAGAACGGCAAATAGCGTTTCGGTTTTTGGTACTCCCTTTGGAGCCAAATTTAAATTGGATACGACCCAGGATGGAATTGTGGTAAACAGGTCCGATCAGTTTCTTTTTCGATATTACGACCATAATGGCACTTATCAGAGAGCGGTCTATTATCCGTTTTCACGAAAACATCTTTCCAGGGAAACTGCTCTGCAATATTATAATAACGAAAACTACAGACGAGCAGCACGGTCCTCTGATCTGCCTGAGAACTGGCCTGTCGTACAAAGATTTATGAGTGATGACGATGACAGACTTTGGATTTCAACAATTATTGATGATGAAGATCTGTACGAATGGTGGCTCCTGGACAATTCGGGAGAACTACTGGCAAGACATTTACTGCCCCGTGAGCAAAGAATTGAAACGGTTCGGAACGGGCACGTTTATATGAGAATAGAGAATGAGGCCGGGGCAGAAGAAATTGTAAAGTTCGAACTGGATTTTGTAGAAATAGAATAGTGAGCAGGGGTAAATTAGCAATGACTCGAGTCTACTGTCGTGTCAATGATGTATCGACAGGTATGTTTGATGAAAATCTTCACCGGATGAATTCGCTTCATCCGGTGAATTGTCCGACCTGTACATTATCCATTTCATAAGCTCACAGAGTAAAATGTAGCCCTACCCACTCATCCGATGACTTCGGGTGGATCTCTCACCACTGACACAACACATTCATTCCATATTCTGAATAACCCGCTGTAACGTATCAGAAAAGCGTGTCAGCGCCTGCAAATGAGCATTGTGCAGCTCTTCCATAAACTCTTCATCATCCAGCAAGCCTTCTTCAATCGCGTACCGGTAGGCAGGGAACATCCACGAGGCGTAACCGCTATATGGGTCAGATGATGCATAAAGTGATCGAAGCCACGGACTGAATGGAAGTCCCTCATCGTTCAGGAAAGCACGCTCAAGCTGAATCAACTCCCGGTTAATAGCTTCGGCATTTTCAATTTGCCCGCGGTCGAGGTATTGGCCTAACCGGTTTTCATAGGTTTCGATATCCTGTGTAATCTGTCCTGTAATCTCCATCAAACCGCTGCCATCAAAAATATCGCTCCCGGCCCGATCACGAATGGATTCAAGGTGGGTGTTCAGGTCAGTTGAATAGCTTGGAATGTCATACGGCAAAATCTGAGCGCTGGCAAAACGAAGGGCGATCAAACCGTAGACATCGGCGAGAGCCGGTCCATAGCTAAAGTCGGGATCCAGGTGGTTTTCATAAAACCAGAAGGTGTCAAAATTGGTGTGATATATTGGCACGGAACCGGAAATAGACACCCCGGCCGATGGAATGCCCGCATACATGTAAAAGCCAACGTGATCGGAACCGCCGCCAAGATTTCCGATTACGGGTGAGCTATCCGATGAATTTCCAGCCCAGTAATCATACATGGAAAAACCGGTATCGGGATGAGTAACCGATTTTGCGGCCTCAATGATCGGTTTTTTGAGGGATGGGGATGATGATGCCCGAAAGTTGGGTCCCGTGACCGACATGTCTGCGTTCAGATAGAGGACAGATTTTGCCATCAGCTCATCTTCAAGATGTTCAACCCATTCCGATGAACCGATCAGCATAAACTCTTCGGCATCCCAGTGGCCAATCAGTATACTGCGTTTTGGCTGATATCCCTCTTCAACAAGCTCCATGATAGATTCAGCAAGGGTTAGCAGCATGGCGGTTCCGCTATTCGGATCTGTTGCACCAAACGACCATGCGTCGAGATGTGCTCCCAGGATAATCCACTCATCCGGGTACTCACTCCCTTCGATGGTGCCGATGACATTTGAGATTCGTTTCATCTCATACGGCTGATCAACATGCAGTTCCACGGTCAGGTCGCTTCCACCGGTCACCGGATAAGGGAAATCAAAATTACCCTGCCAGTCATCCGGAGCCGGATCGCCCTGCATTCGGCTCAGTATCTCTTCTGCAGCGCCGTAACCAATCGGGGCGACCGGAATGGAGTGAAAGTCCACATCGTCGATCTCCAGTCGTTCCGGGGAATCCGGATGCTCGAGCGGAAGTGCCGGCTCGAACGGTGTAAGCGGATCACCGTAATAATCGAGAGTAAGAAGTGAACCCCGCTGAATGGCGCTCTCATCCGGTTGAATTCCGTTCGGATAAACGTTATCACGATCGGATGGCGGATCGGTATACATGATGAGTCCGGCAGCTCCCGCTTCTTCAGCATATTTCGCTTTATACCCTCTGAAATTGCCGCCAAAACGGGCGAGGACGATTTTTCCTTCTACAGAAACTCCAAGATTCGTAAGCCGTTCAAAATCCTCTTTTGTGCCGTAGTTCGCGTATACAATCTCCGCTGATATGGTACCGCTGCCCGAATATGCAGCCCAGCCATGAACAAGATTAGAATGGGATGTATATGGATCTTCCTCATATTCATACTCTTTGTTGGGGAGCTCAACCTGATCGGGTGTAACGATTTTTACGGATACCGTACCGGGCTGTGGCAGAAGCACATCATAGTCATAATTTTCGACAGTCAGACCTGCATTTTGCATAGTGGAGTGAATGTACTCAATCACCTCGCGATTCTCTTCCTGACCTGCAAAAGCAGGCGTTTGAGTTAAATTATAAAGATGATGACGATATCTTTCAGGTGTATGCTTGGTAAGCAGACTCTGTTCGATTTCTCTCTGGGACTGGATCTGATTTTCCGAAAAGCCGGTCAGCTCCGGTTCATATTCTGTGGTGCAATGCGCAAAAATAAAAAAGCAAAGAATGAAGACCGGCAGAGAGTGAAATCGTGACATAATCAGGTGGTTGTGAACGTAAAATTTACAATCCGATAAGGTGAAACATTTTCAGATAAAATGCCACCGTACCCCGGCTCGCCGAGCTGATTTCCGTAGCGCGGCTCGCCGAGCCGCGACAATGGAGTGTTTTCAAAACGATAGATCATGTGGATGCCTCGATCAAGTTTCGAGTGTGCCGAAAGAGACCTTCACCTCTGGCTGGATATGGTTTCCGGATCGGCGATCCGGTTTACGTACCACGGCTCGCCGAGCCGCGACAATGGAGTGTTTTCAAAACGATAGATCATGTGGATGCCTCGATCAAGTTTCGAGTGTGCCGAAAGAGACCTTCACCTCTGGCTGGATATGGTTTTCGGATCGGCGATCCGGTTTACGTACCACGGCTCGCCGAGCCGCGGCAATTGAGCATTTTAAAAACGATTAATCATGTGGATGCCTCGATCAAGTTTCGAGTGAACTGAAAGGGATCTTTGTCTCTGGCTGGATATGGTTTCCGGATCAGCGATCCGGTTTACGTACCACGGCTCGCCGAGCCGATTATGTAGCGCGGCTCGCTGAGCCGCAGCAATTGAGCATTTTAAAAACGATTAATCATGTGGATGCCTCGATCAAGTTTCGAGTGAACCGAAAGAGATCTTCGCCTCTGGTTGGATGTGGTTTCCGGATCGGCGATCCGGTTTACGTAGCACGGCTCGCTGAGCCGCGGCAATGGAGCGTTTTCAAAACGATAGATCAAAGAAATGTCTCGATTTAAATTCGGCTTTTCTTTCGTTTAATAAGATTTTCGAACTTGATGGCTTCGGTTTTGGTATCAAACGATTTATAGAATTTCAGTGACCAGGGAATGCCGGGTTTTGTGGATGGATTATCGCCCTGGTTATGCCGCTGAACTCGTTTCTCTAAAGTGGTACTGGTGTGGCCGGTGTAGTATCGATCTGTTGAAGAGCTGTACAGAATGTAGGTGTAAAACATATCTCTTGAATATGATGTTGAAATAAAAAAAGCTCAAAGAGGATGTCTTTGAGCTTTTTTGTAAATGAGCGGGAAACCGGATTTGAACCGGCGACCTTCTCGTTGGCAACGAGATGCTCTACCACTGAGCTATTCCCGCCTGGGAATATGTAGTTATCAAAATGTCAAGGTGGTAGGAAAGGCGTTGACCTTCTCGTTGGTCCCGAACGCTTTCGGGACTCTACCACTGAGCTATTCCCGCTTGGGAATATGTAGTTATCAAAATGTCAAGGTGGTAGGGAAGGCGTTGACCTTCTCGTTGGTCCCGAACGCTTTCGGGACTCTACCACTGAGCTATTCCCGCTTGGGAATATATAGTTATCAAAATGTCAATAGAAATTGATTTGAAACAAGTGAATTACGTTTCAATCAAGACTTAAAATATAAAACGATTTGCACTACCTTTTCAACACTATTTTCTGATTTTCTTTAAAATTTTTTCTGATCGTATTGTATTGCGGATCTGGTCATCGTCCGGAATGGAAGGACGATCTCTATATCGATCCACAACGCAAATAAAACCAAGTTCTTCCCCATTATCGGCGTGAAACTGGTGTATCGTTTCCGGGCCGATATAGACTACATCAAATGACTGAATGGAATGAAGTTCATCATTAAGAATAACGGACCCGCTTCCGCGGATGATCACTACGGAGTGCGGATGGCGGTGATATTCCAGTGAGGAGTATCCATCCGGCTGAATCTCAAAATATCGGGTTTCGGAGTTGAGCTCGGAATGTTCATCACCGAGAAGGGTGTACCGGTGAATATCACGAAAATTATCGGTTTCGGTTTTATAAATCTTTTTTTCAACCCCATCCCAGGAGAAATTATCGCATGATAGTACAGCGGACTTGCTTTTACTCATATTCACTCAATTTTGTTTGGAACTCACGGGCAGCTACTGTTAATCCTTTGGGATGCTTATACAAACTTCCCCCGATTAAAAAAAGTGTGTCAGCTCCATACTCATCCATCCATTTCTGCAGGCTGTTTCTGTCTATTCCGCCGGCAGGTACAGGAAAAGATCGTTTCATTTGAAGATCATTACTTCTGCACATCCGGTTAATCTCGTTGCACTCATCCACATGATAGGAGAATCGTCCCCCTGCATTGGGATAAATCACACAATCAGCCCCAAGTGCGCGCCAGAGCATCCCGAAGTAGACCGATGGGGCAAAACCGGAATGTTTGTGGATTGTATAGGGTCCGGAAAATGCAGGATGAGCCATGATTGGCATATCAGGAAACATTGCAGCTAATTCACTCACTGAATAAAGTCCTGTCAATTGTGGTGAGATCAGGAATCCATCAGCTCCATGTTGAGCGGCAAATTCTGCACGTTCCGTAAGTTCCCTGAATGTACCGGTGATGTTAGGGAAGTAAAGTGTCTTTTTTCCTGAAAGATTTTCAGCATCTCGTATTGCCGGAACGCACGATTGAACACGGGATTTAAAATCTGCGAGGGATTGATTTGCCAGCCCATGATCATCCTTGATTATATCAATGCCGCCTCCGGCAAATTCTGTGGCAATCCGGGCCAGTTCTTCAGAACTGCTGCCAATCGGTTTTAACGCGGTACAGCTCAGCGGACGTTTTGGTGCTGATAATCGCTCACGTATTCCATCAATTCCATGATTTGGGCCGCTGAATAGCGTGGAAAGAAAACCGGGATCAAGGCCGGTGACCTGAACTCCGGGTTTGATGGATACATTGCCAAAAACAACGTTTAAAAACTGAACCGTATCCCCGGAGACAATCTCTTTTTTGAAAAAGATTTTGGCTTTCCAGCGATTTCCCGCCTCTTCTTGTTCTTGCAATTCCTCAACCGTACCTACGTAATCAAGCAAGTGCCGGGGTACGGTTTCAACCGGAAGTTCAGCTGATTGCTCCACTGCAATGCCTGATGCTTTATCCTCAGCTTCGGATTGAGATCCGGCTGAAAAACAGTAATCGACAAAAAAAGAATCGCCGGAATCCGTCATCGTTACCGGATCAGTGTTTCTGTGCGGCCGGGACCTGTGGAGATGATTGAACAACGCGAACCTGTGTACTCTTCAATAAAAGAGATGTAGGTTTTCACTTCGTTGGGAAGCTGATCATACGATTTGGCATCGCGGCACGAGCTGCTCCACCCGCCAAATGTGCGATAGATGGGTTTCACATGATCAAGCGCACCGGTTTCAACAGGGTAAACATCTGTTTTTTTGCCGTTGATTTCGTAATGGGTGCACACCTGGATTTCATCAAAATCATCGAGCACATCCAATTTTGTTAGTGCTAGCTGATCCAGCCCGTTCAGGTTCACAGCATATTTCAGAGCAACAAGATCGAGCCATCCGCAGCGGCGGGGCCGGCCGGTTGTGGCGCCAAATTCAGCACCGTTCTTACGCAGCTTTTCACCTGTTCCATCAAACAGTTCGGTTGGATAGGGACCGTTTCCTACGCGGGTGGAATACGCTTTGGTGATACCAATGGCATTTGTGATGGAAGTGGGTGGAATTCCGCTGCCAACACAAGCTCCTCCGGCTGTAGGGGAGGAGGATGTGACATACGGATAGGTTCCGTGGTCAATATCCAGCAGAGATCCCTGGGCTCCTTCAAGAATAATATTCTTTCCGGAAGCGATCGCCTGGTGCAGCATGTTTGTGGTGTTGCAGATATACGGTTTGAGCCGCTCAATGACAGGATTCAACCCGTTCAGGATCTCATCTACATCAATTTCCGGTTCTTTGTGCACATGTGTCAGTGCTTTGTTGATTTCGGTAACATTGGATCTGACCATCTTTTCGAGTGCAGCGCCATTTGTAAGATCTGCCATGCGAATTCCTACCCGGGCTACTTTACTTACATAGGCTGGCCCGATACCCCGACCGGTTGTGCCAATCGCATCTTTTCCGCGGCTTTTTTCACGAACCTGGTCAAGAATTTTATGATAGGGCAAGATGACATGCGCCGAACCGCTCACATAAAAACGATCTTTGAGATCGGAACCAAATGCTTCCACTTCATCTATTTCATCAACAAGAGCGTTAGGATCGATGACGACCCCATTTCCTATGATGCATTTTGCCGAACCGTTAAATATTCCCGATGGTATCAGGTGAAGAACGATCTCTTTACCATCAAACTTTATCGTATGCCCTGCATTTGCACCACCCTGGTAACGCACAACAAAATCTGCATCTTTACTCAGGTGATCTACAATTTTACCTTTGCCTTCATCGCCCCATTGGGCGCCAATAATTATTTTAGTTGCCATAAGCCAAAAAAAAGGAGGTGCTGAACACCCCCTTATGATTAATAGGATAAATTAAGGTTCAAAGCAGTTATTCTGAGTACGATTCAACCGCCTCATCAAGCGATTGATAATGCTTGAACACGGTGATTAGCTTTGTTACGATAAGCAGACTTTCAATCTTATCACCTGCGTTGCAGATCCTCAGATCGCCGCCGGCTTTCCTCATTGTTGTAAGGCCGCCAATTAGCATTCCAAGACCCGACGAGTTCATAAACTTCACTTTACTGAGGTCAACGACCACGTTTTTTTGATCTTTTTCGATCAGCTCGTGAAGCTTTTCATTTAAACTTACTGCATCTGGTCCTCCCATCACATTTCCTTTAAATGCGATGACAACACAGTTATAACGCTCTGAAACATTAAAACCCATGACTATTTCCGTTTGTGATTATAAATTAGTTTACGACTTTGCCTTTGCTTTGAGTGCTCGTTTCTGCAGTTCCACAACAAAAGAACTTGCTACGAAAAGTGAGCTGTAAGTACCCAGAATGACTCCGATTACAAGGGCGAAGGCGAAACCTTTAAGCACTTCTCCGCCGAATATAAACAGCACGGTGACCACAAACAAGGTTGTAACCGAAGTGACAACCGTTCGGCTAAGGGTGTCATTCAAACTTTTGTTAATCATATCCTTAAACTCCATCGTTTTATAGATCAGAGAGTTCTCCCGGATACGGTCAAAAACAACCACCGTATCGTTAAGGGAGTAACCCACAATGGTAAGGAATGCGGCAATCAGTGCCTGGTCGATCGTGACATTAAAATTCACCAGCGGTTCCAGGATGGTGAAAATTCCGAGTACAATAACCACATCATGAATCAATGCGGCAACGGCACCGGCGGAAAAATACCACCCTTTAAACCGTATCAGAATGTAGATGAAAATAACTGCCACAGCAAATAAAATGGAATTAATCGCTGCAACCTTGAGGTCTTCCGCAAAGCGCGGCCCCACTACATCTGTTTTGATGACCGTCACCGGATTATCCGGATAAAGCTGGGTGAGTGAAGCCATAATAGTATTCTGGACATCACCGATGTCACCTTCTGCATCTGTTCGGATGAGAATATCACTTGATGAACCAAAGAGCTTGAGTTCAGGTGGCGCACCCAGTGTTTCGGTGAGTTCTGCTCGTATCTCTACAACATCTACATCATTCTCGAAATCAAAGACGTACTCTTTTCCGCCCCTGAAGTCGATACCGTAATTCAGTCCCATCGTCAATACTGCCACAATGGACCCGATAAATAAAAACCCGGAGACGACATACATCATCTTTTGAGCTTTAATAAAATCAAAATTAGGTGTTTCAAACCATTTCATAATTGATACCTGTGTTTAAAGTATTTAAAAAATTTCTGTTCAGCGATTGATTATCCAAAACTGATACTGGATGTTTTTTCACGAGTCAGGTAGTCTACAATGACACGTGTGATTACAATAGCGCTGAAGAGTGATGAAGCAATACCTGCCATCAGCGTAATCGCGAAGCCTTTAATCGGGCCAACGCCAAAGCTGAACAGAATCACAGCTACAAAGAAGGTCGTTACGTTCGCATCAATAATTGCACTCATTGCGTTCGAGTAGCCGTTATCGATGGATGCTCTTAGTGTTTTACCGGCTCGCAACTCCTCGCGGATACGGTCGAAGATCAGTACGTTGGCATCCACCGCCATACCGATCGTAAGAACAATTCCGGCGATACCCGGTAAGGTGAGTGTGGCGTTGAAGGCCGCCAGAATCCCTAATATGAAAATGATGTTCAGGGTAAGCGCCAAATCGGCAATCCCTCCCCCTACGTGGTAGTAGGCTATCATAAACAGGGCAACAATGAGCAAACCAAACATAACAGAGTAGAAACCGGCTTTAATGGATGCCTCACCGAGTGTGGCACCTACCGTTCTCTCCTCAATAATTTCAAGAGGTGCAGGAAGTGCACCGGAAAGCAGAATGTTTACAAGATCTTCCGCTTCCTGCAATCCGCCCATTCCGGAGATGGATGATCGTCCACCCGTAATTTTCGAGCGAACATTCGGGTAGGAATACACATAACCGTCGAGCACAATAGCGACCGGCCGGCCAATGTTTGCCCCGGTAATCCGTGCCCATCGCCGGGTTCCTTCGGAGTCCATTGTCATGGAAACTTCCGGAGCGTTTGTATTCGGATCGAATGCAACACGCGCTTCAGAAACGATATCGCCGGTCATCTCAACTTGTGAACGGACAGAAATCAGTTCAAACAGATCGAGACCCCGGTCCTGCGCAAATGGTGTAGCGCCCCACATCAGGGTTGAATTTCTGGGCAGAAGGGATAGAACTTCATCCTGGAAAATAAGCTGGTTAACACGGGCGGTGTCAGGTCCGGCTGCAAATCCAACTACATACTGGCTTCGTGCCTGTGGATTAAGAACTTCGAGAAGCGGGTTGTTGCCGTTCTCTTCCTCAGCTTGTTCCTCAAAATATTGAATGATTTGATCCCTGGCGTTGCTGATTTCATCCGCATTGGGAGTCAGGCGGAATTCAAGCCGTGCTGTTCCGCGCAACAAATCCCGAACTCGCTGTTCATCATCTACACCGGGCAGTTCAACCACGAGGCGGCTGTTTCCCTGCTGCAGGATGGACGGCTCAGTTACACCAAAACGGTCAACCCGTGTCCGGATAATTTCCATCGCACGTTCAACGGCGCTGCTGCGCTGGCCCCGAAGGTACTCTTCCACCTCGGAGTTTGTTGATCGGCGAGTGATGTTTTCCGCATCCGAGCGGTAGTATCGGCTAAGCATAGCGTTTGGATCACGGCTTTCAAATTCATTTACGAATTCGGTGATAAAGTCTGTACGCTGCTCCATAGACCGTTCATTGGCTGTATTGATGATATCTTCGAGACTGTCATCCGCAAAATCACCTGCGAGTTCATGAATAAGCTGGGCAACGCCAACTTCAAGCGTTACATACATGCCGCCTTGAAGGTCAAGTCCAAGAGAGAGTGATCGGGCTTGAAGATTCTGAAGCCGCTCCCGGTTTTCATCAAGATAGGTTACGCGTTCGGCCTCCGGCATGTCGTCGATGTGACGCTGTTCCAGAGTCCACTGAACAGTTGGGAATAGATACCAGATGGTCATACCCAAAAAGAGTACGATACATCCGATTTTAAATCCGTTGTTTTGTTTTTTCATAGCAGTTCAAATATGATTATTTAATAAAATAATGGTAGCCGGGAGAATCCCCGGAAATTGAAATAGAAAACGTTGGTAAGAAAAGGGAGCGCTACGGCGCGTTGATACTGATGCCGCTGATCAAAGGGGGGAGAAGCCAGGTACTGCCGGAATCAAAATCATTGGGCAGCAGTGCGGTTTGCGGCAGTTTTAATAATAACTCACGAAAGGGTTTTGTATATGTTGCAAGATCGGTCGGAGCGATCCATTTCTGGATCGGTTTTACAATTTCGGGAAGGACTGCATTACTGCTATGCTGACTGTTAAATGTGCTCCACTGTCCAATGAGCCAGCTTGATACATTCTTCTTTTCATCATTTGATGAGGTAAAAGGGCTGATCCGAAAATCATCCTTATGGTCTGCTATCAGTTTTGATGCATCCTGAATGAGCATCCAGAAGTTGGAAGCTTCTTTAGGTAATTTTTTGATCCGGTCGCGCAGTTCCGCTTCTGCAGAATCACCACTTGCTACAACTTTATGATCCAGCCACTGTGTGAAGGCTGCTTTTTTAGCATCACCAAAAAATGGATTGGCCAGATGTGCGGCGAATCCCGCAAACAGGATGCCGATGACCAGAAGGCGCGTGATATGTGAAAATCGAGCTAACATGCAGTTCGGTAAAATAGGCAGAATAGCGAGTGCAGACAAAATATATCTTCACTCAAATAAACTATTTTTTTACCAAACGTTTCTCTCTTGCAAATTCTTGCTTTAAAAATTGTCCTGTGTGGCTTTTTGTGACTTCAGCGACCGTTTCCGGTGTGCCTTCAGCAATAATTTCTCCGCCTCCGTCACCGCCCTCCGGCCCCATGTCAATCACCCAGTCGGCTGCCTTGATCAAATCGAGATTATGTTCGATGACGATCACGGTATTTCCTTTTTCCACAAGTTTTTGAATCACATCCACCAGCATGCGAACATCCTGAAAATGAAGCCCGGTGGTAGGTTCATCCATGATGTACATCGTGTCGCCCGTACCAATTTTTGAGAGTTCGCGCGATAGTTTGATTCGCTGTGCCTCCCCGCCGCTTACGGTCGTACTCGACTGCCCGAGGGTTAAATATCCCAGGCCCACAGAGTTTAGCGTTTTCAGTTTTCGTTTGATGGCAGGTACAGAGTCGAAGAATTCTGAAGCTTCACTGACCGGCATTTTCAGAACATCAGAGATATTTTTTCCTTTGTAATGAATTTCAAGCGTCTCCCGGTTGTATCGATGGCCGTTGCAAACTTCGCAATCGACGTACACATCGGGCAGGAAATTCATCTCAATTTTCCGAACGCCATCTCCTTTACATGTTTCACAGCGTCCGCCTTTTACGTTGAAGGAAAAGCGTCCCTGGTCGTACCCGCGAATTTTTGATTCCGGCAATTCAGCAAAAAGAGACCGGATGTGATCAAAAACCTTGGTATACGTTCCGGGATTGGATCTTGGTGTGCGGCCAATCGGACTCTGGTCGATCGAGATCACCTTATCCACGTTATCAAGCCCTTCAATTTTTTGATAGGGGAGCGGTACGGATTTGGAGTTATAAAATGTGGTAGCGAGAATAGGCTCCAGGGTCTGGTTGATCAGTGTACTTTTGCCGCTTCCGCTGACGCCCGTCACGCAGATGAATTTACCCAGCGGAATCTCCAGATCAACATCTTTAAGATTATGCCCCGATGACTGATTCAGCCGAATCGATTTACCGGTACCCTCTCGTCGTTCAGGATTGTAGGGAATGGTCTCCAGATCTTTGAGAAAACGGGTGGTCAGCGCTGATTCATCCAGCTCATCCGGTGTGCCTTCAGTAACAATTTCACCGCCATTTGTACCCGCTCCCGGCCCCAGATCTACCACGTAATCGGCATGTTCAATCGTTTCGCGATCGTGCTCAACCACAATCACCGAGTTTCCGAGATCGCGCAGTGTTTCCAGTGATTTGATCAGCTTGATATTATCCCGCTGATGAAGTCCGATGCTGGGTTCATCAAGAATATAGAGCACGCCAACAAGCTGAGTCCCGATCTGTGTTGCAAGCCGGATTCGCTGAGCTTCGCCGCCACTGAGGGTTTGCGCTTCCCGGTTGAGTGAAAGATACGACAGACCTACATTCAGCAGGAAATCGAGCCGGTCGATCACTTCCTTAAGAACCTGGTGACCGATTTTACGCTGCCGTTCGGTGAGGTTTAGATTTGTAACGGTATGCCTGAGCGATTCTATATCCTGCTGAACGAGATCGTGAATGGAATGCCCGTCAATTTTATACGAAAGTGCCTCTTTGTTGAGACGTCCGCCCCCGCAGGTGCTGCAGTCCACTTTTGATAAATACGCTTTCGCTTTATCACGCTGTTTATTTGATTTGCTTTCCTCGTACTGCTCGCGAATAACGGACCGGATACCCGCAAATTTATGCTTGTAGGTGACGTTGCTGTTTTTAAAATCGTAACTGACATCAAACTTCTGATCGCCGGCTCCATCAAACAGTACATCTATCACTTCTTCTGGAAAATCTTTCAGCGGCGTTTCAAAATCGAGGTTGAACGATTCGAGAACGGCCTGCATCTGTTTAAAAACAAATATATCGCGAGGTTTCCCAAAGAAACGGAGGCCGCCATCGGCAATCGATTCATCGGTGTTTGGAATAACAAGCTGCTGACTTACATCGTAGCGATATCCCAGTCCGTTGCACGTTTTGCAGGCTCCGTACGGCGAATTAAATGAAAAAAGATTTGGGGCCGGATCTTCATAGGAGAGTCCGCTTTCGGGATCGTAAAGATTTTTAGAATAGACTTTATCGCGGATGCCCTCTTTTGTCTGAATGCCCAGAACCAGGTTGCCGTCAGCCATTTCAAGCGCCATATGCACGCTTTCAGAAATTCGTTTTTCACTTTTAGGGCTGATGACAAACCGGTCGACCACCACTTCAATATTGTGCGTTTTGTATCGATCCAGTTTGATTTCGCCTTCCAGATCAATCAATTCACCATCCACGCGAGCTTTAACAAATCCCTGTTTCTGCATCTGTTCAAACAGTTCGCGGTAGTGACCTTTCCGGCCACGAACCACCGGCGCCAGGCAATACGCTTTGGTGCCCTGCTCAATATCCATTATCGCCGCAACAATCTGATCGGAGGTCTGCTTCTCCATCTTGTTACCCGATTTGTAGGAATAGGGTGTTGCCACCCGGGCGTAGAGAAGCCGCAGAAAATCGTAGATCTCGGTGACGGTTCCAACCGTTGATCGCGGATTCCGGTTGGTGGTTTTCTGGTCGATGGAAATTACCGGCGAGAGTCCGTCGATGAAATCAACATCAGGGCGCTCCATCATTCCCATAAACTGCCGGGCGTAGGCTGAAAGTGATTCAAGAAAGCGGCGCTGCCCCTCTGCATAAATCGTATCAAAAGCGAGCGATGATTTACCCGACCCTGAGAGCCCGGTAAAAACGACCAGCTTCTCTCTGGGAATGTTGATGTCGATATTTTTGAGATTGTGTTCGCGGGCTCCGCGGATGATGATATTGTTTTGCAAGGGTAATCTGGGTGATGTTTAATAAACTATATAAAATACGAAACCTTTCAGGTAACATCACGTTCCCGGCAGATAAAATATTTCCAAGGACTGATTAGTTTCTTTTTTTATGGTAAACCAGCAGGTTCTTATCCTATTACCACTCCGGTTTTTTACTAACTGTCATTTTAGAAATTAAACTATACTCCATCTTATCTTCGGCGTGGTTACCCGATATATTAATTAGTGATGGGGATTTGTAAAACCTTCTTGTAGTACTTGCAAAAGATTTTGTATACAGTTTAATTATATATTCACTTTAATTAATTAATAATATCATGAGAAAAATCATTTTGATTAGAGCCAGTGTTTTCCTTTGTGCAGCTGCATTTATAGCTGCCGGAACTGTACTTCACCATGGTTGGGCAAATTATGATGCAGATAAAGAGATGGATTATAACGGTATAATCCAAAGTAATGATATTGGAAATCCTCACACCTATATCGATATCGAGGTAATTGGTGAGGAGGAAATTGAAATAAAAGAGTGGAAAGTAGTGCTTGCACCTGTAACAAGAATGCGAAACCGGGGAATGACCGATGATTCAATGCTGGCTGTTGGTGATACAGTGAGAGTTGTTGGTTATCCGCACAGAAATATTGAAAATGAGATGCGTGCTGAACGAATCATTATTGGTGATGTGACCATTGAATTGCGGTAGTGTTTTTTCTGGAAAGTAGTTCAGGTTTTTTGCATTGGCTTGAGAATAGTGAAGCAGCTCTATTCTTTCGTCAGTCCATTTGGCTTTATCCAGCTGTGGAGATCATCCATATTATTGGTTTTGCAGTATTAGTGGGTGCTGCATTTCTTTTTGATCTTCGTTTACTGGGAATGGCCCGAAAATTACCGGTCAAAGAATCAATTAAACATTTTATTCTGTGGGCGCGTATCAGTTTTTTAGCTGTACTGCTGAGTGGATTGATACTTTTCATGGTAAATGCAGTTAGTATTGCATTCAATCCGGCATTCAGAATAAAACTTGCCCTTATTTTTCTTGCTGGCCTGAATGCATATGTTTTTCACACATTTACGGTTAGAACTGTGGGTAAGTGGAACATCAATAGAATGCCTCCGGTTAAAGCAAGGGTTGCAGGCATATTATCAATACTGCTCTGGTTTAGTGTTATTGCCTGCGGCAGATTGATCGCTTATACTTAAAACAAAATATTATTACAGAAATGGATAGCAGATAATAGTTGATTTTGCCTACAAGGAATATTTAAGGCAGATCCGGCATAATGATTAAAATTGCATAATCTCAAAAAAAGGGTACTATGATTACAAAAAATAAATTCAGGAATTACTTTTACTCTCTTATTTGTCTGGTTGCTTTTTCATCTTTTTTTATGGTCGGTTTAAGTGCGGATAAATCGGGAGAAATAAATAACTTCGGCGTATATGCTTTTACGGATGTAAATGTAGTGCCAATGGATGAAGAACGCATTCTCGAAAATCATACCGTTATTGTCAGAGATGGCAGAATTTCTTCCGTTGCACCGTCTGGTGACATAGAAATCCCTGAAAATGCAGAACAGATTGATGGGAGTGATAAATATTTAATGCCCGGGCTAACGGAGATGCATGGACATATTCCCGGATCTGATAATCCCCAATATGTTGAAGATGTGCTATTTCTCTATATTTCCAATGGTGTAACAACTGTACGTAACATGGCAGGAAACCCATACCATATAGAGCTGAGAGACAAGGTGGCAGAGGGTGAGGTAACAGGGCCCACAATTTTTGCCGCAACACCCTGGTTAAGTTCCAACTCTGTTTCGGGACCGGAGGATGCCGAACGTGCTGTTCGGGAATATAAGGAAGCGGGTTTTGATCACATGAAAATGGGAAGCCTGCCACAGGATACATATCTCGCTGTTGCAGAGGCTTCTCAAGAAATTGGACTGCCGTTTGCCGGGCACATACCGGAAGGTGTGGGACTCGTTAATGCATTAGAAGCCGGCCAGAAATCCATTGATCATTACGACAGGTATGTTGAATTTCTGGTGCCGGATGATGCCGGCTGGGATGGAAGTAATCCCGGGTTTTTTGGCAGTGCTGTTGTTCATCTTGCTGATGCGAGTCGAATTTCTGAGGCTGTAGAGCGCACTATAGAGGCCGGAACATGGAATGTGCCCACCTTAAGCCTTGTAGAACATCTTGCATCTGAAGTACCTGCTGAGGAGATGGCTGAGTGGCCGGAAATGAAGTATATGCCGGCTGATGTGGTAGATGGCTGGGTGAATTCGAAGCGTGACTTTCAGGCCAGAGATGATTTTCAACCTGAAGCAGCAAATCGCCTTGTTGAAATTCGTCAAATACTTACAAAAGAACTTCACGATAGTGGTGCTCCTATAGCACTTGGGTCTGATGCACCACAATTCTTTAATGTGCCCGGATTTTCTATTCACCACGAGTTAGAAATGATGGTGGCAACCGGTCTTTCACCCTATGAAGTTCTGGTTACAGGGACAAAAAATCCGGCTATCTATTATGATACACCTGATGAGTTCGGTACAGTTGAAGAAAACAGAAGGGCAGATCTGATCCTGCTAAATCAAAATCCGCTGCAAGACATCGCTAACGTAAGTGACAGAGCCGGCGTGATGGTTAGGGGAGAGTGGTGGCCTGAAGAAAAAATTCAGGAACGGCTAAATCAAATCGCAAACAATTAAAAAGAGACGCGGTTTTAGGAGCCGGTTCCAAAAGCAGTTGATGAGCTGTTTTCTGTACAAGACGACTTAAAATAAAGAATTTTAGGCATTTTTTGGCCGTACAGACCAATGTCGTGTTATCGATAAAGTGTCGGATAAAACCTGTCAGGTTTATTGGGTTTTAAATTCATAAAAAGGATTTTATTCCCCAAACCTGACAGGTTTAAAATTGGCATGACACTAATGCGTGAGAAAATTATAGGAACCGGCACTTCTTTCCCCGCGAAATTGTTATATTAAAGGCTATTTTTGATAACAATGAACCACAACATATCTATGAGTACGAAACAGAAAACGGCAAATCCCATCTCATCTGCACGTTCTACATCGGGGCTTGACTGGCACCCGCTATCGTGGAACGACAAGCCTATTAAGCAGTTACCTACGTATCCTAATACGGAAGAACTTCAAAGCAGGTATCGCGAACTGCAGGATTTGCCCCCGCTCATTACATCGTGGGAAATTGAAGCACTTAAAGAGAAGCTTGCTGATGTATCGAACGGGAAAGGATTTTTACTTCAGGGCGGAGATTGTGCTGAAACGTTTGATGCATGTAAATCCCCCAAAATAGTAAACCTGCTGAAAGTACTGCTCCAGATGAGTTTCATTCTTGTGCATGAAATGGGCACGCCTGTCGTTCGAATCGGCCGGATAGCGGGTCAGTTTGCCAAACCGCGATCTAAAGATTTTGAAGTGATTGACGGTGTGGAAATGCTCAATTACCGCGGTGACCTGATTAACAGCTTCGAGCCAAATGCCGAAGCGCGAAAACCGGATCCGTCACGCATGATTCAGGCGTACAATAAATCTGCACTGACACTTAACTTTTTGCGTGCGCTGACCGATGAAGGCTTTGCCGATCTCCAGCATCCCGAACAGTGGGAGCTCGATTTCATGAAAAACAACGAGTATTATAAGGATTACGAAGCGATGGTGAATTCCATCCACAAGGCGATTCATTTCATGGAGACGATCACACCGAACGTATTCACCACACTCCACAAGATCGATCTGTATACCTCGCACGAGGCTTTAAATCTTTATTATGATTCCGCACAAACCCGTCAGGTACCGCGAAAAAGCGGCTGGTTCAATCTGAGCGGACATATGGTATGGCTCGGTAACCGGACCAAGCAGCTGGATGGTGCACACGTGGAGTACCTGAAAGGAATCGAAAATCCTATTGGAATTAAAGTTGGGCCGCCGTTTGATCTGGATGAAACCCTGAAACTGATTGAGACCGTCAACCCAACACACGAGGCAGGTAAAATTGTATTGATTACGCGGATGGGCGTGGATGATGTTGAGAAAATTATGCCGGACTTTATCAAGGCGATTAAAAAAGAAGGACATCCTGTTGTCTGGAGCTGCGACCCGATGCACGGAAACACCTTCTCAACGGGGAACAGCATTAAAACCCGAAGTTTTGATGATATTCTGCAGGAGATTCGCACGACATTTGCTGTACACAGGGCGGAAGGAAGTTACCTTGGCGGCGTTCATCTGGAACTTACCGGCGACAACGTCACCGAATGTGTTGGCGGAGCCAACGGCCTGAATGAAGATAGCCTGGATCTCAATTACGAAACATACTGCGATCCCCGCCTGAACTACGAGCAGAGTCTTGAAATGGCGTTTCTCGTAGCGAAAGAGTGGAATAAGAGCTACGGTAAATAAAAATATCACTCATAAATGAAAACAGCACGCCGGAAACGACGTGCTGTTTACTCATTATTCAGTCAATTACAAGAGTGCTTTCCTGAATGCTGCTTTCAAAAAAGCAGATTACACATCACAAAGGGCAATCGCTTCTCTGAGCCCTTCCATAGGATCGCGGGTGGGGATAAATTCCTGTCCCACATATCCTTCATACCCGATATCAAGAAGCGCCTGCATGATTGGAGGATAGAACAGCTCCTGGGAATCATCCAGTTCAGCACGGTTTGGAACTCCGGCGGTGTGCACATGGCCAATAAGGTCGGTGCCATACTCATGTATTCGGGCGATAATATCACCATTCATAATCTGTACGTGATAGATATCAAAGAGCAGCTTCACGTGAGATGAGCCCACTTCACGAATGATATCTGCACAGTAATCGATGTCATCGCCCTGGTAGCCGGGATGCCCGCGGTTGTCATCATCTTCAACCCGTGAGTTCAGATGTTCCACACAGATGGTAACATCGTGACGTTCGCCGTACCGGGCAAGCTCTTTCAGCCCGTCAACGGTATATTGAGCGCCTTCATCCGACGGAATGGTTCCGGCATCGGGGTTATCGAGATCACGATACTCAAATCCGGTAAATGCAATAACATTTGGGACGCCTGCTTCGCCACATTCCTCAATCCTGCGTTTAGTCTTCTCTAAAACCTCGTCGCGATACCTGGGATTATTCAATCCTTTTTCAAAAGGAGGGTCCGGCATTCCATTCACAGACATTCCGCACTGCAATCCATACTCTTTCATGGTTGGCCACTCATCCGGTCCCACGAGTTCAATTCCTTCACAGCCCAGCTCAACGGCAGCCTGGCAAAGCTGATCAAGACTCCAGTGCTCCCCAAAATTCATGTACGGCCATGAAACGAGAATCTGTTTGATGCGACCGTTTTCAACCGCTTTTTTCCTGCTTTTCTTCTTTTCAGATGCAAACACGTTCCCGGGAATTGATAAGCCCGCAGCAAACGTTGCTGATAGTGCAGCTGTATTTTTTAGCATATCACGACGTGTGATGAGTTTCTTGGAATTTGACATAAAATCTGTTTTGGTTTAATGTGGTTTAATAAAGGTTAATTATTGGCTTTATCAAGCATATCCTGTATGTCCTGATGGTCCCAGTCATCTGGAATAGGATCGTCAGTTAACTCAGCCAGTTCAAGAGCGGTGATGGGAGCGAATTGTAAGCCATCCTGGGGGACATCAGCTCCAGCACTCCATACAATTGCATTTGCTACTATTCTTCGAAACTGATCATGTCCCCAGTTCCAGTGATAATGGCCGCCGGTAAAGCCGAATGATCTGCCCCCATTGGTTCTTTCAAAAGCCCAGGCTACATGTTGTTCTTCTTCATTTTGAAGAACAGATTCACGCACATGAGGATTATTAGAATGTGGTCCATCATCCCGTTCGAGTGATTCGGCAGGGGGGAGGTCGGTAAGAACCGGAGTAACACCTTCCATCTGATCGGCAAACCTCATGTGATAATACCACTCATCGCGAATGGAAAAACTTTTAACACCGCGTTGTATTGGATGCGTTGAAAATTCGTTGAAATCTGCTGTCCAAAAAGGATTTACTGACCAATCCGTTTCAAAATAACCACCCTGCCACTCTATAAATTTATTTCCTGCTTCTCCTTTAGGAACTTCAACGGCATAATGAAGGGTAACAAATCCTACTCCGCGTTCCATGACTTCATTAAAACTTTCAAGATGATCCATAATGGGATGACCCGGGCCACCGTTTGAATAGATAACAACAGAATGAACATCATCAAAAATTGAAGCATCAGCAGGCCATCCGTTAATAACTGTTGTTTTTACACCCACATCAGCCTCTTCAATGGTTGATGCCAAAAGCTGAGAACCTCCATAATGCTCATGATTGCCGAACCCGTGTGAGGGAGCGCCTGCAATAAATAATACATGCTTGTCTTCTGCTTTGATAGAATTATTAGGATTATATGGTAAACCCTTATTCAAAAGTTCAATAGCAGAGATAATAGCAAGTATCCCTAAAAATAGGTGAATAATAAATTTATAATTGAAAACCTGGATCATGGCAGGATATTTAAATTTATAGGTGACTCTCTCTTAATTCATAATCTGAACCTTGATAAAGTATGTTGGGACATATTTGTGGTAGATCGTATTAGCCATTTGAGAGGATTTTAAATTGGTAAAGCAAAATGGAATAAATCTTTTATGGATTTGCAGATGCTTTTTATTAAAAATTTGTGATTAAAAAAGCATGACTCTGATAATAATAAATTAAAAACAGAAAAATAACTCAGAAAAAAGAGATGTGAATTGAATGCTGTCTACCCGTAGAAATTGGGTTACTTGTCATTTTTTCAGTTTCTGTCCGTCAGTTCGTCGAAAATATAATGACAAGGTGATTCATACGTTATCCAACCTGAAACTCCTTCATTGAAATGTTGATCATTCTGGCAGGGTTCTGCCAATTATTTCAGTTGGCATATCGCTTGCAGCTATAATAACAGAACCAATTAACACAAATGGAGGCTTAATCATGACTCTTATTAAATATAGCAGACCCGGAAGAAATGTAGCCGGAAAACATTTTTCAGATATAATGGATGAATTTTTTAATGAAGCGGTTGCAGATCGCACATCAACATTTTCACCCAGCATCAATATTTCAGAAACGGAAAATAACTTCAATATAGAAGTGGAAGTTCCGGGCATGAAAAAGGATGATATCAACGTTGATATTGAAAACAATGTGTTAACCGTTAGCGGTGAGCGCAAGCATGAAACGGAAGAAAAAGAACGCAGGTTTCACAGGGTTGAAACCCGTTATGGATCATTCAGCCGTACGTTTCAGCTGCCAGATCACGTTGACTCTGAAAACATCGAAGCAACATATGCCGATGGTGTTCTGAATATTCAGCTCGGTAAACGTGAAGAAAAGCTTAAAAAACAGATAGCGATTCAATAGTGTTCTCTCACGAGAGCAGGTTAGTTAGTTGCCGGGGCCGTATTGATCTATGGCCTCGGCCTATTTTTTTACATCTGATGATCGTTTGGAATGGACGTCCGGATCTGTAATGTCATAAAAAATATTCAGAATTCCGGAGTAAAGACCTGAATTTGCGACGGGTACAACAATAAATTCAGTCACCAAGCATTGTATGATCGAATGTGATTGATTGTACTATTTCCCGTCCTGAATGCTTGCATGTCGTTGAAGGAAGTAGCCACATGAAATTGATCAAAACGGTTATCAATAAACCTCAATCTTAATCAACAGATAGAAATACGTATGGACCGCATGACGAAGAGTATCGCCGCCGCAGTAGTAATTTTGGTACTGTTTTTAGGTATGAATTACGCGATAGACGGCGATTCCACCGGCGCCTCGGTATTTAATATGCCGAATTTTAATACCACTGCTTCTGAAAAAGCAGAAGATATTCCCATCCGAACACTTGCAGATTTTAACAACGCTATTGTAAATATAGCGGACAGAACCAATCCTACCGTGGTGACCATCACCACGCAGCGAACAGTTCGCGAGCAGGTTCGTAGTCCGTTTGATTTCTTTTTCCAGGATCCGCGTCAAAATCGTGAAAGGGAACGACAAGTTAGCGGCCTTGGGTCAGGTGTGATTGTTGATTCAGGTTCTGGTTATATTGTAACCAACAATCATGTAATTGAGAACGCCGAAGAAATCAACATTCGCCTATTTAATGGGGATGAGCATCAGGCAGAAATTGTGGGTACCGATCCCGGAAGTGATGTGGCAGTTCTGAAAGTGGATGTTCCGGATCTTCCCGCTGTACCTTTGGGCAACAGCGACAATATCCGAGTTGGTGAGATGGTCCTTGCGATCGGAAGTCCGCTTCAGGAGCGGTTTGCACATACGGTTTCACAAGGAATTGTAAGCGCCAGCGGACGGTCATTCCTGGGTCTCAACCAGTTTGAGAACTATATTCAGACCGATGCCGCCATCAACCCGGGGAACTCAGGGGGTGCATTGATTAATCTGGATGGTGAATTGATTGGAATTAATACCGCCATCGCCAGCCGGAGCGGAGGCAGCCAGGGAATCGGGTTTGCTATTCCCGTAAATATGGTGAAAAACGTGATGGAAGCACTTATCGAAGATGGGCGTGTAGCACGAGGATTCCTTGGATTAAATATGGGTGGCGAAGTGGATCGTACAATGGCCCGTGCTCTTGGCATGAGTTCTCCGCGCGGATTTATTGTGGGAGATATCACATCCGGCGGCCCTGCTGATAAAGCGGGAATTCGCTCAGGGGATGTGCTTGTAAACCTTAATGGCGAACGAATCAGGGATTATCATGACTTCCGTGTAGCGATTGCCAATTCTGTACCTGGAACCGAAGTTGAACTTGAAATTTTCCGGGATGGCGAAAATATGACTATTACGGTAGAACTTGGTGAACGGGATGCAGATGATGTTGCGGCTGTAGAACCAGATGAGAAAGAAGATTTGGTTGAGCGGCTTGGTTTTGAGGTAGATGACCTGACCGACAACCTCCGGCAGCAGCTCAGACTTCAGCCCGAAGTGAATGGGGTTATCGTATCTGGTATCAGTCAGCGAAGTTCAGCATACCGACAAGGATTACGCGAAGGTGATGTGATCACCCAGGTGGGTAGCCAGACTGTGGAAAATGAAAATGAGTTCTACAGTATTATGAGCGATTATGCTCAGTCTGAAAATGATGCGCTTCTGCTGAGAATTATCAGGCAGGGAAACAATATGTTTATCGCATTTGAGTTATAATAGTAATTGTTTTGGTTGAGGTTAAAAGCTGCCATCCCGCTGGATGGCAGCTTTTTTTTTGTCAATAATTCTCCCGATTATGATCTGGCATTACTTTTGCTTCTAATATTTGTAAAAGCCAGATTGAATGGATATGGATTATAAAGATTACTACAAAATTTTAGGTGTTGATAAATCTGCTACTCAGCAGGAGATAAAAAAGGCATATCGAAAAAAGGCGGCTAAATATCACCCCGACAAAAATCCGGACGACTCCACTGCTGAAACAAAGTTTAAGGAAGTGGGTGAAGCGTACGAAGTTCTGAAAGATCCTGAAAAACGAAAGCTATATGATCGTGCGGGCAGCGACTGGAAACAATATCAGCAGGGGGGAAGCAGAGGCGGCGGTGGTTTCGACTGGAACGAATATGCACGCCAGCAGGGTACCCGTCAGCGAGTAAATGTAGATTACGGAGATATATTTGGAGATCAGTCGGCAGGCAGGGGAGGTGCATCATCCGGAAGCCCGTTTTCGAGCTTTTTTGAAACTCTTTTTGGTGGAGGCGGATTTCAGCAGCAGCAAACTTCACGCTCAACAAAAAAACGTTCACCATCCAGGTCGGGTGGTGATACGGCGGCCAATGTAACTCTGCCTTTAAAAGATCTTTTCACAGATACCACGAAAACATTTAGAATCAATGGTGATAAGGTGAAAATTAAAATTCCCGGCGGAATTGAAGATGGAAAAAAACTGAAGCTGAAAGGCAGAGGAAGCAAATCAGATTTTGGGGTTTCCACGGGTGATCTCTATCTGAAAATAAACGTAGATATTCCGGAAAACATCGAGAGAAAAGGAAAGGATGTTTATCAGGATGTGGATATAGACCTCTATACAGCACTACTGGGCGGTGAGATTATTGTACCTACTCTAAATGGCAAACTGAAACTGAATATCCCTGAAGAGACGGAAAATGGAAAACTCTTTAAATTCAGCGGACGAGGACTTCCAGCTATGAACAATGGCGGAAAAAAAGGAAATTACTACGTCCGATGTAACGTAAAACTTCCAAAAAATCTATCTTCCAGAGAGAAGAAACTGCTGAAAGAACTTGCTGATATCCGGAAAAATTAGGGGATATTGTTTCGGTTAAACCCTATCACGTTTTATTTTTTTAATAACCGAGATGGTGCCCCTTCCTCATTCCCTCATAAAATCAGTGATGGGAATCGTCAGGATGACAAATGCCCTTTATTTTAAACAGAAATCGACCCTTGTCATTCAGAGCTTCTAATTTTGCCCAAAAGCCTACTCTAAGAAGTTTTAATGTAGTTAATTGGGGCAAAATAATTGAAAGGTGACAGTTTAAAGGTCCCCTCTCGAGAGGGGATTTAGGGGTGTGTTCTCCGGAGTCTTGATAAAACTGTAGTCGCATTCTGGCTCCGGCGCCTTCCAACACACCCCTCGGCTTGAAAATCTGCGTTCCGCAGTTTTCAAATCCATTTCCCCTCTCAAGAGGGGATTTAGGGTACATTCATTGAGCAGAAATCGCAAACTAAATCAAGAAATAACGCTATTTAAAATTTGTTATCGGTAGATCACAGGCAACGTTTTTTGTCTGAGTTGAAGAATCTCCATTCATTTGTTAAAAACTCAATCTATCGTTTCTATAATGATTTTTTCTAAAACTTATTTAAACATGGTACCCCTTATAAAGAGGGGGGGGAGATCATAATTTAATAATCAAACTGAAGTTATAGGCAATTTTAAAAAGGCTGAAACGCATCTGGATTGTGATGCCAAATATTTGAATATTAGGCTCCCTTTATCACTTTTAAAATTCTTCACACATGCACACGCCATTTTTCGCTTTCCTGATTCTTTTTTCAACATCACTTTTCAGCCATTCCGATTCAAATGATCTCCGCTGGGGACAGATCGGTCATTATGTGACAGGGCATATCGCAGAAAATCATATCACAGAAAATACAGCAGCCGAAATTGAGCGTGTGATTGGTAAAGAGACGATCGCATCAGCTACCGTCTGGATGGATGATATCCGGTCGGACAGCACATACGACTACACGAATACCTGGCACTGGGTTACCATTCCTGACGGGATGACCTACGATGAGACAGAGAAGAACCCGGAGGGTGATATCATTGCGGCTCTTGAGGAGAGTATCGCCAGGCTTAAAGAGGGCGGTCTTTCAGAGCAGGAGGAGTACGAGAGGCTGAAGTTTGTGATGCATATGGTTGGGGATATTCATCAGCCGCTGCACGTTGGAACCGGCGAAGATCTCGGCGGAAACCGAGTTCGCGTTCACTGGATGGGCAATAACAGTAATCTCCACAGGGTGTGGGACAGCGATATGATCAACTCACGGCAGATGAGCTACACCGAAATCGCAATGAATCTCGATGTTGTGGATGAAGACCAGGTTCGCGAATGGCAGTCAGCTGATGTGAGAGACTGGGCCAATGAATCCGTCAGTTATCGCGATGATGTGTACGATCTTCCGGATGACAATAGAATTGGGTATGAATACCGGTTTCAGAACTACCATATTGTTGAAAAGAGACTGGTTCAGGCCGGTGTGAGATTGGCAGGTGTACTGAACGATATTTATGACAGATAAGCCGATTGTTGCTTATTAAATTACAGAAGGGGCTTTGGCCCCTTTTTTATTTCAAATCTCCAGGCTTTTCAAAACTTCTGCATGAACGGAGTATGTCTTTTCATCAAATAAGACAAACGTCACGAATCGCAGCGATTTAGCATGTTTAGATTCATCGAGTACGGTTTGGATGGCGATTCTTGCAGCGTCTTTCATCGGAAAACCGAAGGCTCCGGTAGAAATTGCGGGAAAAGCGATCGATTCCAGCTGATTTTCCTCAGCCAAGGTCAGTGCATTTTTGTAGCACCTGGCAAGTAAAGTATCAGCCGGTTCATCTCTTCCGTACACGGGGCCGAGGCAGTGAATTACAAAACGGTTCGGCAGATTGGGCGCTTCGGTGATGACCGCTTCACCGGGTTTGATCGGTGCCAGCGGACGAGTCAGCTGCTCCAGTTCAGGATCACCGGCAGAGTGGATCGCGCCTGCTACACCTCCGCCAATCTTCAACTCAGCATTTGCCGCATTCACAATCGCGTCGGTATCATGCTGTTTTACGATGTTTCCTGTTTTTAATTCCAGTGTAATATTCTCTGTTTTTTTAATCATATCTGGTATCCCGCGCACAAAAGTGAACATTTCTATTGCAGATAACTCAAGATACAGTCTGTCAGTTTGTGTTGCAAAGCGCTTTTAATTGCCTGAAAATGCACTTTTTTTCGTGTTGATTTGACAGTTAATCAAAAAAATATAATCAAATACTATAAAATCGCTTCCACGAAAAAAAGAATATGTAAGCGATTTTTTAGGCAACAGATCCACCCCTATCAGAGTGATAAATTGTATCGATATTATGACAGTGTTAAGGATAAAAAAATGGAAGTGCTTTCAGGAAAAATATATGAACTTATGTCAGGACTATGACAAGTATTTAAAATTAAATCATTGTCAAATAGTTGTTTCAGCTAAGAAAATGCTGATAACTTAAGAGCGAACTAAAACAGTTAAGGCTGTGATAGCCTGGAAAGAAAATTACTACTTCAACTCAAAACCTACAGTACCATGAAATCAATAGTTAAATCACTCACAGCATTTCTTATCGTCGTGATAACATTCACGTCAGCAGAATTCGTAAACGCAAACAGCTCAACCGCTGATACATTAGGAACCACTGAATATGTGGACAAAGAAGCCGAATTTGAAAAAATGGAGAGATCACTTCTCTACGGCCTCAGTTCTGATGTGAACGGCATAGTTGAAGCTACTCTTTTCAATGCAATTTCATACAAAGCCTTAAACCCTGAATTCGAATCACAACGGGTTAATACAAGGATCACTGAATTTGCACTGAATGGCGATACGCACGTTGTGCGATATAAAGCACACCTTACTCTTTCATACCTGAAGGATAAAGAGAGCTTTAACGTAGCAGAATCAATTATTCCGCTTATTTCCGAGAACAAAGCAAATGACGCTTTTCAAGTGCTGGTAGATAGCATTCAGGAACGTCAGGTAGCGGAAAGCAGTAACTGATAAGATCCAGACAAACTTATAACGTCTAATAATATTTAAAGCGGCTCCGAGAGGGGCCGCTTTTTTTTATATCTGTATATACGGCTTTTAATATCTGCCAAAGAGAGCAAATTGTGCCACGTACAATTGCCAAAAGAGCAGTGGGGGTTCCAGGGAAGAGAGAAATCTGTAAATCCGTCAGATTCTGAACGGTGGTATGTTTTTAGCATCACATCAGATAAAAGAAAATAAATCTGACGATTATGAATTTTAATAAATTTACGATTAAGGCACAGGAAGCTGTTCAGGCTGCGATTGAACTGGCTCAGAACAGCAATCACCAGGCGGTTGAACCAGCTCATGTACTTACCGCATTTTTGAACGATTCTGAAAATGTGGTGATCACCATTCTAAAAAAAATCGGGGTGGCACTGCCGGCTTTGAGAGAAGAACTCGATCGGCAAATCAAAAGTTTTCCAATCGTGAAGGGTGCTTCGGTATCCGGCCAGTACCTGTCGAACAGTACAAAAACAGTGTTTGATGCGGCTCAACAGTATGCAAACGATCTGGGTGATGAATACATCAGTTCCGAACATGTTCTTATGGGAATTGTTGATTCAAAAGGAGATGCTGGAACCTACCTGAAAAATCAGGGCGCAACTCACGATACGATACTGGATGTGGTTAAAGGTGTGCGGGGATCACAAACGGTGGATGATCCCAATGCGGAAAGCCGTTATGAAGCATTGAAAAAGTATGCGCGTGACCTGAACGATCTGGCTGAAAAGAATAAACTCGATCCGGTCATTGGCCGCGACCAGGAGATTCGTCGCGTAATGCAAATTCTATCACGCCGAACAAAAAATAACCCGGTTCTGATTGGGGAGCCAGGTGTTGGTAAAACGGCGATTGCCGAAGGACTGGCGCTTCGGATTGTCCGGGGTGATGTGCCTGAGGGCCTGAAAACCAAACGGGTCATTGCGCTCGATATGGGTGCCCTGGTAGCCGGAACCAAATTCAGGGGAGAGTTCGAAGAGCGGCTGAAAGCTGTAGTGAAAGAGGTGATGGACTCCGATGGCGAGATGATTCTCTTTATTGATGAAATCCACACACTTGTGGGTGCCGGTGCCACCGAAGGATCCATGGACGCGGCAAATATCTTAAAACCATCGCTTGCACGGGGTGAGCTGCACGCAATCGGGGCAACAACGCTGACCGAATACCGCAAATATATTGAAAAAGATAAAGCGCTGGAACGCCGCCTGCAGACGGTTTTTGTAGGTGAGCCGAGCGTGGAAGATACGGTATCCATCCTGCGTGGGCTCCAGGAACGGTACGAGGTGCATCACGGTGTACGAATTACAGATTCAGCTATTGTCGCTGCCGCTGAACTATCACACCGATACATTTCCGACCGGTTTCTGCCGGATAAAGCCATTGACCTGATTGACGAAGCCGCCTCACGACTTCGGCTGGAGATCGACTCTATGCCGGAAGAGCTGGACAGTATTGAACGGCAAATTCGTCAGCTCGAAATTGAACGCGAAGCGCTGAAACGGGAAAAAGATGAGAGTAAACTGAAGTCGAACGAAAAAGACCTGGCTGATCTTGAAGAACAGCGTAAATCGATGCGGACGCAGTGGGATATGGAGAAAGGGCTGATCCAAAAAACCAGGGAGCTCAAGCAGGCAATTGAAACCGCCCGAAACCAGGCCGATCGCGCCGAAAGGGAAGGGAACTACGAGAAAGTTGCCGAGCTTCGGTATGGCACGATCACTCAGCTTGAGAAAGATCTTCAAAATACAAAAGAGGAGCTCAACGAAGTGAAAGAGGGGCGTTCGCTGCTAAAAGAGCAGGTTGAAGCAGAAGAAATTGCTGATATCGTCTCCCGGTGGACCGGAATTCCGGTGAAGAAAATGCTTTCCAGTGAACGCCAGAAACTGCTTCAGCTCGAAGGGGAACTTCATAAACGGGTGATTGGTCAGGATCAGGCAATTGAGGCTGTGTCCGATGCTGTTCGCCGTTCGCGGGCAGGACTGCAGGATGAAAACCGGCCGATTGGGTCGTTCATGTTCCTGGGATCAACCGGTGTAGGTAAAACCGAGCTGGCTCGTTCACTGGCTGAATTCCTTTTTGATGATGAAGACGCCATGATCCGGATCGATATGAGTGAGTATATGGAGAAGCACAGCGTCAGCCGACTCGTCGGATCGCCTCCCGGTTATGTGGGGTATGAAGAGGGCGGGCAGCTCACCGAAGCCGTTCGCCGTAAACCGTACAGTGTTGTGCTGCTGGATGAGATCGAAAAGGCCCACAGCGACGTTTTCAACATTCTGCTGCAGGTGCTGGATGATGGCCGCCTGACGGATAATAAAGGGGTAACGGTCGATTTTACCAACACCATTGTGATTATGACCAGCAATATCGGTTCTCACCTGATTTCTGAGGAAATTGAGAAAACGGGCGGGGAGATGGATGAAACAACCTATATGGAGCTGCAGAACAAACTTCTGGAGCGTCTCCGTAAAACAATTCGCCCTGAATTTCTCAACCGGATTGATGATGTGGTCGTATTTCATCCGCTGGATAAAACCCATATCCGTGAGATTGTGGATATTCAGCTCAGACGTGTACATGCAATGCTTGAGAAAAATAACGTGTCGTTGTCGGTGCCGGATAATGTGAAAGACTGGCTTGCAGTTAGGGGATATGATCCCGTGTATGGCGCCCGGCCGCTGAAGCGCGTGATTCAGTCGCTAATCATCAATCAACTTGCGAAACAACTGATTGAGCGGGAAGATGAAAGCCAGGGAGTGACCTACGAAACAACGATTTCTAAAGATGGGAATCGGCTGGAATTTGCCGAGGTATATGATGATGTAGAAGCGTGGTCGGATTAATTTGCGATGACGGTGGAAGGCTGTGAATCATTTGATGTCATGCCGTGCTTCGACACGGCATCTCCCATTCGAGTTCGGACTGTGGACTCTGCCATTGGCTGAACGTTTCTGTGTGCTGAGATGGGAAATCGCGGATCAGGCTCCGCGATGACGGAAATAGATCATGAGTCAATTGATGTCATGCCGTGCTCCGACACGGCATCTCCCATTTAAGTCCGGCCGGTGGATTCTGCCATTGGCTGAATGGATTCTGTGTGCTGAGATGGAAGATCGCGGATCGGGGTCCGCGATGACGGAAATAGATCATGAGTCAATTGATGTCATGCCGTGCTCCGACACGGCATCTCCCATTTAAGTCCGGCCGGTGGATTCTGCCATTGGCTGAACGTTTTTGCGTGCTGAGATGGGAGATCGTGGATCGGGTTCCGCGATGACGGAAATAGATCATGAGTCATTTGATGTCATACCGTGCCCCGACACGGTATTTCCCATTTGAGTCCGGCCTGTGGATTTTGCCACTGGCTGAATGGATTCTGTGTGCTGAGATGGAAGATCGCGGATCGTGGTCCGCGATGACGGTCATCAAAACCTACTCATCATACTGAACTTCATACACAAGCACCCCGCGCTCGATGATAATCGTCTCACTTCTTCCATCAAACCAGTTCACCTCAAGAGATTCGGGCATTCCGCCGATTCCCATCATTTGTGTGATGCACTTCCTGGGGTGGTAACCCGATCCGATTGTTGGTGTTTGCGGGTTCAGTTATAGTATTTCAGCATACTACCTTGGAAAGTGCCTCTCAGAATACGCAGTTGTATTTTTGAAAAGTCTTGCCTGCCATTTATCCTGATTTTGGAAGTGTCCATTTCCATCGTGAAGCTCAGGAGTTCATCTTCCCATTGCCCCTTTCCCCAAAGGATGCCCGCGGCAAAAGGGGGGGCACTCCAGAATAAACTCCACTCCGTATCGATCAAAAAGGTATGGAATCCAAGTCGATACCTTGTGGGCTTTGCCCCGAGGTAGTACATTTAAATAAGGTGCCCGTAAATCCATTATATATAGGTATATATTACGACACTGAAGGATTTATCCAAGTTCAATGATTTTTGAATTCATCAATGATTTCTGAATACAGCTAAAGTATAAATTGAGAAAAAATAAACGAAGTTACATATCCGACTCTTGTTTATTTTCAAAGTTATAGTTATTTAAAATCAGGATATTATGTGAAGTCTTGCAAAAAGTATTGCTCGTAATTTCGTTTCCCTTAAACTTAGAATGCAGCTTTATTTTTTGTTTGCATTCATTAACTATTTTCTAAACGTGGGGGCACAGCTATGTTCTTACAGTCGGATCATTCATATAATTCAGGCCAATGGAATGATGAAGATTTATGGAAGGAGTTTCTGAATGGACGACAAGAAGCTTTGGGAGAGGTTTTTTTACGCTATTATACCCGTCTCTACAATTATGGGATGAAATTAATGCATAGTGATGATATGGTGAAAGACGGGGTTCAGGAGTTATTTTTAAAACTCTGGAATAACCGTGAAAGCGTTGATCATGCAAAATGCGTGGAATTTTACCTGCTATTTTCGCTCAGAAGAATTTTGTTTGATCAAAAAAAGAAAAGCATGTCCATACATCGGCGTGATCAAATATATATGAGCATGAATTCTGATACTTTGCAATCCATGGAAGAGAGCATTGTAGAAGGAGAGCTTGAAAGTGAAAGATACAGAAAATTCAATAAGGCGATGAAATTGCTCACCGGCCGCCAAAAAGAAGTACTCTATCTGCGACTCCAGCATGGATTGACTAACCATGAAATTGCTATTCTTTTAGATCTTTCTGATCAAAGCATAAAAAATTACGTCTATGAAGCCATAAAACATTTGAGAGAGTCTATTTATGGCCATCTATTGATAGAGGAGTTTTAGAAAGTTGACAGCTAACTATTATGAAGTTTGCAATTCCCTAAAATTCAAAGAGATCTTATTACCGAAAATAATACCACATCACGGACATTCTTCGGAATTTGGCCGTCTCAAATTTTGCCCCTCCTAAAAACCTACACCCCAAAAAGCCTGAGTGCAGGAAGCGTAATTCTTATTTTATCTCTTTTAACCTGAGTTCGATTCTTAAATAATGACATCAAAAGTCCCCCTTAGAAAAGGGGGATGCAGGGGGATGTTCACCAAACTTAGAAAAACCGATGAACACCCCTCTAAATCTCCCCTTTTTAGGGGAGACTTGATACCGAATAAATGAAATATATTATTAATCGAACTCAGGTTTTTAATGTATCAATGACCGATTTCAAGAAATCTTAAAATATTTTCCGGTACTATTGTTTGTTGTCTCTGTCTATAAAATTGTGTTTAAGGTTTAAAAGAACTACAAAGCCGCATAATGGAAGACAACTACTTAGAAGACTTATTATCTGACGACTCCTTTCTTCGTTTCATAAAGAAAAAAGCTTCTGCCGCTGAACATAAGCACTGGGTTAGTTGGCTTAAAGAAAATTCTTCTCACCAAATTTTGTATGATCAGGCCATGCAGCTCATTCGTTTTACTTCCAAGAGTGAGCGAAATATTCCTGATCCGATTATCGAAATCAACAAAATAGAAAAACTGATAAAACGCGAAGGGAGCTATAAGGTTAAGAATCCTATAAAAAAATTAAATCAAACCAAGCATAGGAAAAAAAACTATTGGCCGGTTGCAGCCGCTGCCGTGGCAATGATTGTTTTATCCATGTATACGATTTTCGAAAATTTTGAGGTGATTGATTATGAGGTTATTGAAATTCCGGCTGTCCAAACATCATCAGAATTTTTCACAAGCTTTGGAGAAAAAGTTACACTCCAGCTTTCTGATGGTTCCAGTATTATTTTGAATGCCAATTCTCATCTTAAGTATGCTTTTACAGGTTCAGCTAAAGGTACACGTGATATTGATATTTATCTGCAGGGAGAAGCGTGGTTTGATATACAACCTGTAAATGCTGATGGTAAAGATAACCGAAAAATACATATACATACACACGATGGTATAATTGAAGTACTTGGAACTACCTTAAATGTGCAGACATCAAAAAAAGGCACAAGAACTGTACTTGAAAAAGGCATTATCAAAATTGAAAGTTACCAAGAGAATGGAGTTGTTGAATCGAACAGTATGATAATTGAGCCAGGCCAAATGGCATGGTACATGTCAGGACTTGAAAAAATTGAGGTCAAAGAAGTTGACCCTGATATCTATACTTCATGGATTCGGGACGTATGGGTTTTTGATCAAACCCCACTTACAGATGTCGCAGCAAGAATTGAATATGTATTTGGAGTTAAAGTTATTTTCCCATTTGAGAATATTCAGGAAAAAACTATCTCAGGAAGTATCAGCAGCGAAAACCTTCAGCTAATCATGGAAGGCATTTCTGAAGCTGTGGATATTTCCGTCGCCCATCTCAATAACAACATTATTATTGGAGGATAAATAGATATAGATCATGAGTAAAACTTCTTATTTCTACCCAGAAAAGCGCTTTCACACTGAACACGTAACCTAAACATGATACATATGGAGCGAATGCAACGATTGATATGCCTTTTATTGGCAGCATTGTTTATGCAATTTACGGGTGCCCTGGAATTAAATGCCCAGGCAAACGAGAGCTCATTGGCATCGGTTTATTCATTTATGGATAATCAAACCGATTCTGAAGTGAGTCAGATTCCCATCAAACATCTTTTGAATGATCTTGAAAAGAAGTTTAAAGTCACATTTCTATATCACGATCGGGTGATAGAGGATAAGTATGTAGATCTCAGTGGATTATCCATTAATGAGATTACAGGGGATGAGCTGAGCGGTTTTTTTACGGCACTTAACCTTGATTATACTCAACTCGATGAACAGACTATTGTCATAACAGAAAAAGATGCTGCACCTGTAATTGAGGAACAGGAAACTATCAGTGGCGTGGTAAGAGATGCCGCAACAGGCGAAAGCATGCCGGGTGTAAACGTGGTAGTTGAAGGTACAAGCATAGGCACAAACACCGGTCCTGATGGCTCATATGAACTTACTGTACCTTCTTTGGATGTGAATCTTGTATTTACTTTCGTGGGTTTTCAAAGACTCGTAGAACCCATAGATGGAAGAACTGAAATAGATGTTCAACTCCAAATGTCTGTTTTTTCTGGTGATGAGCTGATTGTTGTAGGCTACGGTGTTCAGGCACGGGAAACTCTGTCAGGTTCAGTGAGTAGCATTCAAGGGCCGCGGCTTGAGCAGATTCCTGTAACTAATCTTGCAAATACTCTTAGCGGTAATCTGCCAGGGATTGTAACGGTTAACCAAAGTGGGGAACCCGGTTATGATGGGGCCCTCATTCGGATTCGTGGAGAAAGTACGCTCAATAACAACCAGCCCTTGATTGTAATAGACGGGGTTCCCGATCGCGCAGGCGGATTGGACCGAATCAATCCCCGGGATATTGAAAGCGTTACAATTCTGAAAGATGCTTCTGCAGCTATTTACGGCTCCAGAGCTGCAAATGGAGTAATCCTGATTACCACAAAGCGCGGACGTGAAGGAGCACCACAGTTTACGATTGATGTAAATCAGGGCTTTAATCAGCCTACCCGGATTCCCGATATGGCAGATGCGGCTACTTACATGCAAATGCTTAACGAAGTTGACAACTACAGAGGCCAGGGGGACCGTTTCACGCAGGCTGAAATTGATTGCCACCGGTTGCAACAAGATGCCTGGGAGTGCCCTGATACGGATTGGTTTAATGAAGCACTTAAACCTGTTTCACAGCAATCCCGACTGGATATGTCTGTTGCAGGCGGAAGTGAATCCATGAGATATTTCATATCGTTCAGCGGTTTAACTGAAGATGGATTCTACCGAAACAGTTCAACACGTTATAATGAATACGGTTTTAGAAGTAATCTTGATGGGCGGCTTTCTGATAACATAACATTATCTCTTGATGTTTTAGGACGTTATGAGGACCGGAATTTCCCCACAGCAAGTGCGGGGCAAACATTCAGGATGTTGATGCGGGGTAAACCGAATGAGCATGGTTTTTGGCCTAATGGCCTACCTGCACCGGATATTGAAAACGGTGTGAACCCGGTGGTAACCGGTACAGATGCTACCGGATACGATAAAGATGAAAGGTACTATTTCCAAAGTAACGCGAGGCTCAGTATAGATGTACCGCAAGTAGAAGGGCTCTCATTTACAGGTACTGCCGTGTTTGACCAGGATTTCAGAGAAAGGAAACGATGGCAATCGCCCTGGACTTTGTATGACTTTACAGGTTTCGATGATAGCGGAGAACCTACGTTTAATGAAAGTCTTGTACCGAACAATGATGCAAACCTGCAGCAGTGGTCAGACCAGGGAAGAAATATACTTCTTAACCTGGTGGGTAATTACCGTGTGGATTTTGAAAATCATACCTTAGGCCTGTTACTTGGGACTGAAAGTCAGCGAATTACAAATTCAGGATTTAATGCGTATAGAAGATACTTTGTTTCCACAGAAATAGACGAGCTTTCTTTCGGTGGTGAAGATCAACAGAGTATTGGCGGGGGAAGTTCATCATTGGGTGACAGACCTGATCATGCAACCAGACTGAACTTTTTTAGCCGTGTGAATTACAACTTCCAAAGCAAATATATGGTGGAGTTGATTGCTCGATATGATGGGTCCTATATCTTTCCCGAAGATAACCGATTTGCATTCTTCCCCTCTGTTTCTGCAGCATGGCGGTTAACACAGGAAGATTGGTTCAGAAATGCAACCGGGTTTTTTAATGAACTGAAACTGCGAGCTTCTTATGGCCAAACAGGAAATGACCGTATTGAACCTTTCCAGTTTATGAACACCTTCCGTAATGGTGGTGGGTATATTTTTAATAATACTCCCGGCCAGAGCATCTTTCCGGGGGAAACACCCAATAGGAATGTAAGTTGGGAAGTAGCTACACAATTTGATGTTGGTATTGAAGCTTCCATGTTTAATGATCAGCTTGCATTTGAAATTGATTATTTCACTGAAAACCGTAGTGATATTCTTTGGTGGAGAAATGCTTCTGTGCCGCAATCAGCCGGTATCAGCCTGCCGCGGGAAAACATTGGTGAAGTGGATGCGTGGGGTTTTGACGGTAGTGTATCATGGCGCTCACAAATCAGTAACAATTTCATGTTGGGCATTACATTGAATGGTGGTTATGCAACCAACAAAATTGTAAACTGGGATGAACCGCCCGGAGCACCGGAATGGCAGCGCTCTACAGGCAGACCCATGAATACCGGTCTCTATTACCGGGCAATCGGTGTGTTCCGTGATCAGGAACATGTAGACAGTATGCCAAGCTGGTCAGGAGCACGTCCTGGAGATTTGATCTTTGAGGATGTTAACGGAGACGGCGTTATTGATGCGGATGACAGGGTAAGAGTTGACAGAACCGGGCTTCCTAAATGGAATGGTGGCTTAAATATCTCCGGACAATACAGAAACTTTGATTTCCTGGTCTTCTTCCAGGGAGCCGCAGGTGCATCTCAGTATATTTCCACAGAATCGGGAGATTTTGGAAACTACTTTAATGATTTTGCCAGAGACCGATGGACTCCAGATAATACGAATGCTTCTCAGCCAAGAGCTTACCAGAGAACTGAAGAGTATTGGATGTCGAATGCAAACACTCACTTCTACTTTAACACGGATTACATCAGGCTAAAAAATATGGAGGTAGGTTATAATCTACCCGCCAGTTTAATGGACCCTATTGGAATAAGCAGAATGAGGATATATGCGAATGGGTTTAATCTCCTTACGTTCAGCGACTTCTGGATGGATCCCGAAGCCAGGAATGCGGCCGGGTCTTTCTATCCGCAAAAACGAATCTTCAATTTCGGATTATCCATGGCATTCTAATGAAAAAGTTCATGCAAAATTCCAAAAATTTTAATCATATGTATATATGAAAGCTATAATCAACAAATTAGTACTGATCATCCTGGCTGGGATATTTGCTTTCTCAGCCTGCGATACGGAACTGTTAAACGTAAGCCCTACAAGTCAGCTTACAGATGATACCGTATGGAATGATGTTGCACTGATAGATCTCTATCTGGCTGACATTTACCGAAGAATGCATCATGGACTTGATGAAGTGATGCTTGAGTCATTGACCGATAATTCACATTTTATTCACGGTTACGGCGTCCCCGATATTCTGCAGGGAAATGCCAGCGCAAGCAATATTGGTGCTTTTAACCGTGGTGACCTTCAGCATTTCCGATGGGGGCATCTCTATTCTGCAATCCGGCAGACCAACATTATGCTGGATAATATAGAAGAGGCACAGGTTTCGGAAGAAGTGCGAAACAACATTAAAGGTGAAGCACATTTTTTACGTGCGTACTTCTATCATAACCTGGTACGGGCTTACGGAGGCGTACCTATTATTACGCAGGTTTACGGACTCGGCGATGATTACGAAATAGCCCGAAATACGTTTGAAGAAAGCGTAAACTTTGTGGTGCAGGAAGCTGAAAGAGCTGCTGAACTTCTCCCGGTAGTACCAAGAGATTTAGGAAGAACTTCCCAAGGTGCCGCATTGGCGCTGAAATCAAGGATTCTTACCTTTGCAGCAAGTGATCTATTCGTAAGTCCTGAAAGTAATTTAACAGGGTACACATCCGGAAGCCAGCAGGCAAGGCATCAGGCTGCTGCCGATGCTGCAAAAGATGTGATCGATATGGGTGAATATGAACTATTCAACCGGCATGCCGATCCTGCTTTAAATTATGAGCAAATTTTCATCGTGAATGAAGATCACGAGGAAAACATCTTTGCGCGTTACTTTGTAGGATCACGAGACTGGAACGACCGATGGCTCCCTCATCAGTTTAACGGGCCAAACGGTTACCGGGGGTGGGCAGGGAATACCCCGGTTCAGGCTTTTGTTGACGCCTTCGAGGTGGCGGATGGAACCGAATTCGATTGGAACAATCCGGCACATGCAAGTGCGCCTTATGAGAATCGCGACCCGCGGTTTTATGCATCCGTTCTGTATGATGGTGCTCCATGGGTAGATCCTCCCTCTTTCAGGGAACCTTATGATGCCACCGGACATATTCAAACATTCCAGGAAGTAGTAACACCAAATGGGACTTTTCCCGGTGTTGATACCCGAAACGGCCCAATTGAGGATTGGAATGGAGGCTACTCGAGATACTACCTGAGGAAGTTTATCGACCCAACGATGCCACCACAGCAAAGGCAGGAAACCCCTTATCCTTTTTTCAGGTATGCTGAAGTTATACTGAACTATGTGGAAGCAAATATTGGATTAGATAATGAAGAAGAAGCACGAACCTATCTGAATATGATTCGCGAAAGAGCAGGTATGCCGGATGTAGCTGATAGCGGCAATGAGTTGGTTCGGCGCTATCAAAACGAACGCCGGGTTGAACTATTTGGTGAGGAGCACCGATATTTTGATGTCAGGCGCTGGATGATTGCTCCTGACGTGATGAATCAGGATGCTCAGGGAATCAGGATTACTGCAGAAGCAACAGATCGAAGAGACAGAAGCACATACAGTAATTTTACGTATGAGTTAATGGATATTCCATCTGCCCGGTCATGGAATAACAGCCATTACTTTTCACCCATACCCTTTGATGAGATGAACAGGAACAGCCTTTTGGTTCAAAATCCCGGGTATTAATTGATCCCGGCTGAGCCAGAAATACTTTAAAACCAGGAAAAGCAAACCAATTAATCTGCTATCTTTGCAAAAAGGTAGCAGATTATTTGTTTCAGTCAGAAATACGAAAAAGTAGAATGGAAGACAGAATAGTTGAATTGGTATAATATTCACTGAAAAACCCATTGTAAACGGTGTTAATAACAGACGTACGAATTCTATTAACTCTCTTATTGTGTTTCTTTCTAATTGCAGGATGCCAGTCAGATGGTGAATTGAATTGAATAAGAATAAGGTAGTGAATAAGAAAAAAACCGTTGTAAAAAGTATTTTTTTATTAGTCATTGCGATTTTATTGATAGCCGGATACTTCCTCTTACGTGGAGGAATGGGTATTACATCCACAGAGGCTGACCCGGTTTTTTCATTTGAAGATGCCACGTCATCAAGCGGCCTTGATGCTCATTTAAATCCTCCTGTTAATAATAATAATCCATCATACCTTGAGATTATGGGGGGTGGTGTAGCTGTAGGAGATATCAACGGTGATGGTTATGAAGACATCTTTTTTGCTACCATGTCCTCCTTTATTCCACATGAATCTCGTGAATACAGTTCGGCGCTCTACCGTAACATGGGAAATGGAACCTTCGAAAATATAACAGAGGAGGTGGGGCTTGATAACATCCATGGATATCCGATGGGCGCCCTCTTTTTCGATTTTAATAATAATGGCCTCCAGGATCTATATGTTGCAGCATTTGATGGCGGGCAACTATTTGAAAACAGGGGGGGCTATTTTGTGGATGTTACTGAAGAAGCAGGCCTCAGTCTCGAAGGCCTGTGCGGTGAATTGCCCTGTATGGCGGCAGCACCTTCTGCAACTGATTATAACAAAAACGGATACCTGGATTTACTGATCGTAAACAATGTAAGCTGGGATATTAATGATGAACTTGGTTATGGCCTTCGGGCCATTCTGCCATTTAACTATAAGGCACAGTCTGTGCTTTTGTTCAGAAATAACGGTGATGGAACTTTTTCAAATGTATCTGAAGAAAGTGGTGTAACTAATTTTGATACCTTTGGCCAAGGAAATGATGGCAAGGGATTGTCGGCGGTGTGGACAGATGTAAATAATAATGGCTGGGCGGATGTATATATTGCCAACGATACTACTCCAAGCCGGTTATACGTAAATAATCAGGACGGCACATTCAGGGATATATCTATTGCTGCAAATCTCGCTGAATTCAAAAGCAGCATGGGAATTGACACTGCCGATTTCAATAATAACGGTCTTTTAGACCTTGTAACAACAAATCTGGAAGGCGATATGGTTTCGCTGTTTCGAAATTATGGTTACTACCGTTTCGACCATGTAACCACATCAACCGGACTAATACCAAGTGGCTGGGGATCCGGATGGGGGGTGCTTTTTGCGGATCTCGACTTTGACGGCCATCAGGACCTGGTAATCGCAAATGGAGCTTTACTTGAAGCCATTCATAAAGAGAAAGAGAATGAAAATATTTTTTTCCGAAATGATGGAAACGGAAGGTTCAGAAATGTAAGCGATGAAGTTGTACAATTTTCCAACAATGAATATTCCCGTGGAATGGCACTGATTGATGTAAAAAATAATGGGCTACCTGACCTTGTTATTTCTAATATCAATGGTTCAAAACCTCAGCTGCTCATCAATAGAACAGAAAACAGCAATAACAGAATCAGGCTAAATCTGGAGGGCGGGAAATCTAACAGAGATGCGATTGGAACCAGGGTTTATGTGGAAAGAGAGGATGGATTGATTATGAATCAGATTGTGAAAGCCGGGAACTCGTATCAGAGTACAAGCAGCAAATCACTTTTTTTCGGGTTGGGAGAAACAGGCATCAGCGAATTACGAATTCAGTGGCCATCCGGCCGAACGGATGTATTTTCAGATGTGCCAGTGAACCGGATTATTCACATTACAGAGGCAGCTGAAGACGATGAACAATCAACTTTAGATATTCGGGATTTTAATGTGATGTGAACTCATCTGAAGTCATGCCGTGCCCCGACACGGCATCTCCCATTTGAGTTCGGCCGGTGGATTTTGCCACTGGCTGAATGGATTCTGTGTGCTGAGATGGAAGATCGCGGATCGGTGTCCGTGATGACCGTGGATGGCTGGGTGCTATTTGAAGTCATACCGAGCCCCGACACGGTATCTCCCATTTGAGTCCGGCCTGTGGATTCTCCTATCGGTTGAACGTTCTGCGTGCTGAGATGGAAAATCGCGGATCGGGGTCCGTGATGACGGTCATCAAAACCTACTCATCATACCGAATTTCATACTCAAGCACACCGCGCTCGATGATAATCGTCTCACTTCTTCCATCAAACCAGTTCACCTCAAGAGATTCGGGCATTCCGCCGATTCCCATCACCTGAGTAAAGCTGTTTTGGGATCTGTACCCGGACCCGGCCTGTAAAGTTCTAAGCGGTCCTTTTGACCCGTTTTCGTAGGTGATGCGGATTGAGGAACCAACCGCATCCCTGTTTGTGTCCGGACCGATGAGGGTTACCCGAATCCCTGATGAAGGAGTCCGGTTTTCGAATAGCCGGGTTTCACCGCTGTTTTGGGTTACCACAAGATCGGTCTTACCGTTTCTGTTAAAGTCGGAAATGGCGGCACCACGCTGTTCACCATATACTTTTATTCCGCTTTCCCGGCCCGGCTTGGGAATAAATTGTCCCTCTCCATTACCCATCAGAATAAGCCCGCGGCCTGCATCCTGTCGCGCGATCTCAGGGGGGTATTCGAACGAGTTCTGACTGATAAACAGATCTTCATTTCCATCGTTATCAAAATCGGCAACAATAACGGAATAACCGTTGGAGAATTGAGCTTTTGACGGAAGGGGATGAGCTTCAAATCCATCACCGGTATTGATAAATACCATATGTTCAACCGTGTTGATTTCCTTATAGGGTACATTGGCAAAATCCATATCAAAAATTTTATCAACCGTGGATTCTGAGAACTCGGTGTGGCTTTGTACATTTTGCAGAATGGTTCGTACCGAACGAAAATCGAGTAGTTTCCGCCGCGGCACGTATCCGTTCATCTCTTCGTGATAGTAAGCATCCACGATATCAAGTTGGTTGTTGAGGTTTAAATCTTCATAGTAGAGCCGGATCGGGTGATCGGTATTTGTTCTGTAAGGAGTATTCCGTCCGATATTCACAGCTACAAAATCGGTCAGACCGTTATTTGTGAAATCTCCCGATGCGATTCCATTCCACCAGCCTGTGTAACGATTGAGCCCCATTGCGTTTGTGATCTCTCTGAATTGTCCGTTTCGGTTTTCATATAGTTTGATGGAGCCCCATTCCGTGCTTACTAACAGGTCCTGGTATCCATTTTGGGTGAAATCAGCGAACAGTGCGCTGCTAACCAGGCCGGCATCCGCTAAACGTTCCGAATTGGCTTCATCCAGCGTCAGTTCACCGTTTCGGTTTGTAAACAACCTGGAGGATGCGTTTCTGGGGTATCCGCCAGGCAGAAAACTTCCGCCCACAAAAAGATCTACATATCCGTTTCCGGAATAATCTGCGGCGGCAAGAGGGCCGGTAGTGGAGAGGACTCCGGGAATGGAATCTGTGACGGCTTCCCCACCATCCCGGAATTGAAAACGGTAAGCAGATGGCACACCGGGATTTCCCTGTTCATAATTTGCACTCCCAACCATCACATTCCGCTGATCATTTTCACTCCACGCAATCACAGCGGTTTGATCACCGGGAGCTTCCCGGGAGGTTGGATCTGTTTGAATGGGTGAAAAATCTCCATCCCCGCTGTTTTCAAACACAGAGAGTGAACCGCCGCGACCGCTTGTGATCAGCAGATCATCAAACCCATTTCCGGTGACATCAAACCACGCGGCACCGGGACCCTGGCGGCTGAGCTGTTTTGGCAGCAATGGCTGAACTCTCTGAAAATCGTTATAGGAGCTTTCATGATGAATGTGATTAATCCGGTCGGATATATCGGCAAAAAGCGGCGTAGCAGGTTGATAAGTGTTTTCCGGCTCCGTAGTCTCCACGGCGGTTGCCTCCTGATCAATTTCATACAAACGGTTTGGCTGAACATTGTTGATGATACTCTGAGTCCCATCCCGCCAGGTAACCGTAATCGTGTGATCGGGGTTTGATTCATCTGCGGCAAAGACCACCTGTTTTTGAGAATCAGAGAGGTAAATGCTGCCTGATACCATCTCTTTTTGCTGGATGACGGGACCGCCCGATAGCTCTATCTTGGCGCCGATTCCAGCCGTATTTGGACTTTTTCCCGCCAGACGAACGGCAATTCTGGGATTGTTTGTCCGGTTTTCGTAGATCACGGCTTCATTATTAAACCGGTTAAAAATCAGGTCGAGTGTTCCGTTGTTGTTCAGATCCGCCGCAGCCATTCCCATGGAGATATCATCTATAGTGAATCCCCAATCCCGGCTGACGTCCGAAAAGGTCATATCACCATTATTCTGAAAGAGCTGATTGCCCAGGTTCAGCACCGGGAACTGCATAAATTCACCCTCTTCGAACAATCTGTCGCCCATCTGCTGGTATCGCTGATGAATCTCCTGTTGGGCATCCATATCAAGATAATCGCGGTAGAAGCCGGTTGCCACGATGAGGTCTTCATACCCGTTCAGGTTTACATCCATAAAAAGGGTAGCCCACGACCATTCCGTCGCTTCCAGCCCGCTGTAGTAGGGGATCTGGGCGAATGTTGTGTCTCCGCGATTCAGGTAGACAGAGTTGTGGTTGTGATGTGTGCTGCCGTGGTATTCGCCCATGTAATCGGAATATTGACGAATTCTCCTGGAGTGATCGCCGCTGAGCATTTCAGTTACAACAAAATCGGGGAGTCCGTTTTTATTCAGATCGGTAAAATCCATACCCATGGATGAATAACTTTGGTTTTTAATCGCATCAGGCGGCACTGTCTGAAAGGTGCCATCGCCGTTATTCAGCCAGAAGCGGTCAGGAGTCCAGAAATCGTTGGTGATATAGAGATCCGGGGCGCCGTTTCCGGTGATGTCGCGAAAAGCGGGGGTGAATCCCCAATCCTGGAGCAAGCCGGCTTCACCTTCATCATTCAGGATGAAGTACTCATCAGGGTTTGCTTTTTCAAATGAGCCATCTCCGCGATTGATATAGAGTTCATCATAAGCGCCTGATTCCTGGCGAAATTCCTGGCCATCGATTTCAATAAACTGGTAGAATTCTTCAAATTCCGGCAGGACGGTCATCCGGCCATCTTGCTCAATGGCGGTGTTTTCCATGGAAAGATCATCCGGTCCATAGAGATCGCGGACTGATTCAAGCCTGTAATTTGCGATATATAGATCCAGCAGGCCGTTACCGTTGATGTCCGCCAGGGCCATGGAGTGGGCACCATTACTTTCGCCCAATCCGCTGTTTTCATTTATTTCAAATCGTCCTTCACCATTATTCAGATAGAGAACGTTACCGTCAGACAGCGAAGTGATCAGAATATCGAGGAAGCCGTTACCGTTTACATCAGCCATGGCGACTCCGGTGGAATTAAATCCTTCATGTGCAACGCCAGCTTGTTCTGTGATGTCTTCAAATGAATATCCACCCCGGTTTTCAAACAGCCTGTTCGAACCGGTCAGGCTTGCAAAATAAATATCGGGATAACCGTTCCCTGTCACATCACCTACAGCGACTCCGGAACCGTTGGAGTAGTGGCGGTTTTGCTGTATAAGATCGTCGGGTACATCCAGCCGGAAATTAATGCCTGTTTTGCCGGACGAGAGTTCTCTGAAGCCTGTATCCCCGAAAAATGAGGTTTGAAGTTCAGCCCACCTGTATCCCTCTTCTTCAACCCAGTTCAATTCTCCGTCTGATGAACAGGCGGATAAGATCAAAAGCATCAGAAGTGATAAAATGGATATTGCAATGTGTCTTAGAGGCATAGATCAGTTTCGGTTCGTATGTCAGGTAAAACAGATATCACCAGCACCAATATGGTAAGGAGATAAGATTCCGGTATTGAGAATATGAAATCGTACGCAAGGATAGGAAAAAATTTGTAAATCCATCTCATAAAAAAAGGTGATTCTGAGTATGCAGAACATACCCAAAATCACCCATATTTTCATTGATTTGAATCGCTGAACAGATCTGCTCTATTCAACGAATTTCAATCGGTTGCTATTAATAGTTTGGATTTTGTATCAGTGCCGGGTTTCGGTTCATTTCATCCCGCTGAATGGGCAGCAGGTAGGTTGCCGGATTCCAGCTGCGAGTCCAAACCGGGCGAACGCCAATGTTTGGGTTCCCCGCTGCAAATTCAACTTCTGATGGTACATCTTCACCGGATGGTGGTTGAACATATTCATAGTTGTACATACCATTTCGCGGTGCGTCAGGATCATATTGATACTCGGCGTGCAGGTAGATTCCGTACGCATCCCGGTCTTCCACTTCTGGTGCAATCATCCAGCGCCGTACGTCGAAGAAGCGGTGATCCTCAAAAGCGAGTTCCACGCGCCGTTCGTTTCTGTACCGCTGTACCAGGTCTTCACCGGAATCGGTGATGTCCGGCATTCCTGCCCGCTGACGAATCTGGTTTATTGCCCAGCGTGCCTCTGCTTCATCATTCAGGTTCATCTGAGCTTCCGCATAATTCAGCAGAACTTCTGCGTACCGGATGAAATGCCATGGAACTTCCTGTTCATTGTTCCAGTGTTCCACATTTGGATCGATGAACTTGTTCAGCAGGTAACCTGTACGTGATCCGTTCCAGTCTTCAATCGAACTGCGACGTGAGTCGAGGCCTGCACGCTGATCGGGACATTGGTCAGAACCGGTGCAGCGAATCGTCAGGAAGGTTTCAATTCTTCCCTGCGGATCCGTAGAACGCGGTCCTTCAGGGCGTTCTCTCCACTGGTATCCGTTGTACATTACGGTTGCTTCAAATCGCGGATCACGATTTACATATGGATCTTCTGCATGGTCAGGGTTTGACCAGTCGAACTGCTCCCCATCGATAGTTTCAAAATCATCAACAAGTGCCTGCTGCGGAGTACTGCCGCCCCAGAGGAAATAACCGTTGGGACCAGCCCACTGCCCTACATTAATCCATGCCCAGTTACCGTCAGGTGCTATAGGATCATATTCTTCCAAGTGATAAAACGTGAGTATCGCTTCAGAGCCACCGCCCTGCAGCCAGATATCCTGGAAGTTCTGGGTTGGATCGGGATTCTGATCATAGAGGCTGTATGGGCCTTCGTTAATGATCTCTTGCGCAACATCTCTGGCTTGTTCCCAAAGCTGTTGCTGACGTCCTGCATCTGTAAATCCAATCAGTTCGGGATTACTGTAACCGCCGGCCCATTCGCCTGTGTTGTGAAACTGGTCACTGGCGGCGTGGGTAAGAACCCTTAATCTAAGTGCTTCTGCAGCACCTCTGCTGGCGCGGCCTTGCTGGCGGGGTTGCCAATCCAGCCGGCTGGCGGCTTCATCTAAATCTGAAAGGATAAAATTGAGAACATCATCGTAAGAATCTCTTGGGAGTTCCATGTCGGAATCAAGTCCAAAGACTTCATCCACAATAGGGACTCCGCCGAAGAGCCTTAGAAGATCAACGTACTTGTATGCCCGGAGAAAATGCACTTCCCCGATCAATTGCTCTGCAAGCTGCTGATCTTCAAACAGGTCTGGATCGAAATTCTGGAAAAACAGGTTGGCTTTTCTAACAGCCCCGTATGCATGTTCCCACATGTAGTTACCGGATCCCGGAGGTCCAGTACCCCATGCAGTACCCCAGGTAGTATTATAAACGTTAGATGGATTTATGATTCCCTGGGCTGCATCAGAAGACCCAATATGAGTATACACGGCTTCATCCGTATTTACGGCCATCATCACTTCACTATACCCGTGTGGAAGGGTACTGTACATGTCGTTGATAAATGCCTGGGTCATTCCGGGATCTTCCCATACAGCGGCATCAGAAGGTTGATCCAAAGGATCGAGGTTTAAGACAGAATCGCATGCTGTGTACATAAACAACATGACAATTATGACAAGTGGATATAACGTATGTCTATTCATCTTCATAATTTCTATTGTTTAAAATGTTACCGATAAACCGGCACGAAGTGACCGTCGTTGCGGGTAATACTGTCCGGCACCGGAGGCGGCCTCGGGATCAAGATCTTCAAGCCCGGTGAACGTAAGCAGATTTAAGCCGGTAATGCTGAACTTGGTTCGCTGCAGTCCCAGTCTCGACGAGAGTGAAGCAGGCAGAGTATAGGCAACTTCAAGCGATTTCAGACGAATGTAGTCTGTATTTCGCAGGAAGTACGTATTGCTGTTTGATGACCAATACTCATCACTTCGGTTCCATGTTCTTGGATGATCGTTGGTGGGATTATCCGGTGTCCACCGGTTTTCAGCAAAACTTTGCCGGAAGTTTCCGATTTCACCCGATTCGGTCTGGGTATACACCGCAGCCCCTGCAGCTCCCTGCCAGAAAGTTGAAATATCCCAGTTGCGATAGTTCAGAGCGAGATTCAGGCCCCCGGTCCATTTTGGAAAGGGTGTGCGGTCTGAGCGAATCATGTCGTCGGAATTGATTACGCCGTCTCCGTTCACATCTTCAAAGATCAGATCTCCTGGCTGAGCGCCATCCCAGCTTGGGTAGTCTTCGATTTCCTGTTCATCCTGGAATACACCGATCACCTGGTAATAGAGCCCGGTATTCATCGGCATTCCTTCGTTTCGCTGCCAGTCTGGAACTCCATCCGGTTCATCAAAAAACAGGATTTCATTTTCTGCATAACTGAGTGTAAATGATGCGGTCAGGAATGTGTTATCTGTGATATCCTGCAGGTACGTCATCGTACCGTCGAAGCCGTAGCTTTTCACTTCACCGATGTTTTCATCGGGCAGGTCAAAACCGGCCATGAGTGGAAGGGCGGCATCTCGCTGCCACAAGATTCCTTCTCTTCGATAATCGAAGTAGTCAAGTTCAAACTCTAACCGGTTATCAAAAATGGTCATATTAATACCGGTATTGAACTGGTTTGCAACCTCCCACGTGATATTCGGATTTGGGATTCGCGCTTCGCTGAGTGAAGACTCAATCGATCCGTCAAAGATGTATCCGTTTCCAAATGAATACGTTCCGAGGAATTGGTACGGATCTACCTGGTCGTTACCAGTTTGTCCATAAGACGCACGAATGGTGAGGTTATCGAAGAAGTTGGACGTCAGATCCTGGAAGAAGTCTTCGTTCGATAATCTCCAACCCAGTGATACCGATGGGAAGAAACCATAACGATCGCCCTCGGGAAAGATATAGGATCCGTCTAAGCGGCCAACAACTTCCAGCAGGTAGGTTTCATCATAATCGTAGTTCAAACGACTAAAGAAGTTTTGTCGCGCACCGTGCCAGGAGTTCCCCCAGTTGTTGCGGTTTTCAGATGCGCCAAGATCAAGTTGCGGGAATTCTGGGGAGAGATACCCTTCTCTGTAAGCTCCCACATTCTGCCCGTTAAAGGTCTCGCGCTCTGTACCCAGCATAAATGCAAAATTATGTGCTGCAATATTTTGCTGATAATTCCCAACAAGGTTGAAGGTAATATCCTGCTGATTTTGTCTTTGCCGTGTAAGCTCAGGAGTTCCGGGCCCACGCTGACCAGGACTCAAAACAGGATCTCCGTTTTCGTCACGAGTACCATCCCATGTATTCAAAATCCAGGGAGTTGCCCATTGTTCATTCTCATTGAAGTGTCTGTCAAAAGTGAAATTACTTCTGAAAGATAAGCCTTCAATTGCGGGGATCTCGGCGTTAACGTAAACGCTGCTCTGCAGGTAATAATCATCAATATCGTGATAACCGGTTGCATTGGTTGCCGATACTACGGGATTTGTTCCGTTTTCAACATCCGGACCGGGACTGCCGTCAGGCCATCGTGCCGGTTCGTGAGGTTTTCCGCGCATCAGGAAGCGGAACTGGGCACCGGCTGACTGGGTTGGGAAGTTTCTGTCCTCATATCGCCCTGCAAGATCGGCACCAATTCGAATATGATCCGTTACGTCAATATCGAGATTACTGCGGAATTCACCCTGGTTATAGCGGGTGGCGCTGTTTCGATAGTAAGCATCTTCGGTAAGGCCCCTGGCCGATACACGGTATCGAACCGATTCGGTACCGCCGCTAACGGCAATGGTTGCCTCTGTTTCATTTGAAAAACGTTTCAGGCCTTCATCAAACCAGTCTGTATCGTGATATTCCCATGGATCCTGATCTCCAATGTTTCTGTATCGGTCAATCTCTGCCTCTGAACGCCGAGGTGAATCACCGCGGTACATGTCGATCTCGTTCAGCATGGTAAGGTAGGTTGGTGCATTTGCCATGTTTGGGATAACCGTTGGCTGGTTAAATCCCTGGGTTGCATTAACCGTAACCTGCGGGGCACCGGATCGGCCTCTTTTTGTGGTAATCAGAATAACCCCGTTAGCAGCCCTGGATCCGTAAATTGCTGCCGAAGCATCCTTCAGAATACTGATATTTTCCACATCATTAGGGTTGATTCTGTCAAGACCACCCTGTCGCGCGGGAACTCCGTCGATCACAATCAGCGGATCATTATTACCGAGTGTGGCGTTACCCCGAATACGGATTTGAGATCCATCAAAACCCGGTTCACCAGCTGTGTTAAGTCCGGCCAGGCCAGATACTCGTCCTGCGAGCGTATTAGACAAGTTTGACGTTGGGACAGCTTCAATCTGATCGCCGGATACAGCACTAACAGATCCACTGATGGTTTCGCGTTGGCGCACGGTTCCATAACCGGTAACGACAACTTCCTGTCCAACCACCTCTTCGGTAAGCAGTTCAACATCGATTTCCGTTCTGCCATCGATATCCACGGTCTGTGTCTGATAGCCGATATAGGAAAAACGCAGAGATTCATCCAGATTTGGAACCGTGATGGTGTAGTCCCCTTCCAGATTAGTTGTGGTTCCAACATCGCTTCCTACAAGAAGGATATTCACACTTGGTAGTGTCTCGCCGGTGGCTGCATCTGTGACAGTTCCGGTAATTTCGTATTGTTGTTCCTGGGCATATACCATGCCGGTGAACATCAGAAGACCAAGCGCTATTACTGATAAGCGAAAAGCCCGGAAGGCAAAGCGCTTACATCGTATGTGTTTGGTTTGATAGTCTAAATGTTGCATAAATCTATCTTCGGGTTTTTGTTATGATGAAAACATAAAAGAGTGCAGTGGTTCGAGAGCTAATTAATGATGGATTCAACAAGCGCTTCCATCCCGAACAAGTACACTGTGTTTAGTTCAGAATTGCATACGCGAAAATATTAGCTTGATATCGATAACATTTGCGGGCATGCATTCCATAAGCGGATTAATGGGAATCTGATGATATAAAATTGCAGTTTATAAATAAAAATTCAATAAGCTGATAATCAATATCTAAAATCATGATTCGACAGAAAGCTAAAAAGAACAGAGTTAATTTCAAGTATTAAATCTGAAACCTGGGCATTGGGCATCAATCATTCCTGTTAATTATACCACTAAATTAATGAGTATGAGGTTGGATTAAACAGGCGATTCATGCTTAAAAATACAGTATTTCTCCTATTTTCAATTCTTTAAGAGCCACACAGATTTAGATCCTACTGATGAATCTTGTCCTTTTGTAAAAACATATTTACTGTTAACGGATTTTAAAGAGTTTCCTTAATTAATAAATTATATTTACTGTAACATGTTTTATATGTTTGTTCTGGCCGCGGATGATTGAAGAAACCATGTTTTTCATTTTATGGCACCGATTACATTGAGTGCCGTCCGTGAAATAGCTTCATATTGTAATGTAATGAATGGTATGCCGCTGCGTATTGATTGTTTTTTTCAGTAAAATCAGACTGATCAGTTGCAATAGGTTTTATTATTATTTTTATTGATTAGGGCAAAATTATCCCTTCGGCAGAACTGCAAGAATTAGAAATACAGAAGTAACAAGCACTTTGGAGTATCCGGTTATCAAAAAAATATATGTTCCCGTATCGTCAGTTATTGTTGTTTTTACGCTCTTTATTGTCGGGTTTTATCCTTTTCAAACCGATGATTTAAACTCATTTACTGACTACACTATCGAAATACCGGGTTCTGAAGTTGAACTCAACATGGTAGCGGTTCCGGGTGGAACATTTTCGATGGGGAGCCCTCAAGACGAACCCGGGCGATCCGAAAACGAAGGACCTCGTCGTGAGATAACGGTTGATTCTTTCTGGATGGGAAAACATGAAATTAGCTGGAGTCAGTACGATCTGTTTGCCAATGAGGTGATCAGCCGGCTTGAAGAGGAACTTGCAGATGGATCGGGCAGAGGCATCGAAATCGAGGCAGATGCAATCTCCACACCAACACCGCCTTATGTGGATATGACATTCGGTATGGGCCGGGATGGGTATCCCGCAATCAGTATGACACACTATGCGGCGATTATGTACGCTAAATGGCTGACAGCAAAAACCGGAGACTTTTACCGGCTGCCAACAGAGGCCGAATGGGAATATGCCTGCAGGGCCGGCACCGAGACGGCATATCACTTTGGGAATTCAACGGATGAAATAGACCGCTATGTGTGGCACTCGGGTAACAGCGACCGCAGTTATAACCGGGTGGCTACAAAGGAATCGAATGCTTTTGGTTTGTATGATATGTCAGGCAACCTGGCCGAGTGGACCATGGATCAATATTATGAAGATTATTTTGAACGACTGGAAGAAGACCCCGCAGATAATCCCTGGTTCAGACCAACTGAACTTTATCCGCGATCTGTACGGGGCGGTTCCTGGCAGGATGATGTGGAAGATCAGCGATGCGCCAAACGGAGGGGATCGCAGGAGCGGTGGAAAATGCTTGATCCACAGATGCCTAAAAGTTTATGGTGGCACACAAGTGCACAATTTGTAGGGTTTCGGCTGGTACGACCGGTGGAAACTCCTCCGGCTGAAGTTATTGAACAGTACTGGATTGAAGAAATGCAGGATTTTTAAAACTGCGTAAGGAAAAATAAAATCTGCTATAATATAAATGGTATATAATTGGCACAGATCGCCAAATCCATCTAATAGATTTTTTAAATAACGTTACTCACAACACTGAATCGGAACACGATTATGAATAAACCAGACAAACCAATAAAAACAGCTATATCTCGCAGAGAATTCTGCAAAAATGCGTCAATGGCGGTAGGAGGAGGGCTGATATTGGGCTCGCTACCGGTTGGAGCGAGTGCATTTGCGGCTGCAAGCAGTGAATTAAAAGTAGCTGTTATAGGTTGCGGTGGACGCGGAACCGGAGCGGCTAACCAGGCACTTCAGGCTGATGAAGGCGTGAAAATCGTTGCACTCGCGGATGCATTCAGAAACCGTGTGGACGATTGCTACAACACACTTTCTCAGCGATACGGTGATACGGGCCGGCTTGATGTACCCGAAGAGCATAAGTTCACTGGGTTTGATGCCTATCAGAATGCAATAGATCTGGCTGACGTGGTGATTCTGGCAGCACCTCCCGGTTTTCGGCCTAAACATTTTGAAGCTGCTGTAAAGGCAGGAAAACATGTATTTATGGAGAAACCGGTTGCTACTGATGTGCCGGGAGTCCACCAAGTTCTGGATGCCGGCCGCGAAGCAAAGCGGAAAAACCTGAACGTGGTTGTGGGTCTTCAGCGAAGGTATCAAACCAACTACCACGAAGCGCTGAAGCGGATTCAAAACCAGGAGATCGGCCGGATTATATCAGGTCAGGTTTACTGGAACAGTGGCGGTGTATGGGTAAATGAAAGAGAAGCCGATCAATCTGAGATAGAGTACCAAATGCGAAACTGGTACTATTTTAACTGGCTCTGCGGAGATCATATCCTCGAACAGCATATTCACAATATTGATGTGGCAAACTGGTTTATTGGTGAATACCCCGTAAAAGCACAGGGAATGGGCGGCCGGGAAGTGCGAACCGGCAAAGATCATGGTGAAATCTTTGATCACCATTTTGTTGAGTATACGTATCCCAGTGGTGCGGTTATATCCAGCCAGTGCCGGCATAAGCCCAACTGCATGAACCGTGTGGATGAAGTTTTCCAGGGGACAACCGGAACCATTCACACCGATGGCAGCCATAAAACGGTGATCCGGGATTGGAATGGAAATATTCATTACGATCACGATGGCAGCAACGATCCCAATCCATATCAGCAGGAACACGATGACCTTTTCGCAGCAATTCGCAATGGAAATGTTATCGATGACACTGATTTTGGTGCAAAAAGTACACTGGCTGCAATTATGGGCCGAATGGCAACCTACTCAGGTCAGGAGATTGGGTGGGATGAAGCCTTTCAATCAGACCTCAAAATTGTACCGGACGAACAGGGCTGGGACATGACACCCCCGGTACTTCCGAATGATGACGGGTATTATCCCGTGCCGGTTCCGGGAGAAACAAGAGTAATTTGATTTCAAAATATAAAGCAGACTGCAGTACGGGTGGCGTTCATCCGTGCTGCAGCATTTTATTTTGATATAGCGAACGCGGGTGCGCGTCGCCGGGTTTGAGACATCATATTTTATAAGACTATTTTTTAATTGGACCCATACGTTGTGGTTTCAATCTGGAGGGGAGCTGCAACACTTTATTCTGCCCACAGGATTGTAGTTAATGAACGCACTGAAATGAATCGGAGGACGAATTGGGGTCAAATGTTACGTTAAAACAGATCGCTGAAGTACTTGGCATTTCCGCAATGACGGTGTCTCGTGCACTCAATAATCACAATAATGTGGATGAGCGCACACGAAAGCGGGTAGTTGAAACGGCTCGCAGTATGGGCTACACGCCAAACCATGTAGCTAAGAGCCTGGTTTCGCAGAAGACATTCACCATCGGTGTGATTATCCCCGAAATATCGCATGTATTTTTTGCTCAGGTTATCAGCGGAATTGATGACATTACTTTTCAGCAGGATTATCAGCTGATTTTAACCAATTCAGCCGAAACGTTTGAGAGGGAAAAGAAAGCACTGCACACTCTTCGATCAAAACGGGTTGATGGCATCTTAGTCTCCTGTTCTGAAACCACCGGGGATTTTTCCCACTTCCAGGAAGTGATTGACAGCGGTTTGCCCCTTGTTTTTTTTGACCGGTGTATTGACGGAATCGGGGCGAGTACCGTAAGTGTGAATGACAGAGCTGCATCTAAACGAATGACGCAACATTTGATTGATCACGGATACAAGCGAATTGCATGTTTACATGGCCCGGATGTATCCATCGGGAAAGAAAGGCTTGAAGGGTATCTCGAAGCACTGGCTGATAATGATTTTCCTGTATATGAAAGCCTGATGGCCGAAAGTGGTTATCTTGAAAAAGGCGGTTACCGGGCAATGGAAAAACTGCTGCAGCTACCAAAAGATCAATGGCCGGATGCCATTGTTGCCGTAAACGACCCTGTAGCCATTGGAGCGCTGGAGTGCATGAAAGAACATTCGATCTCCGTTCCGGATGAGATTGCAATTACAGGTTTTTCTGACGATATCCGGTCCCGCCTGCTGGAGTGTCCTCTTACTTCCGTTAAACAGCCGGCGGAAGAGATTGGGCGAGAAGCGGCAAAAAAACTTATCAAAACGATTCAAAACAGCGATGAACGGCCGGAAAAAATTGAGCTCAAAACGGAATTGATGATCCGGAAATCGTGTGGCTGTAATTCAAATTAGATTCAATCATAAATGGTTTAATTCCCGGCCCGCTAAGTCGGAAAGGGTGAAAGTCCCCCTTCGAAGGGGGAAGCGAACGGAGAGAGCTGGGGGATAACTCTCTGAGTTCGGAAGTGTCCATTTGTAGTTGTTAAGCATAAAAGGTCATCCCCCATTGGCCCCTTATCGAGGGGGGCACTTCAAAATAAACTCCATATTGATCAAAAAGTTAAAGGATCCAAGTTGATACCTCGTAGGCTCTGTCCCAGGGTAGTTCAATTAAAACAGGAAGTTGAAGGGATACATTTGGAAGTTATTCAATCAGTACCTACATTTTTGATGTTAACGATAACACACTGATTGTCGCATTCGCATGAAAATCCATCAGAAAAACTACATCTGAAGTGTGAAAAATCACACAGAACAGAGCTGAGGATAAATTCTATGAATACACTGTTACGCTACGCCGGACTTTTACTGCTGTTCAAACTGCTGATGCTGAATTCGATTTCTGCACAGGATCAGCCTTTCTATTTCGGAGCCGATCTCTCCTATGTAAACCAGATGGAAGATTGTGGGGCAGAATATCAATTCCAGGGTGAGCCAACCGACCCTTTTAAAATATTTGCCGATGAAGGCACAAATCTTGTTCGTGTTCGGTTGTGGGTTGATCCATCCCGGTGGCAGGAGCCGCTAGATCAGCCGGAAGGAGTAAAACCGTACTACAGCGATCTCGAAGATGTGAAAAAAACAATTGAAAGGGCTCAGGCTGAAGGGATGGAGGTGATGCTTGGTTTTCACTATTCCGATTTCTGGGCCGATCCCGGCCGTCAGCTCATTCCGCGCAGATGGCTTGACGTTGCTGAAAATCCGGAAGCGCTTACGGATTCAGTGTATCACTACACAAAGCGTGTTCTGGAAGAGCTCGACAGCAACGGCCTGATGCCGGAATTCGTCAAAGTTGGAAATGAGAACAATCCCGGGATCATGATTCATATCCCGGAAGAGGATAGCTTCGAAACCGCCGGTACAGTTTCTTCAGCCGACGACTGGCAGCGTCATGCCGATATTTTCAACGCAGGAATTTCGGCCGTTCGTGAAGTGGGTGAAACGGCATCTATCAACCCGAAAATTACTCTGCATTGGTCGAATTTAGATGGACTTGAATGGTGGTACAAAAACCTAATCTCTCACGGTGTTACTGATTTTGATGTGATGGGTTTCTCCTATTACTATGCATGGCATGAAGGTAGCATCGCGGAGCTCGAGTCTGCCGTTGAAACGATGGTTGAAGAGTTCCCCGGTTACGATGTGATGGCTGTTGAAACAGGTTATTTGTGGTCTGACCAATACGGAGGAATTATCAACGAGGCCGATCCGGAATACCTGCCTGTGATTCCGGAAAAACAGCTGGAATATATGGTTGACTACTCGCGCGCCGTGATGCGTGCCGGCGGAACCGGGGTGGTTTTCTGGGAGCCGGCCTGGGTGGATACTCCCTGCCGCACACCCTGGGGTATAGGTTCCTCACATACGCACGTTGCGTTTTTTGATCCTGAAACCACAAATTTCATGGAGAATGGGGCCGGTAAATGGCCCAACAGCCGATTTTATGAAAACCCGCATGACCCCAAAGTTACGTTTATAGTTAATATGTCAGGCGTGGACGTTTCGGATGAAGGAGTGTTTGTAACCGGTGATTTTACGGGGGGTGACGATTGGGAACTTGTCCAAATGGCGGATGAAGGTGAAGGCATCTACAGCTACTTCACTTATCTGCCCGAAGGGAGTGAAGGCGCTTTCTATTTTCTGAATGGTGAGGATTGGGATTCCCGCGAAACCGTACCTGATGCGTGCGCTGACCGGTGGGATACCGATCGGGAGTATATCGTCGGTGATTCAGATATGGTTTTCGATTATAAATGGGCAAGCTGCGATCCGGCGTATGCCACCACAGAAGTGAACGTCACGTTTCGGGTAGATATGGCCGACTCAGGTGTCGATTTTTCTGGCGGTGTGTACATAACCGGCGATCTGACCGATTGGGATATCATGCAGATGAACAGTGATGGTGAAGATATTTATTCGTACGACCTGGAGATGAGCTCCGGCGATGAAGGAGCCTATTATTACCTGACGACAGATACATGGGATAATTATATGGATTACCGGGAAACCGTACCCGAGGAGTGTGCTGACTGGTATGGATCCGACAGGGGATATGTAATTCCGGATGAAGATGTGGAGTTTGCCTACAAATGGGGAACCTGCCAGGAGATTCAGCTGGAGACGAATTTGGCTGAAAGAACGGAGAAACCCGGAGACTTTGAACTCTTCCAAAACTATCCTAATCCGTTTAATCCCACAACTCAGATCTCCTTCCGGATTCCAGAATCGGCGGTTGTTTCACTCAGACTTTTTGATATGACCGGACGCGAAGTAAAAGAAATTACGACTGGTTTAAAGTCCGGCGGCTATCACCACATAGAGCTGGATGCGGGGAATTTATCGAGCGGTATCTACCTCTACCAACTTCAGGCAGGTGAACAGACTCAAACCAGGAAATTAACGCTGATCAAATAACAATAATAAAAATAACAGGAGCATAACATGTCTAAAATGATACAAATAATGATCGTTGCATTATGGTTCTTAGGATTTAACAGCGCTCTGCTTGCACTCGATGTTGCAGGGGCAGATGACGCGATCGTGGAAGACCAGGTTGAAGTTGAGACAATTGCTGAGCTGAAAGCATATGAAAACCCTGAAGACCAGTTGAGGGTAGAAGTAAAAGGATACTGGGAATCCGATGATGGCGGCGGCGGTTTTTTTACGTTTGAGGCTGAAAATACACAAGATGGTGATGGCGGGATGATCATCGCCTCCGATGTTACCAACGAGGGAAGATGGATCCGGGATATGGAAGATGATACCATAGATATACGGTGGTACGGCGCCCGGAGTGAAATTGAAGAGGATCAGGCAGATTATATATTAGATGCCATTGGATACTTTTTTGATCTTGAACAAATGGGTACAGTATTCATCCCGGAAGGGACGTTCTATATCTCTCAGCAACTGGGTTTCTGGGAAGGGGTCAGCATCAAAGGCGAGGGGATGGACAGATCGGTGATCATAAATACCGGTCATGAGGGATATACCCGCAGTTCGCTGTTTGCCCATTCTCACCATTATTCCGATGACCGGACCTTAGGTATGGAGCTGTCAGATCTAAAAATTGATGTTAATATGTATGAACTCGGTGAATGGATCGGAGCGATATGGATAGAAGAGCCTTTCAGAGATCTTACCATTGATCACGTTCATGTGACCAATTCCGGGGGCAACATCATTCGTCTTGCCAAAAGCTCCCGCATTTCCAACTCCATTTTTGATAACATGGATGGCCGGGGACTTTCCACAGGCTGGGAAAATATGCCGGATCTGAGATTCCGCGATAATGTAATCATAGATAATAAATTTATACGGTCGGCCGATTCACCTACCGGACCCGGTATCAATCTTTCCAGGGCTGTGGATAACGTGTTCAGTGGAAATGAGTTGATTAATGAAAATCCACCGGGAGATACGTATGGGGGCATCCGTCTGCCTAATGACAGCCAGAATAACCTGGTAGAAAATAATTATGTGAAAAATTTCCCGCGGGGCATCTGGCTTTTGAGCGGATCACAGAATAATGAGGTGAAGGGTAATACTGTTGTTGATTCCTGGATCGTCGGGATGTTTATCAACAGCAGTCATGAAAGCCAGATCCCCACCAGTGGGAACATCCTGGCTGATAATATTGTCCGTCAGGAAAATCCACAGATCAGTCATACCACGGATTTGATTCGTATCCATGAGGATTTTGAAGAGACAATCATCGATAATGTGATATCAGGCAATGAAGTTGCCATATCTGAAACCTATGAACAGACTTATCGTGCGCATGTTGAATCAGAATATCCAGGTAACAGTTCACTTGAGGAAGGACTGGTCTGGCTCACAAACGGCGCCCAAATTGAAGGACGTAATGATGTCTATGATAATTTTGTAACTACGATAACTACGGCGGAACCTGAAGAAGGAGTACAGGCTACCTTCAAAGTGGATATGGCCGATTCCGGAGTAGATTATGAAGGTGGAGTTTATATTACCGGGCACCTGAACGACTGGGAAATTGCGGAAATGGAGCACCTTCGTGATGAGATATACACTTACGAAATAACCTTATTTCCCGGCGATGAAGGAGCCTATTATTATCTGACGACAGATACATGGGACAACTACATGGATTACCGGGAAACCGTACCGGAAGAGTGTGCTGACTGGTACGATTCAGACCGCGGATATGTAATTCCCGACGAAGATGTAGTGTTTGCCTACATTTGGGGAACCTGCCAGGAGATCGGGCTTGAAACGTCTTTGAATCAACCGGCGGAATCACCGCGGCAATTTACACTTCATCAAAATTTCCCCAACCCATTTAATCCGACGACACAGATCTCCTACCAGATCCCTGAATCAGAATTTATAACGCTCACAGTATTTGATATGGCAGGCAGAGAGGTAAAGGAGCTGGTGAATCAGCGACAGGCGGCAGGATTATACCAGGTTGAATTCAACGCAAGCAGCCTGTCTAGCGGGATATATTTTTACCGGTTGCAGGCGGGTGCTTTCTCACAAACTAAAAAACTGACCCTGATAAAGTAGAAATCATCACTATTTCAACTTTTTTGAATTGGAAACATGAACCGTATGTAGTATTCTGCTCCGTGAAAACAGGTCGCTTTGCTATATATTTTCCAGGTAAGATCAGCTAACAGATCTATCAATAAAAAGTGTGGTTCAATGGAAATTTCCGGTTAAATAAATATCCAGACCCTATGAAAACTAACTTCTTACTACATTCATAAAAAGCATGGAAAATTTTATCATTATCAGCAGTTTTCTGTTCTTTATTCTGTTTGTTGCTGTATTTACCTGGTGGTGGGTGCGTGATCAGGATATCTCAAGCCTCGATGGTTATTATCTTGCGGGCCGAAGACTCAGTTTTCCATTTATTGCCGGTTCACTGCTTTTAACCAACTTGTCTACCGAGCAGATGGTTGGCCTGAACGGCTCTGCGTTTATTGATGGCTTGAGCGTGATGGCATGGGAGGTTCTTGCTGTTTTGGCTCTCGTATTGATGGCGCTCTATTTTCTGCCCCGGTTCTTAAAAAGCGGTATCGCCACCGTTCCTCAGTTTCTGGGGATTCGTTTTGATCACGGTACACAGGTGATCTCAAACCTAATATTCCTGGGTGCATATGTTGCCATACTGCTCCCGATTATTTTATATACCGGCGCAACTGCTCTCGTTGGAATGCTTGATATACAAGCGTTAACCGGAATTGACTCATATACAGGCGTAATCTGGGTAACGGTGTGGGTTGTAGGGCTGATCGGTACGGCTTACGCTCTTTTTGGCGGGCTCAGCTCCATTGCGGTATCCGACCTACTGAACGGTATCGGGTTGTTGATTGGCGGTTTGGCCATTACCTATTTTGGGCTCCAGGCGGTCAGTGGCGGTGAAGGCGTGTTTCAGGGATGGCAAACACTGAATGAAGCAAACCCGGAACGTTTCAACTCGATCGGCGGACCGGAGCAACAGGTTCCGTTTTCAACACTGTTTACCGGTGTGCTCCTCTTGAATGTTTTCTATTGGTGTACCAATCAGCAGATTATTCAGCGAACATTTGGTGCCAGCAGCCTGGAAGAAGGGCAAAAAGGTGTACTTCTCACCGGTTTGCTAAAGCTGTTAGGCCCGCTCTACCTTGTTATTCCCGGAATCATCGCTTTTTATCTTTACGCTGACACAGGAATTGATGCGGATAGCGCCTACGGCGTGCTTGTACGGGATGTGCTGCCGTCACCGATGACCGGATTATTTGCGGGAGTGATGGTGGGTGCAATACTCAGTTCATTTAACTCTGCACTTAATGCCAGCTCAACCCTTTTTGGATATGGTTTCTATAAAGCTGTGTGGAAAAAAGACGCTTCGGATGCGCAGATTGTGAAAGCCGGAAAAGGATTTGGATGGATCGTCGCATTTTCTGCAATGATCATCGCGCCGATGCTGATCGGACAGGAAAGCATTTTCCAATATCTGCAGCAGATGAACGGGATTTACTTTATTCCCATACTGGCAGTGATTTTTGTCGGGATGGTCGGAAAAAGAATCCCGCCGGTTGCGGCAAAATGGGCACTGGTTCTTGGCTGCAGCACAATAGCAATAGGATATTTCGTTCCGCCGTTCAGCGGCTGGGTGGCCCAGATTACCGAATTTCATTTCCTCGGTCTTGCATTTGTGCTGCTGGTTGGACTGATGGTTGGCATCGGTTACTTCAAACCGCTGGATGAAAAGTGGGAGCAAGAATACACAGAGGATGTGGATATGACGCCCTGGAAATATTCCGTACACGCCAGCGTGTTTCTGGTGATCGTCGTTCTGCTGATCTACGCTTATTTCGCAGATTTTTCAATTTTATATGATTCATAACCCAGCTGAAAAATGGCTTAACCCAAATCACCCCAAGCAGCCGGGGACAATCCAGCCCTGAGATTTTCAGATGCATTTAAACTCAAAAAACATAGAAGAAGAGTTCAGAAACCGGTTCGACAGTGAGCCGGTTGTAGTAGAATCACCGGCCCGTGTAAACCTGATAGGTGAGCATACCGATTACAACGACGGTTTTGTACTCCCCGCTGCAATCGACAAGAAAATTATCCTTGCAATGGCACCAAACGGGCTCAACTCTATCCGGATGTTCGCTGTGGATATGGATCACCCTTATTTTGAAGCCAAATTCCCGGGACCGTTCCAGAAATCGGGCAGGGGATGGCCTGATTATATTCTTGGCGTTGTTGATCAGCTTGAAAAAAGATCTTTTTCTATAGGCGGATTCGACTGCCTTTTTGGAGGTGATATTCCCATCGGGGCGGGACTCTCATCCTCCGCTGCATTGGAAGGCGGTATTTTAACCGGTTTGAATGAACTCTTCAGTCTTGATTTGTCGACCCTGGAGATGGCAAAAGTGGGTCAGCAGGCTGAAAATCAATTTGTTGGAGTTCAATGCGGGATTATGGATCAGTTTGCAAATCTTCACGGGATGGAAAACAGTGTTATCCGCCTCGATTGCAGATCGCTTGAATATTCCCATTATCCATTCAAGCGGGAGGATATCTGTATTCTGTTGTGCGATACCAAAATCCGGCGCGAACTGGCCTCATCAGAATATAATGTGCGGCGGCAGCAATGCGAGGAGGGCGCAAGTATACTGCGTGAATTTGACCCTTCCATCAGAAATCTAAGAGATGTGAGCCACTCACTTCTCGAAAACTATCGCGACAAATTATCCGGCGTGGTTTACAACCGGTGCCGATATGTTCTGGATGAAAACCAAAGAGTTCTGGACGCCTGCAACCATCTTCTTGCGGATGAAATTGAACCGTTCGGCGAACTGATGTACCGTTCCCATGAAGGTCTGAGAGATCTATATGAAGTGAGCTGCAGGGAACTCGATTTGCTTGTAGAATCGACAATTGAACTGGACGAAGTGTACGGCAGCCGGATGATGGGCGGCGGCTTTGGCGGATGTACCATCAACCTTGTAGATGAGCACGCTCTCGATCGGGTGAAAGAGCATATCAGAAAAGAGTATAAAAAGAAGGTTGAAACCACTGTAGAGTTTTATGTGGCAAAAATCGGTGAGGGAGCAGCCCTGATCGGTAAAAAACAAATGGGGTGAGCTAAATAATGTCGATTAATTTTAACGAACAACCGCACCGGCGGCGAAACATCCTGACCGGGGAGTGGGTCCAGGTTTCTGCAAAGCGAAATCAACGTCCGTGGCAGGGGCAGCAGGAAGATATCGCCTTTCCCGATAAACCGAAATATGATGAGACGTGTTATCTCTGTCCCGGCAACGAAAGGGCGGGGGGAGTAAAAAATCCTGAGTACAGCACCACGTTTGCATTTACCAACGATTTCAGCGCTCTTCTCCCTGAAACAGATTCCGTGGAGATGAACGAGAAGGACCTGCTGGTAGCAAGCACTGAAAAAGGAATCTGCAGGGTGATCTGTTTCTCCCCCCGGCATGATAAAACCTTGCCGGAAATGGAGGTCGATCACATCCGAAAAGTTGTGGATCTTTGGGTGGATGAATACCACGAGCTGGGCTCAAAACCATTTATCAACTACGTTCAGATTTTTGAGAATAAAGGGGAAATGATGGGATGCAGTAATCCGCATCCCCACGGTCAGATTTGGGCGCAGGAAACGATTCCTGAAGAGCCTGCCAAAGAGTTGCGCCAGCAGTCATACTACTATCAAAAACATGGCACTACACTGCTGGGTGATTACCTGGAGCTTGAACTGGAGGAGAAAGATCGGATCGTCACACAAAATGATCATTTCGTGGTCGTCGTGCCATTTTGGGCGTTCTGGCCATTTGAAACGCTGCTGGTGAGCCGCCGGCCGTTCGGCAGGTTTACAGATATGACCGATGATGAAAAGTCATCCCTGGCAGATATCATCAAAAAAATTACCACCAAATACGATAATATTTTTAATATTTCATTCCCTTATTCGGCCGGTTTTCACCCTGCGCCAACGGATGGAGAGGAGCATCCGGAGTGGCATTTTCACATGCACTTTTATCCGCCGCTGCTTCGATCTGCCACGGTGAAAAAATTCAGGGTCGGCTACGAAATGCTCGGCAATTCACAGCGTGATATTACTGCGGAAACGGCAGCAGAGCTTCTTCGTCAAAAATCGTATACTCACTACATAGAAACCAATCACAACCACTAAATAAGAATGTTATGTTTATATCTACCAGCAAATTACAACTGAAATTTCTGCTTTTTGCGGGCCTGATTTTGTCATTGATGGTCTCCTGTACTGATACGTCATCCAACAATTTATCAGATAACAGCAATGCCGATTCAGAGGAATGGGTAGAGCTCTTTAACGGTGAAAATCTCGACGGATGGGATTTTAAAATTACCGGATATGAGCTAAATGAAAATTACGCGAATACCTTCCGGGTTGAAGACGGTCTGATGAAGGTTCGTTATGACGAATATGATCAGTTTGAGGGGCAGTTTGGCCACATCTTTTATGAAGAACCGTTTTCATACTACAGGCTTATCGTGGAATACCGGTTTGTGGGAGAACAGGCGCCAAATGGGCCCGGTTGGGCGTTTATGAATAATGGAATTATGTTTCATTCACAGTCTGCGGAGAGTATGGAATTAGACCAGGACTTTCCCGACTCTATTGAGTTTCAGTTACTGGGTGGTGACGGGGAAGAAGATCGACCAAACGGAAGTATCTGCACTCCGGGAACTCATGTTGTGGTGGATGGTGAACTGGTAACGGATCACTGCATTGGAGCAGACGGCCCAACACAACATGGAGATCAGTGGGTTACAGCCGAACTTGTGGCACACGGAAGTGAGAAAATCCAGCATATTGTAAATGATGAAGTGATTTTTGAATACTCGAGACCACAGCTTGATAACGGTCAGCGAATCAGCGGCGGTTATTTTGCACTGCAGGGTGAGAGCCATCCCACCGATATCCGGTCAGTCCGTGTACTGAACCTGGAAGGGTGTATGGATGAGAACGCATCCAACTACAAAGATTACTACGTGAAGCATGATCCGTATAGTTGCGAGGATTGAAATCTGTATGTAACGCGGAGTTGCTGACCCGCGCATCAATTTGATTAGTATGAAGTTCCCTTGCTGGTATATGGAGCGGTTGAGTATCACGAACTGCGTGATGATGAACTGTAGAATTATTGAGGGTTCCGGCATTTGCCGGTACCGTTTCACCAACTGGCAGGTACGTGTAGCGCGTCGTCGCTGCCTCGCGTATCAAGATGTGCAACTCTGGCTTGTTTGTTCAGCAACAAATTTCATCCATAAAAAAAGCCCCGGGAGTGATCCGCGGGGCTTTTTAATTCATAAGTTGTTTAATTCCCCGACCCTCTGGGTCGGAAAAAGATAAAAGTCCCCCTTTGAAGGGGGGAAGCGAACGGAGTGAGCTGGGGGATGATCCAGTAGGCGTTGATTCAAGTAAATTAACAATTTTTATGGTCTCAAAACTCTACAAATCATCCCCCATTGCCCCCTTCAAAGGGGGACACTCCAAAAGTAAGCTTTGTATTGACCAAAAAGTTAAGGGTTCTTATTTGATACCTCGCGGGCTCTGCCCCGAGGTAGTTCAATGTAATTTGTAATGGATTTTATGATCAGAAATTCAGCGTTACTCTCGAATAGAGATAGCGTCCGCCAAATCCTGAAGGGGAGAAACCTGAGTACTGAAAGATTCCGTTAAAGCTACTTCCCTGGAACGTTTTATCGGGATATTGGTCAAGTATATTATTGGCGCCAAGTGTGAGTCGGACGTTTTCGGAAAAGCTATATCCAAATTCAACATCCGTTGAAAAAAGGCTGCTGTACACTTGATCTTCATTCGGATCTGTTCTTCGAACTTCAATCTCACCATACCGGACTGCCCGGACCATCAATCCCCAGGGACCGGTTGTGTAATTAGCCATAAAATTGATGTTTGAACTCGGCTGTCCAACTTCAAACCGTCCAATCTCAACTCTGCCAAACAGGGGCTCATCAGTGAGGCCTTCAAGATTTGCAGGCGTTTCAATTTCATCCGGGTTGGTGATTTCAGTCTCGTTGTAGTTTAATCCTACCGTAAATCTAAGCTGAGAATCAGGATTGATGTTAAATCCATAACGTGCCGTAACATCAATACCATTGGTTTCGGTATCTACAGCATTCGTGAAGAAACGTCCACCGGTTGCGTTGATGCCCTGTCCCTGCAGGAAATTGGCAATTCCCTCACCAGTAAAGTTCTCCGTGAATACCACACGGTCTTCAATCGTAATTCTGTAGGCATCGGCTGACAGCGAAAAGTTGCCGCGCTCGAATGTAAATCCACCACTGAGGTTCACAGATGTCTCTGCTTCCAGGTCTTCCGCACCCAGCGCACGTGCAGCCGGAGAGGTTACCGGGAAAGTTCCAACCTCGAACGGTGTGCCATCAATAAATACCGTGGCAATAGATGAGAAATACGATTGGGCAAGAGATGGAGCCCTGAATCCTGTGCTGGCTGCACCCCGGAGAGCAAAACCGTCAAACAGTTCATAGCGGGTAGCTATCTTCCCGGTGGCCACATTTCCAAAATCACTGTAGCTTTCGAGGCGGCCGGCAATTCCGAGTGTCCAGGGTGTGGTAATATTGGTCTCCAGGTCGATATACAGAGCACCGGAGTATCGGGCTTCGTTTTGTTCATTTGCAGGTGAGAACCCCGGAAATACCTGGGAACCGGTTGCTGCCGGACTTCCTTCATTCGGACCATCCTGGATCGGTACACCGCCATCGGTATAGGATTCGGCATCGCCCCGGATCAACCGATAGAGTTCATACCGATACTCGGCACCCATGGCGATACTCAATTCCTCGGCAAACCCGATATCTACGGTTCGTACCAAATCGAAATTGGTAGTAGCCTGATCAAAAGAAAGTGTTCCGGCATGGAAACGAGTCGGGCTTCCAACCCCCATGGATGTATTCACCGTATTTTTTACACCGTATCGAATTGCGTTGTGGCCGTAGGTTTGGCTCAAATCGTAATTCCATGAGCCTGTGCGTCCTTTAAAACCGGCTCCAACAGATCCGTCATATATATCGGAACTGATGAGAGGTAAAAATCCGTCCGGGTAGTAGGCTCGAAGTGTCCGGTCATCCAGGCCTCGTCTGTAGAATCCGCCGGTTTCACCTTCACGGAAACTGGCACCGCCAAAAGCATAAAAGCGGGAATTGTCAGTGATGTCCATTTCGCCATTAAAGAATCCGCTAATATCGAGCAATTCGCCCTGGCCGTATCTGTGGTTGTTACGGTCGAAAGTTTCCTCTCGCGGATCAGGGCTTCCATCAGCGAGTTCAAAATAGTTCGGTCTTGGATCCAATCCTGAACGGTTTGTACGCCCGCGGTCGCGATACTGACCTGCAACGTAAAGTGACCCGTTGTTGGGCAGTTCAAATCCATATCCGACATGCAGATTTGTGGTTTTACCATCAAGTCTCCACACATCTTCAACTCCGGGATAGTAAGGCGAATCCTGAAAACCAGCCGTTGATTCACCGGGAGCCAGCGCCTGGTTTGGGGCATATCCGCGCTCTTCATAGCTGACATGCTGACCATAACTCAGTGATGCATCAAGACCCTGCCTGTCTTTCAAAATAATGTTGATTACTCCGGCTATAGCGTCCGATCCATATTGTGCAGCCGCTCCATCCCGCAGGACTTCAATTCTTTCGATCATATTCGCGGGGATGGCATTCAGGTCAACTCCTGTTGAACCACGGCCAACGGAACCGTTTACATGTAAAATGGCTGATGTATGTCTTCTTTTACCATTAACCAATACGAGGGTTTGATCAGGTCCAAGTCCCCGGAGTGTGGCGGGTCGAACGTGGTCTGTACCATCTGTAATCGATGATTCAGGTGAATTAAATGACGGTATCAGCGACCGTATAATCTGAGTAGTTTGTGTAAAACCCGAAGCCTGTACTTCCTGAGCAGAAATCACATCAACAGGAACAGGAGATTGCGTGATGGTTCGTCCTTCACGCCGGGTTCCAAGCACCACTACTTCATCTGTGCCAACCACACTGCTTTGCATGGTAATATCAACCGTTACAACCTGGCCAGCGGCAATCGTAATGGCCTCACGTGTGGTTTGAAATCCTAAAAAGCTAACCTGTAGTGTGTAATCACCCGGCGAGGCAGTAAGCTCATATTCTCCATCAGGGTTCGTAGAGGTTCCTATCTGCGTTCCCTGAAGCAAAACATTTGCTCCGGGAAGAGGGTTATTTTCGGTATCATACACAACCCCCTGAACAGTACCTGTATTTTGAGCATGAAGCTGTGGTATGGCAAGCAGCAAAAGTATCACTACCGAAATTGTAGTTTCCAGAAGTTTAAGAAGAGCTGATTTTAAAATTGGTATTCGTGTTTCCATATACATTTGTGTTCGTTACGGTTAATGTCGAAACGTGATGGAGTATTCCATCTTAAAATATTTATCAAAAGCTTAATTATAATGACGTTACGAGTTAACAAAATAAAGCTGGTGTACAATTCCAATAAAAAATACTTTTATGATACAGTATGCATTTTTGTGTTAAAGTATAGAGTCATGAATTCTATTTAGTTGACCTGTAAGCGGTTTTTTGATATAGGGGCAATGTTTTTGCACATGATTACATGCATTTATTCATGTGCCGATCAGCTGATAATTTAGCGTTCTGCTGATAATTATTTGGTAGATGAACCAAGATTACGACAAGAAAGAGGCGGGAATTGAGAGTAAATCAATAATATGGGCCGAAAATGTTGCCATTCTTACGAACTGATGCTTTGCAGGTGAAAAGGGTGCAAGTGAGATTAGAAATCGATTTACCTATTTTAGCTGATCTCTTTTCTCCAGTGCATTTTGCAGGCCGCCCCGGGTTTTCTGATCAGATCTGCCAGAGCGTTGACCCTGATTTCCATCTGTCCGGGCGGTATTTTTTAATGATTCATTCTCATACTCATACTCATCCGAATGACTGTCGAGCTGATCCAGCTTGTGTTCGGAAATTGCAAGCGAGAGTGAACTTTTTAGGGATTTGAGCTTTTCCCTGTGGGTCCGTGAAACTTTTAATTTTATTCGGTTTCCCTTTACAGCAGGAAATTTGTCAAGCGCTTTCAGGCTTCTTACATCTATAAATAACTTATAACTGAACCAGCCGCTCTTCATTTCAACTGATTCAATATCAGAGAGTTGAAAGGTAACCTGCCGGGCTTCGGATTTAAAATATTTGAATAGCTCATCAATCGTCTGGTATTCAATCTGAAGAGTTCTGTTTTCGAACTTTATAATCCCGGAGGTACTGCCTAACCCGGCATAGACGGATGTTTTTTTAAAAGGTAAAATCAAATCAGTGAGGTTCTATTCTGAATTATTGCGATATCACACCCACCAGCCAAGAATCAATCCCGAAAGAGTGAGGCCTATTACATGATAACCGTTATCGATAAAATGGAGCTTTATTGGTGTATCAGAAAAAATTCCGGTCGTACCTGCAAGTGTAAAAAGAATACCGGCACCAGCGCCAAATCCGGCTATGATTCCGTGCACTGGAGTGTGAATATTCATTCCAGTAAAAAAGATAGCCAGAGATGCAACGGCTATAAACTGAAGCAAAAAAGAGTAGAGAAAAATCACCGGATTGGGATCACCGATATCTTCTTCGTTCAGGTTTCGCAATTTCATCCAGATGCTGGCAAACAAAACCGGGCTGTACCAGAGAGCACCGAGAATAAAGTAGAGTAACGTGGCGGTAAGTACTGCAAGCCAGTTAACGGAAAAGAGCAGGTCTTCCATAACTGATTGGGTTCGTGAATGTTATTCACCCTATTTACAGAACCGGCAGTAGAAATGCAACAGCATCTGGAATCAGAAGTTATTATTCATGCAACAGTTCCCCGGGATTCAGCACTTTCAGCTCGTCTTTCACAAATTCCCGTCCTTTTCTTATTAACTCACCATCAAAGTAGACATCTGCTCCAATGCACACAAGATCCCAGTGAATGGCGCTCTCATTGCCGTTAGGAGCAATTTCATAATCTTTACCAAGAGTGAGGTGGTTTGACCCGGTAATCTTTTCATCAAACAGAATATCGTACATCGGGTTTTTGATGATCGGGTTCAGGCCAAAACTGAATTCACCAAACCGGCGCGCGCCCTCATCGGTGGCAAGAATTTCTTCAAGCGCGCTGTTATTGGATGAATCGAAATCAGTAACAACCCCATTTTCCACCACAAGCTTAACAAATTCGAACGGTTTTCCCTGGTAAACGGAAGGGGCGTAGGTGATGTGGCCGTTCACAGAATCCAGAATCGGTGAGCTGAAGAGTTCGCCATCCGGGATGTTTCGTTTCCCGTAGCACGGTATCCAGTTCTGGCCTTTCACGGAAAATTCAATGTCGGTGCCTTCTCCTTTCAGGTGAATTTTATCTGTAGCCCTTAGCATCTTTTCGAGCGGCTTCATTGCCTCTTTCAGCTTGTTGTAGTCGAACAGGCATGAATCGTAATAAAAATCACGGAAGCGTTCGGTGGACATTTTTGCGTTCATCGCAAAGGCAGCGGAAGGATAGCGCAGAACGGCCCAGTTGGTATGATTAACCCGCTCTTCAAAATGTACAGGATTCAGAAAATGGTCGGAATAGGCTTTGTTTGCAGTTTTAGAGACCGATGAATTCTCATAAATATTTTCTGATGCTCGAATCCCGATAAACGCGTCCATCTGTTTCATCAAAGGCAGCTGATCGGTTTCAGCCTGACTTTTCCAATACTCTTCGTCACCGCTTTCCAGCATCATCCGGTTTATTTCGGGATCTTCGATTTTTAAAAACGGGTGAGCGCCGATCTCCCGGACCTGCTGAGCGAGTGCCCGAACGAGACCCACAGCATTCAGCCCGATACATTGAATCAGGATTTTTTGCCCTTTTTTAAGTTCTACACTGTGGGTTAACAGTTGATTGGCAAGCCGGCTGTCGTTTTCGGTGTACATGAACGTCTGTTTATTTTTGATATTTAGCCTTTATTCATTGGTCCTGAAATTAAGAAAAGAAGAGGAGTTTTCTGATTCACATTCAAATTAGCTCCGGAATAGGAAAACCACGCCCAAATACCTTCGAAAGGAGATAGGGACGTGGTTTGGGAAAGTCGAAAGAACGTACAGTTAAAACGTAATCTGAGTTCCGAGTATGAGAGCAGAATAGTTGGCTTGTGACTCCGACTCAAAAGTCTGTACCTCAGCCATAAGCGTTAAAATATCAGTCACGGAATATCTTGCAAATCCCATCAGTAATTTGTTGGTGACTTCGTTGGATGATCCTACATCGGTGGTGATGGAATCCTGGCTTCCTTCCCCATAGCTTGCACCGAGCAGGAAACGTCCTGTTTTGTATGTTGCTTCGGTATACCACTGGGTTCCGTCGACATCGGCCTGGTCCAGCGGATCACCTCCTGATATGTTGATTCCTATCAGCCCGTCAGCTCCAATACTGTTGGTCTCTGAGTATGATCCCGTAAGCGTTAAACCTGCAATAGTAAATTGCGCTCCAGTATCCCATCCGGAAAAATTGTAAGTAAAATCATCTTCCAAAACATCAACCTGCTGATGCAATCCTCCGGCCCATACCTGAAGTGAGCCGATACCTAAATCACGCCTGTAATCGACTTGTGCTTCTAATCTGGGAGATGGAGTTTCGATACCTGAATTGGCCCCGCCGGGTTTTTCGGGATTAAAAAGGCCACCTTTTAAAGTAAATCCATTCAGATTTGGTGTGGTGTAAATAATTCGCGGATTAAAGTTTGCATACGTATACCCGCTCCCAATCCGGCCAAGAGTTGCATCTGCAGCATCCGGACCTGCAAACCTTCCAACGCCCATTCCGCTGCCTTCATCGCCAATAGAACTACTGTTGAATACCCCGAATCCTTTACCGGCATTGATGGTGCCAAAAGATCCGGATATCTGAATTTCAGCAATTCGCCCTTCGAACAGGCCTGAATTTTGAACGCCCGGTCCGTGGAGGTGATGATTAATTTGAAAAATTGCAGAGACATCCAATCCGTTTTGTGTAGGGGCATCCACGGTAAAGGTTACATTTGCAGGATTGAAGCCAGACATTACTCGGGTTGCAAACTGATCCTGGCCGTCAGAACTGAAATTTTCGTGACTTGACAGAACCGTAAATACTGGTAATGCCCCGTTAACGTTTAAATCCCACCCTGTATCCGTAGTAAATGAGGTTCCATTTTGGGCCGTTACGGGATGCGGGTTAAACAGAATGGTTACAAGTATCAGCGCGAATAGATATGTGAGAAGAATTTTTGTACATTTCATAATGTATTTCACCAAGTTTATGGTATTTCTGTATTTAGCTTGATTAAAGGCAGGCATTTTCTAATGTGTTGGTAGCGCAGAGAAAATGCCGGTATGGGAATATTTATGAATAGGTGAAACAGGATAGATGATGGGTCTCAACACCCATCATCTTATTCCTATACCACCCTTCTATAATATTCAGGATAGCATAAGAAAGAGTCCTGCTGCAATGAGTGCACCAATAATTGGTCCTACGACAGGAACCCATGAGTAAGCCCAGTCGTTATCCCTTTTTCCGGGAATCGGCAAAATTGCATGCATGATTCGGGGGCCTAAATCCCGTGCCGGATTAATCGCATAACCGGTGGGTCCGCCCAGTGAAAGTCCAATTCCGAGAACCAATAGTCCTACAGGTAGTGCCGAAAGTGAACCGAGACCAAATCCAATCTCCTCTCCGTTCAACACAATGGTTTCAAGCATTTTTCCATCAGCATCTAAAAATCCGGGTGAGACAAGATAAAGGACTCCAAAAACGAGCATAATCGTGCCGATAGCTTCCGTCATAACGTTGCTTGGATATTTTCGAATTGCGGGTGCGGTACAGTGAACAGCCAGAATCAGGTCGGCATTCTCCTCTTTTGCAAAGTGATCTTTATAGGCAAGCCATACCAATAATGCTCCAATTGCGGCACCAATCATCTGTGCAGCTATATAAAACGGAACTTCGCCCCATTCGAAAAGTCCGGCGCCAGCTAAACCAATGGTTACTGCCGGGTTGATGTGGGCGCCGCTAAACTGACCTACCACGTAGACCGCCGTAAACACGGCAATACCCCAACCCCATGTGATGACAATCCATCCGCCGCCCTGACCTTTACTGTCACTGAGTAGCACGTTGGCTACAACGCCATTACCCAATAACATTAGTATAGCGGTTCCAACGATTTCTGCAATATATGGGCTCATAATATCATACTCCTTTCATTAAGTTTTTGTTTGTTTTTGAAGAAAGCAGCAGAAAAGAAACATTCTGCTGCCATGATTTTGATTCGTGATATTACCTGTCGTCTGCCCAGGCGATAGCGGCTTTTACGGCTCGTTTCCAGCCTTTGGTCAGCTCATTTACTTTAGATGTTTCCATTTTGGGTTCGAATTCCTTTTCTACTTTCCATTGTTTGCGTATCTCTTCGATATCACTCCAGAATCCGGTTGCGAGACCGGCCAGGTAGGCAGCGCCAAGTGCCGTGGTTTCCGTAATTTCGGGACGTACGGTTGGCACGCGAAGCAGATCACTCTGAAATTGCATCAGCGTGTTGTTCACGGTGGCTCCGCCATCAACCCGAAGTTCCTTGATGTCGATGCCAGAATCTGCATTCATTGCGGTAAGAAGATCGGTTACCTGGTAGGCAATTGATTCCTGGGCAGCCCGCGCCAGATGGGCCCGGTTGGTTCCCCGTGTAATTCCTACCATAATTCCCCTTGCGTGCTGTTTCCAGTGAGGGGCACCCAGTCCTGCAAACGCAGGTACAAGATAGACGCCGTCGGAATCATCTACTTTATTGGCAAAGTATTCGATGTCCTTTGCTTCCTGAATAATGCTCATCTCATCCCGCAGCCATTGAACAACAGCTCCTGCAATAAAGACGGATCCCTCGAGTGCGTAGGTTGTCTTGCCATTCACTTTCCAGGCGACTGTTGTGAGGAGGTTATTTTCAGATTTGATCGGTTTATCACCGATATTCATCAGCATAAAGCAACCGGTGCCATACGTATTTTTAACCATCCCTTTTTCGGTACACATCTGACCGAAAAGTGCGGCTTGCTGATCACCTGCAATTCCGGCAATCGGCACCTTGCTGGCAAAAAGTGTGGTCTTGGTTTTGCCATACACTTCGCTTGACTGCTTCACTTCCGGCAATAGGCTTTTCGGGATATCCAGCAGCTCCAGGAGTTCATCATCCCACTCCATGGTGTTTATATTATAGAGCAGAGTCCGAGAGGCGTTGGTAACATCTGTAACGTGAATTTCTCCCTGGGTAAAGTTCCAAATCAGCCACGAGTCGATCGTTCCAAAGGCGAGCTCTCCTTTCTCGGCGCGCTCACGAGCTCCGTCTACGTTATCAAGAATCCATTTTACCTTTGTACCGGAAAAATAGGCATCGAGCACAAGACCGGTTTTTTCCTGGATCAGATCGGCATGACCCTGTTCTTTCAATTCATCACAGTAGTCGGATGTCCGTCGATCCTGCCAGACTATTGCATTATAGACCGGTTTCCCGGTTTCCCGATCCCAGATCACGGTCGTTTCCCTTTGATTGGTAATACCGATACCCGAAAGCGCTTTTCCGTTAATTCCTGCAGAAGCCACCGCCTCGGCTGCAACACCGGCCTGGGTTGACCAGATCTCTTGTGCATCGTGCTCAACCCAGCCGGGCTTTGGGTAAATTTGCCGGAACTCTTTTTGAGCGATCGATTTAATCGAACCATTTTTGTCAAACAGCATTGCCCTGGAACTGGTTGTGCCTTGATCGAGTGCTAAAATGTATTTATTCATGAGTTTGATTGGTTTGTGAATTATTGATTGGTTAAAAGTATTGACTTACGGCTCGTATCGGACCAGCAGATAGCGATTGGCGAGCTTCATAAATTCTTTAATCTGATTTATTTTCCACTGTTCGTCTCTTTTTAGCTCATTTTGCATCAGTTCGGCTACTTGAGGTGCCATGTCGATGGCTGAACGGGCATCTAAAAAGAGGATTCGAATTCGCCTTGCCAGAAAATCTTCAATCGTACGGGCCATTTCATTTCTGGCTGCCCACACGGCTTCTGCTTTTCTAAAAGGGTACTCAGGATGAAGTTTCTCGCCAAGTTCCGGTTTCTCGCGAATGAGGGCTTCAATTTTTTCCTGATCTGTACCGTAAAAGTAGTGTGGATTCTGAAAATCAACATTATCAGAAGCGCCATGAATTTTTAAATCTTCAGAAGTACTTTTCGTTTTTGGCAGGGACCCAATTTTGATCACCTCATTCACAGTGTCCTGGCCCATTTTTCTGAATGTGGTCCACTTTCCTCCAGTGACGGTGATCAAGCCGGAGTCTGAAACCATAATTTTGTGACTTCGCGAAATCTCTTTTGTTTTGGTTGACCCGCCCTGGGGCGCCGCGAGAGGCCGTAATCCTGCAAAAACACTCAATACATCTTCACGGGTGGGGGATTTGGTGAGATATTTTTTGGCAGTTCGAAGGATGAATTCAATCTCTTCCTCAAGAGCAGTTGGTTCAAGGCTGTGTTTTTCAAGAGGGGTATCCGTGGTACCAACAACAACTTTGTTATGCCAGGGTACAGCAAACAATACACGTCCGTCATCTGTTTTTGGGATCATGATCGCGTCGTTACCGGGGAGGAAATCTTTTTCAAATACAAGGTGAACACCCTGGCTGGGACGCACAATATTTTTATGATCTTTTTTATCCATCGACAGGATCTCATCTACAAAAACACCGGTAGCGTTGATAACCGATTTGCCATGAATGGTATGACTGTTACCCGTCTCATGATCCAGTACCTCAACACCTTTTACTGTTCCATTCTGTTTTACCAGCCCCTTCACTTCACAGTAATTGAGTACAGCGCCGCCCTTTTCAGTGATGGTTTGAGCGACATTAATGGTTAGTCTTGAGTCATCAAACTGGCCGTCGTGATAGATCACACCGCCTTTCAGGCCTTCACTGTTAATTGTGGAAATCCTGGAAATTGTCTCTTTTTTTGATATCCCCCGCGATTTTCCAAGACTGAGTTTTCCGGAGAGGAGGTCGTATACTTTCAAGCCAACGGTGTAGAAAAATTTATCCCACCAGGAATAATTGGGTATCACAAAAATCTCGTTTTGCACAAGATGAGGCGCATTTTTTTGCAGCAGTCCGCGTTCCCGGAGTGCTTCCCGCACAAGGTCAATATTTCCCTGGGCAAGATAACGCACACCGCCATGCACTAGTTTTGTGCTGCGGCTGGAAGTGCCTTTTGAAAAATCTGCTTGCTCAACCACAAGCGTTTTGAATCCCCGGCTTACCCCGTCGAGTGCAACACCGAGACCAGTGGCACCTCCGCCGATGACAATTAAGTCCCACTCTTCAGCTGAACCGCTTTCAATTTGATTGACTACAGATTCTCTTTTCATTTTTTTCACCATTTTGTTAGGCGTATTATGCAATTGTTTCACTTATAAAATAAACAAAATAAAACGAAATCAAAACGAAACAACAAAAAAGTAAGGATTCCCATTAACGTCAACTGAGACGGTGTCGTTATACATCATTGATGCAGAACAGTTTATGAAGTTACGTTTTGTTTCATTATTCAAAGTTTTGGTTTATTTTTTGTATGAAGTTATTTTAACTGGAAACAAAAGCATTTTCTATGACACTATCAGAAAGGCACGAAAAAATTTTAAATAAAATTGAGCAGTTTGGAAAAGTATCCGTTCAGCAACTGAGTACGGAGTTGTCTGTATCTGAAGTGACGATTCGAAAAGATCTTCGGATGCTGGAGGATAAAAACTTACTGTTTCGTACACATGGCGGGGCAACCCGTTCAAATCCATACAGAGGAGATCGGCATGTGCATGAAAAAGAAAAAATACAGGCAAAAGAAAAGCAGGCCATTGCAAATGAAGCGGTGAAACTCATCGGGGAGAACGATTCGATTATTCTTGCATCCGGAACAACAATTCTGGCACTTGCCAGGGAAATACAACCCATAAGTAATTTAAATATAATCACATCAGCTCTGAATGTATCGCTTGAGCTTTCAGCGAAAGAGAATGTGGATATAACGCAGCTTGGAGGTCAGCTTCGGTCAAGCTCGAGTTCTGTTGTTGGAAAGTATGCAGAGCAATTTCTCGAAAATATAACCTGCGGTATTCTCTTTCTCGGTGTGGATGGTATCGATCTGGATTTTGGTCTTACCACAACAAACCTCGGTGAGGCGAGCCTGAACCGGCGTTTTATAGAGGTCGCACAATACACCGTAGTTCTTGCAGACAGTACAAAATTTGGTAAAAGAGGATTTAGCAGAATTTGCACACTTGATTGTGTACAACATGTTGTCACCGATGAGGGGACAGATCCTATAACCATAAAAAAACTGGAAGAGAATGGGGTTCGTGTAACGGTGAGTGAACTATAGAAAAACCCCGCCGTAACGTATGCGGGGCTTTCTGAAGTTAATTTACTGAATTGATACTTCTTTCTTTAATTCCCTAAAAACTGTTCTCCGGCTTTCGGAATTTTCACGTCAGCATCGGAGTACTCTTCGGTAAACGACTTAAACTCTTCCGGATCACCGGTAAGTACAGGGAATGTTCCGTAGTGAATCGGTACGGCAATATCGGGATTCAGCATTTCACAGCATATCGCGGCTTCCTGCGGTCCCATCGTATAATAATCTCCCATCGGTACAGCCACAACATGCGGACGATAAATTTCCCGATACAGCTCAAGATCGCTGAAGATATTTGTATCACCCATATGGTAGAAGGCGATATCATCATCAAAAGAGAGGAGCAGCCCGCCGGCTTCACCCGCATAATCGCCCTGGTAGGATGAGCTGTGATTGGCATTCACCAGGGTTACAGAGAAATCTTCAAAATCTACACTGCCCCCTTTATTGAACTCAATTCTCTGCTCTTCGTCCAGGCCATGTTTTTTTAGCAGGTGCGACAGTTCAACCTGGGCGACTACTTTGCAGCCCGTTTTTTTGGCGATATCCAGTGTATCCCCCACATGATCTTCGTGACCGTGTGTGAGCAGGATGATATCCACATCGTCCGGATTTTTGAACTCATCGGGTGTAGTGGGATTCTGTGATAAAAATGGGTCGATATAGATTACTGTTCCATTTTGTGATTCTAATCTGAAGGCAGAATGCCCAAGCCACCAGGCCTTTATATTCGTATCCATGAATCTCCTATGTTTATTTATAATTAATTATCAGATTTATGTAACAGATTTTAAAAACTTATCGTTGACAAACACTAAAATGAATGGTATAAATAGTGTAGTACAAAAAAAATCTGTACAGCTATTAGATAAGTTTTTTGGTACACTTCCAACATAACAAAAACTAAACCTAAGATTCTATGTCTGAACGAGTTAAGATCAATCCCGAAAGTCCAAAAAGAAAACAAATATTTGATCTTGTGGATATATTGCTTGATGAAGGAGTAGTAATGATACCCACCGACAGCCAGTATGCTCTTGTCTGCGATTATCAAAATAAAAGCGGGATGGACAGGATTCGTCAGATTCGCCAGATGGGAAAGAAGGATCACCTGTCGGTGATGTGTCACAGTCTTGAACACGTATCAACGTTTGCAAACCTTTCTGATGACAATTTTAAATTAATCAAACGTCTGATTCCCGGTCCATATACATTTATCCTGCCCGCAACGCGCGAAGTTCCCCGGCTTTTAACCCACCCTAAAAAGCGAACTGTTGGGATTCGTGTGCCCAATTACCCCATCTGTTTGCAAACGATCCAGGAACTCGGCCGCCCCGTGATGGCCATCACAGCGAAACTGCCCAATGTTGAAAATGGACAGCCGGACGGTAACGACCGTGAACTCTATCTCAGCCGTTTTGATAATCTTGTTGATCTTGTTGTTGATCATCAGCAGGAACTTTCAGGGCAGGACACTACGATTCTTGATCTTACCGGAGATGTACCGGAACTGAAACGTATCGGACTTGGAATGAAACTCCTGCGTGAAGCGGTAGCTCTGCAGGGTTTTACACTTGATGAAGAGGTTCCTGCGTAAATAATCGCCTTTCATTAATTCTGTAAATCTAATTTTATCAATATCTTCAATATGGCTATATGAAATCAATCCGTTCGTGGTTTAGTGGCACGGATACGCCTGAAAACAGTCACTGGTCTGCCCTTAAGACGAATGAATCTGTGGATGAACTCATCGGAAACCGTGAGAAACCGCAGATTATTTACAAGCATAGTTACAGGTGTGCAGTGTCGATATTTTCCAAACGAAGCCTGGAAACGGGTTTGGATGATCTGGCCGGGATTGCCGATCTTCATTTAGTGGATGTGGTATCGTTGCGTCCGGTATCAGCTTACATTACTGAAAAAACCGGGATCCGGCATGAATCCCCTCAGGTGATATTGCTCCACAACGGTGCGCCGTTTTGGAGTGCATCACACGGAAATGTTAAGCTGAAAAATCTGCAGGATGCACTTGATGAGCTGTTGTAAGGCTCCGGAATCGGGCGGAAGATAAAGCGCTGCAAATATTAATCTGTGTAACAAGTGATGAGAAAATGCGGTATAATCGTTTCACTTTTTTCGAAACTTTTAGAATCAGATTATGACGTCACGCCAGGGAAAAGCAACACGAATTTATGAAGCTCAATTCGAGCCGAGGATCAAAACGTATATCAATATCTGTGTGATCGCGGGGTTAGCAGCCACAGTATTTGGAATTATTTTGATACCGGTCTGGCTGATAGCCGGCCGCGCCTACCTGAATAAATATTTTGAAGGTCTTCACTGTGAATTAACAACCCGCGCTCTCCATTTCAAAAAAGGAGTTTTGTTTACCACAGAGCGAACCATACCGCTGGATAAAATTCAGGATCTGGCATTCAAGGAAGGCCCGGTTTTACGTTACTTTGGGTTAAGTTCACTTCAAATTGAAACAGCTGGCCAAAGTGCTGCAAATGCTGTGGATATGAAGCTGACTGGTATTATCGATTCCGAAGGTTTCAGAAAAAAGGTGATGGATCAGCGGGATGAAGTCACTTTTCACCACGCTTCAGCCCCGGTTGAGGATTCGAAGACTGGTCATTCTCTCGAACCCTTATTGTCAGAGATTTCCGAGACTCTAAAGCGAATTGAATCGAATCAGCGTTTATAATCTATAAAACGTAGTATAAATGAGCAGTTCAGAAAACGTATTTGAATCGATACGGTGGGATGGCGAATCCCTGGTAATTATCGATCAAACCAAATTGCCCGGAGAGGAGAATTATCTCGAGTTGAAAACGGCTGAGGATGTGCGAAACGCCATCCGGAGATTAAGTGTACGGGGTGCCCCGGCAATTGGAATTTCGGGGGCATACGGTTTTTATCTCGGTATTAAAGATTTGGAAACTGAGATAGACAATCAATTCTTAAAAGCGTGCCGAAGGGTAGCTGACTCACTAAACTCTGCCAGGCCAACAGCGGTAAATTTGTCGTGGGCGCTAAATAAGCTGATGGATCAGGTTGAACGAGGCGTGCGTGACGGGCAAAATACTGATGAAATTAAGAAAAGTGTTCTGGCTGATGCCGTTCAGATCCATGATGAGGACCGCGAACTTTGCAGATCGATCGGAGAAAAAGGACTGCAGCTTTTTGATCAGCCGAAACGGGTACTCACACATTGCAATACAGGCGGTCTTGCCACCGGTCAGTTTGGCACGGCGCTCTCCTGCATTACGCACGCTCACAATGCAGGAAATATAAATCAGGTGTGGGTTGATGAGACTCGTCCGCTTCTGCAGGGCGCACGGCTGACAACCTGGGAGTTGAGAAAAGCCGGAGTACCGCACTCCCTGATTGTGGATTCTGCGGCTGGATTTTTAATGCAAAGGGGAGAGGTAGACCTGGTTATTCTGGGCGCTGACCGAATTTCGCGAAATGGCGATACGGCAAACAAAATCGGAACGTACACGCTGGCTGTTCTGGCGAAAGAGAACGGCATCCCGTTTTATGTGGCGGCACCCTATTCTACGTTTGACCTTTCTCTTGCGTCGGGAGATGATATCGAAATAGAATTACGTGATGAGGAGGAAGTCACTGCACTAAACGGGCATCCGATTTCTCCGGGTCAGACCAGCGCCTACAACCCTGCATTTGATATCACCCCGCACCGATATATATCCGGCATAATCACCGAGAGAGGAATTATATATCCCGATTTTGAAAAAAATGTGGTTAGGATGATGAATCGTGCACCCGCTTGATCTATCAAAAATTACCTGGTGAATAATCCGCGTTGATTTTTAAAATCGCAGATTTACACAAAGTATCACACAGAGTTTCGCTGAGTTGTGAAATTTGGACAGAAGTCTTTCAGCGGAACTCAGCGATTTTTAAGCGTCTGGAATTCCTACGTAACTCGGTTCGCTGAACCGAGAAGTCCAGAAGTCGTAACAGCTACACACTCTTTTGAGATGTTATCGCGAACCCTGTTCCCTAATCTCCCGTCTTCGCATAAAACAACCGTATCTCACTTGCGGAGTTTAACGTTTCGAACCAGAATGGGAGATGCTGGATCGGGTTGCAACATGACCGGGAGCCTTTATAACTTCATAAACAGCACAAGAATTTTTCATCAACAAACTTTCCTGTAGATCCATCTACTTTAAAAAAATGCTTTTAACCTGAGTTCGATTAATAATGTCATACCTAATGTTAAAAAGCGGGTGATCCTGTCCAAAAGAGCGTACAACAAGGCATATTATCTTCAGTTACTGTCATACCGGACTTTGATCCGGTATCTCCTGTATTAGGGATAGGAGATCCCGTATCAAGTACGGGATGACGCTCTTTTGGACAGGATCACCCGCTTTTTTAAATTAATTTTAGAATCGAACTCAGGCTTTTGCCAGCTTCAAAAATATTTTGAACAGCAATGATTTACCGAATCACATCCAGAACTTTGTCTGCCAGTGAACGGGCATCCTCTTCGCTTTTTCCTTCACTGTAAACTCGCACAATCGGCTCCGTATTCGATTTTCGGAAGTGAACCCAACCTTCGCTGAAGTCTATCTTCACACCGTCAAGTGTATTTACCTCTTCATTTTTAAATGTTTCGGCAACTTTTTCAAGCAGTTCATCGGCATCCATTCCCAGATCGGAAAGCTGGATTTTTTGTTTCACCATCTTGTAGTCGGGCAGCGAATCGCGATAGGCAGAGGCTTTAATTTTTCGCTCTGCCAGCAGCTGAAGAATCATTGCTGTGCCGACAAGCGCATCGCGGCCGGCATGGAGATCAGGATTGATCACACCGCCATTGCCTTCGCCGCTGATTACGGCCTCTTTTTCCTGCATCACTTTCACAACATTGATTTCGCCCACAGAAGCGCGGTGACAGGTCTGTCCATGTTTTTCGGAAATATCATCTGCAGCTCGTGATGAGGAGAGGTTGGTTGCGGTATCGCCCGGATTTTTTTCAAGCATAAAATCAAACGCAGCAACCTGTGTGTACTCTTCTCCAAAAAGTTTTCCGTTTTCATCAACGAGCGCAAGCCGGTCGCCATCGGGATCTGTAACCACTCCGAGATCGCAATCATTATCGCGCACAAAATTGCAGATCTCTTCAAGATGTTCGGGCAGCGGCTCCGGGTTGTGAGGGAAAATACCGGTTGGTTCGCAGTGGAGTTTGTGCACAGAAACACCAAGCGCCTCAAGCAATTGAGGAAGGGCTTCTGATCCGGCACCGTTTACAGCATCAACAGCAACAGTGAATTTACTCTTTTTAATAGTCTCTGAATCAATATAGGGGAGTGCGAGAATTTTCTGAATATGGGAGTCAATCAACTCCGTATCGGTGATAATCCTCCCGATCTGGTCATACGGTTTGTAATTGAACTCCCCGTTTTCTGCAATTTCGATCACCTTTTTTCCCTGTTCCGGGTCGAGAAATTCACTTTTCTCGTTCAGCATTTTCAGGGCATTCCATTGGGCCGGATTATGGCTCGCTGTTATAATCAAACCACCCTGCGCCGCATGTTTCAGCACTCCCATGGCAACAGTTGGAGTGGGTACGATACCGGTTTTTATAACATCACATCCAACACTCTGGAGTGTTGCACAGACGAGATCTTCGCAGATTTGGCCGGTTACTCTTGAATCTCTTCCCACGACAACCGTACCGCCGTCAAGCCAGGTGCCGTAAGCGGCCGTAAATCGGATGATGTTTTCCGGAGTAAGGTGTGAGCCGAAAATTCCGCGAATTCCGGATACTGAAATCATTAATGCCATAAATATTCAGGTCTTGCAATTATTGATGAAAAATTCAGTTACAGAACAGAAGTCAGTTTAATACATGCGCAGAGATTAAGAACCTATCCAAAGAAAACAAAATTTTGATTTCATAATTCATCTGCGGATGGCCGTCGGATAACCGCGTTTTACTAAACTTTTGATGAATTCCCAATTCTAAAAGGAACTGTTTAATTCATATCGAATTCACACATTTTAAGTTCATTTTGGGTATATTAATCAGCTAACAACGATCACATAAATCTCTCTGCTTTGCAAGTCTGGAAGTATATCGTAGCCGTTTGGATGACATTGGTCATCACAGTCGGATTCTTAATATCCATACCACACATTCCAATTCTGGAAGAAACGGCCCGGAATTTATTTCTGCATGTACCGATGTGGTTTACGATGATGATTGCTTTTGGAATGGCTTTCGTTTTCAGTATTCGATATTTGAATAGTGAGGATCTGAAGTGGGATCGAAAAGCAGAAACAGCAACTGCAGTCGGGCTTACATTTGGTATCTGCGGACTCCTGACCGGAGCACTCTGGGCACGTTTTACCTGGGGAACCTGGTGGACGTTTGCAGAGCCCCGTATGAATCTTTCTGCACTCTCAATGCTTATTTTTGTGGCCTATTTTATTTTGCGTTCCGCATTTAACAACAATGTAAAAAAGGCGAAAATCTCGGCTGTGTACAATATTTTTGGAGTTACAACCGTACCTTTCCTCTTATACATCATCCCAAGGCAGCTTCCAAGTCTGCACCCCGGGGCAGAAGGTAATCCGGCATTCAGCGACATGACCGCACCCGAGCTTCGGCTTATATTTTACCCGGCAGTTATCGGTTTTATCGGGCTGGCAATCTGGATGATGGACATTATGAACAGATATAAAAAAATTAAAGACCGCACGACCGCTCAGGTATGAAAACAGCAGCATCAGCAGTAAAAGATTTACAGGAATCGTCCGTTGATACACTCACGTCGAGTTACTCAGATCAATGGACTGCCATGGAAAACACAGAGCAGGCATCTGCATTTGTGCAATTCATGAGTTCAAATGATCTCATTTTTGTTGTGCTGGGAGTCAGCCTGATCATTTGGTTCGTACTGCTCTTTTTCATGATAAGAGTAGATAAAAAAGTAGCTAAACTCGAAAAAACGTTAGAACAAGATTCTGAAAAATGAACATTAAGCTATATTTGGGAATAGGGGCTATTGTACTGTTTACATCTCTTTTGATGTATAACTTTGGTAATAGTATCGATACATACGTTAATTTTATTGAAGCGGAACATCGTCCGTCATCTCATGTGGTTGGCGTTTGGGATGATTCCGAGGAATGGGGCTTCTCCCGTGAGAGGATGCAATTTTCATTTCATATGAAAGATGAAGATGGAAATGTGCGCCGTGTTGTATATCCGCGGCCAAAACCGAATAATTTCGAGCAGGCCACTCAATTGGTGGTAATTGGCGAGATGCGGAACAACACGTTCTATGCAAATGACATGCTGATGAAGTGCCCGTCTAAGTACAACGATGCCAGTGAGATAGAATTTACAAGCGCTGAAGAAGGTTAAGATTTATGACAGGTACAATCGGGCACATTTTTCTTGCGGCGTCGTTTATTGCTTCAATTGCCGCAATGATCGCCTATTCCTACGCGGCATACAGCAACAACAAAAAAATTGAGCGTGTTTCAAACTGGCTTTGGGGAACTAAGGGAGTCACCCTGCTGATCTCCTCAGGTATTCTTATCTACCTGATTATGACCCATCAGTTTCAATACTATTATGTATGGAACTATACCAGCCTCGATTTGGAGACTCAATATCTCTTTTCTGCTTTTTATGGCGGACAGGAGGGGAGTTTTATGCTCTGGATTATATGCTCCTTTGTCGTTGGAATCGGGCTGATAAAGTGGACACGAACCCCATATAAAGCTCCGGTGATGGCGGTGATGGCTCTCACACAGGTTTTTCTCCTCTCCATGGTGGTTGGATGGAACTTTTTTGGAATCAACATCGGTGCATCTCCCTTCAGAACGATCGCAATGGAAATGCCCAACGCACCATTTATCCAGGCTAATCCGGATTTTGTTCCAGCTGACGGTTCCGGTCTGAATGATCTGCTGAAAAGTCCCTGGATGATGATTCACCCGCCGATTATTTTTGTCGGCTTTGCTATGATGACGGTTCCTTTTGCGTTTGCAATCGCATCACTCTGGACAAAAACCTATCACGAATGGATTAAACCTGCGTTACCGTGGACTCTCGCAGCAAACCTTTCACTGCTTACTGCAATTTTTCTTGGCGGATACTGGGCATATGAAACTCTCTCGTTTGGCGGATACTGGGCCTGGGATCCCGTAGAAAATGCATCCCTGGTGCCGTGGCTGATCGGAACTGCGGGAATTCACGCCATGATTATCCAGAGGAAAAGCTCAAGGGCGCACAAAGCCTCAATATTTTTATCCATTCTGGCCTACATTGCGATTGTATATCAAACCTTTTTAACGCGTTCAGGCGTACTGGGTGAACAATCTGTGCACAGTTTTGTGGATCTTGGGTTGTACGGTCAACTTTTGCTATTCATCTTAGTGATGACATTCCTCGGAATCGGTTTTTATCTCTACCGGTACAGAGAGCTGCCAAGCCCTGAAAAAGAGTCTACGGTTTTGAGCCGCGAGTTCATGACGTTTACCGGGTCAATGCTGCTATTGATTATGGGGCTTGTAATTATATTTGGAACCAGTTCACCAATCATCGGGCGATTTTTCGTTGATAATCCCACACCTCCGGAAATTTCGTTCTACAATAACTGGAGCATGCCTATTGCCATTATCATGGCGTTCTTCACTGTGATTGGCCAGCATCTTTTCTGGAAAAGATATACATGGGAATCCCTTGCCGGAATTTTAGTCGTCCCGCTGCTTCTTACGTCCATCGCCTCAATACTTTCGATAATTCTGGGTGATGTAAGAAACATCTATTATATGGTATTTATTTTTGCGGCCTGGTTTGCCGTGTTTGGTAACGGTGCAATACTGTTTGATCTGTTAAAACGAAAGCCGAAACTGATCGGGGGCTCATTAAACCATATCGGTTTTGGTGTGCTGCTGCTCGGGATAATCGCATCATCTGTATATACCGAACCGCTGCTCGATCAGCGCGCTGCAGACTACAATGCAAGAATAGCCCAGGGTGATGTGTATGATGAAGAAGGATTCCCGGTCACTCAGCCGGTGGAGATGTTTGAGCTGGAGATTGATCGTCCAAAACTGATAAACGAACGCTGGATGGTTACCTATGAAGGGTATGAAGTATCCGATTCTCCCCGCCCCGGGCAGCAATCATACCGGGTCAGGTTCGAGCCTGTAGACGGTGGAAGTCCTTTTTATATGGACCCGGTGGTTTACCCGATGCTTACAACCTCGTCCAGGGATAACATCGAGTGGTCGGTAGATCCGCATGTACGAAGCGGCTTGCTTAGCGATATTTACTTTTATGTAGCCGGCAGCCGGTATGTAGCAAATGAAAATGAGCGGGTTGAACGCCAGAATCAATTGCTGCCTGTCTCAGGAAATGAGGAGCCGCAAGACGATACACAGAAAGTAGAACTTACGCGAGGGGAAACCGTCGAAGCGGGTGATTTTTCTTTATCTTTTGTTGATTTCAGGCCGGCATCAGAAGAGCATCTGCCCGATAATACACAGGTTGGAATTCGTGCGCTCATACGTGTAGAAAACATTTCGAGCGGGCGCGCCTACGAAGTTGAACCGCTTTTTGCTGTATATACAGAAGAGGGCAGGAGTTTTACCTATTCACCCGGTCTGGCGATTGATGCGTGGGAGATGGAAGTACAGTTTTCACGGTTGATTCCCGAGGATGAATCGATCGAACTGACGATCAACGGAACCCTTGAAGATTTCGAAGAAGACTGGATTCTCGTAGTCGCAGAAATCAAACCGTTTGTATCGGTCGTATGGCTCGGGACATTTCTGCTGATGGGCGGGTTTACCATTTCGATTTTCCGACACTGGTCTCGGGAGAAGAAAACACAGGAGAACTATTCGGATGATGAATCTGAAGAATAATATTCGTACAATTCATCTGATAAACTATAATTAATATATACCTTGGCTAAATTTTGAAGACGATTCAACAATCCCGCAGATCCTTTTCTACAGCGATTATTTTGCTTGCGGGACTGTTGGTTTGGATACCCATCCAGGCGGAGGCGCAGCCTGATCCGCGCGGTTCTTTTCTTCGATCTCTTGCTGTTCCGGGCTGGGGGCATTATTACAACGACAGTGACAACTGGCTGAGAGGCCAGGTACATCTCGGAGCAGAATTGGTTCTGATCGGAAGTTATTTTGGATTTACAGCCCGCGCAGGAAATCTTGAGGATCAGTATTTAACATTTGCCAATCACAAGGCAGGTGTTGCCATTCATGATCGCTCCCGTGCATTCCGACTGGCACTGGGACAACACGATAATCTCGCCGAATACAACGATTTTCAGCTGCGGAGCCGGAATTGGGACCAACTCTTTGCAGATTCACCCGAAAACCGGTGGGAGTGGAAGACTCCCGAAGATCGTCAGCGATACCAGGAACTGCGTGAAAAGAGCGACAATGCCAGAAACCAGCTTCCCGCTATTGCAGCACTCATGGTGGTTAACCGTGCCGTAAGTGCAGTCAGCGCCTACCGAAGGGCCCGGAACATGGCGAGTAGTCCCGAACTTGTGTTCACACCGGTGCATCCAATTGGCAGCGGAGATACCGGGATCGTTGCAAATCTTTCTTTTCGCTTTTAAGATGCAACGCTGGAAGCTAACCTTTGAATACGACGGAACTAAATTTAGCGGCTGGCAAAAACAGCCCAGGGGTCGAACCGTTGAGCAGGTTATCGAGGAGGCACTTTCAACTCTTTTTCAGTTTGATGTGGATATTGCCGGCCAGGGCCGAACAGATGCCGGAGTACATGCCATGGCTCAGACCGCCCACGCCGATCTTCCCGATGAAACTGAGAGAAACCGCTTCATCCATGCCATGCGCGGACTTCTTCCTCCTGATGTAGCCATGACGGATGCCGTTCTGGCTGATCCCGGTTTCCATGCCCGATTTCATGCACTGTCCAGATCATATCTTTATCGGATCATGGAGAGAAAATCACCGCTGCGAAGGCATTATTCATGGAATTGCGGATACGAAATCGAAAGGAATGTTCTCAAAAAACTTGCTGGTAAAGTATTGGGGGCACATGATTTCAGGAATTTCTGTATCCCTCCTGAAGTTGAGAATATGACAACTATTTGTACGGTATCGCAGAGCTATTGGTTTGAAAATGACGGAATGCTTTGCTACCGCGTACAAGCGAACCGGTTTTTAAGGCATATGGTCCGACGGCTGACAGGTGCAATGGTGCGAGAAGCAACCGGCAAAGCGGAGACAGGGAAATTTGAAGATTTATTAAGGGGTGAAGAAGTCAGACAAAAAGCCTACTCTGCACCGTCACATGGATTATGCCTTGAATACGTTGAATATCCAGAAAAAATAAAGTTGTAGTTATATATGAAAGAATCTGAGGCTGAATTATTGCAATCAGGAAAAGCAGGGTTTAAAATACAGGTACCCTACCAGCTTCTCGAGACCGGTAAAAAAGAAGCTGAAAAACCACTGATTGTATATCTGCATGGATTTGGAAAGAATATTAAATCATTTAAAACAGAATGTATACCGATGTTGGGCCTCTCTGCCTATCATCTGTTTATTCAGGGGCCTTATCCACTGTACGACCGAAAAGGACAAAAAAAAGTTGAAGATTGGGGCAGAGCATGGTATATGTATGATGGGGAACAGGAACAATTTCGGGTTTCGCTTGATCATGCCTCCAGGTTTATAAGGCAAATTATCCAGCGAACGACGGGTGCTATTTCCAGTAACAGAACTTGTATTATCGGATTTTCTATGGGTGGCTATTTGGCAGGTTATCATGCAATACATAATCCTGAGCAGGTAAATGAGTTGATTATGTATGGTGCAAGGTTTAAATCTGAACTTCTAATTGGAGATTACCGGAAAATTTCTCACCAAAACATTTTAGCTTTGCACGGAATTGACGATAACATGGTAGAACCCGCTCCTCAAAGAAAAGAAATGGAAGTATTGAGGAGTAACGGGGTAGATGCCACTTTCGTTGAAATTGAGGAAACTCACACATTTTCGAATACCGGCATCGAAAGAATAATCGATTGGCTGAGCCATAGGGGCTACAATTAGAAGCCAATATAATTTTAGTCATTTTTTTTTTACATTAGCAAAGTTTAATAAGTCCATCATCTGATATACTCTTATGACTGCATCAACAGACGATAAAAAAGCAATGAGTATCCTTGTCGTAGAAGACGATCCAACGGTTCGTACTCTGGTCAAGGCAATTCTCGAGCACAAAGGAAATACTGTATCCATTGCTGAAACAGCAGAAGAAGGTGAAAGACTCGCGTTTTCAGATGAGTTTGACATGATCGTGCTGGATCTTCGGCTTCCTGATGGCAACGGGTACGATGTCTGCGCTAAAATACGTGAGCAGGGCATTGTTACACCGGTACTTGTACTCTCCGCTGAACACGAAACGGATGTGAAGATCAAGGTGCTGAATGTGGGCGCAGATGATTATCTCACAAAGCCGTTCAACAGCGAAGAGTTGATGGCAAGGATTGATGCGATCGCCCGCAGAAGCTCCAAAGAGCTTGAAAAGGAGCTTTCATGCGGAGACGTGAAGGTTGACCTTATCAACCGGGAGATGAGGATCCAGGGAACAAATGTGCCGCTGACCAACAACGAGTTCAATCTTCTGGTTTACTTTATGAAGAATCGCGATAAAGTTATTTCCCAGGAAGAACTCGCGCAAAACGTGTGGGATATCCATTTTGATACACAGACCAACTACATTAATGTGTACATCAGCTATCTGCGCAAGAAAATCCGCGAACATTCTGAATATGAATATATAGAAACGATTCGAAAGCGCGGTTTTATGTTCAATTCTCATTCCAGCACCAAGAATAAAAAAGAACAGACCGCCTGATAGCGCGCTGAATTCCAGAGAGCTATCGATACGATTCCTTGCCAGAAAATATTTTAAAAAGTCCGTCCGGATTACTTTCCGAACGGACTTTTTTATTTGAACCCTGATTCAACAAGTCCCATCAAACAGTGTTGAATCATGAATCTATTTTCTGGAATGACGCGGAGTCAAAGGTATATACTCAGTTGCCAGCCATCGGATGAGTGAATATTAAAATTGATCCGGTTCCTTAACCCCTCGATTTTCGATTGTCATCCGATGACCTGTATAATAGTGCAGCCGTGATACGGCAATGGGTTAATCATACATTCTGTGGCAATCTCTTCTTTATCATGATAAGCCCGTTAGTTACGAACAATGTTCATCAGCCTGCGAGTCTGGATCACTTACAATTAGGCCGAACATCTCAGTAAGTCTCGTGACGGTGTCTCTCAGAAATGGTGAAGTTAAATGTGGCAGTGGAAACGTTCGTCGTCCTGCAGGCCTGATACGATTTAAAAAATGGCAAAAACAGTCCAACAAAGGCCTTAGTTAAGTTAATTCGTCAACAATTACTGTCATGCCACGCCCCGGCGTGGCATCTCCTGCCTTTGCTAAGGACAGTAGATCGCGTATCTTCCAACAGGATCCCATCGGGGAAGTGCGAGATGAAACGTTTCGATGGACTGTTTTGTGATATCCGTCAAATGTAAGAACCGAGAACAGATTACAGGTGTTTAGCAATTCTTTTCCGCTGCATTTAAACCTTGGGTAAACGAAATTAAGGTATAAATTTCTTGACAGTAATCGCTGCACCCGAATCTGCGGAATCCTGTGTAATCCTTATCAACTCAGAATAATGTATACACATTACTGTAGTTCGACGGGTAACATGAATCTCAAAAATATTGCGGAATAGCCGGGTTAGTTTTCGTGCCTGGAGAGGCGATAACAGAGTGCTGTACAATCAAAAATAAAAAAGGTGAAATCAGCACTATGGCCGGTTTCACCTTTTTTTATTTTAAGATTATTGTCTCAGTACAACGAAAAGATTATTAATCCATCGAGGTTGGATTTGTACGTGCAATTTCCTGGTACATCAGGTACTCTTCCGGTGTTACGTCCGCGAAGAGGTAGTTAAGCGGATCCACAGGCTGACCATTCACATGAACTTCGTAGTGAAGGTGAGGGCCATTTGTGAGGCCTGTATTGCCGGAATATGCAACAATATCTCCCCTTTTTACCTCAGATCCCACACGTATACCATCGGCAAAACCTGAGAGGTGAGCATATTTAGTTTCAATTCCAAATCCGTGATCGATAACCAGGAGGTTCCCAAAGTTGCCGCGTCGTGAAGCATATTTTACAACTCCATCGCCTGTGGCAAAAAGATCTGTTCCTATCTCGGCGCGAAAATCAACGCCTGCGTGCATTCTTTTATATTTGAAAACGGGGTGGATCCGCATGCCAAATCCACTAAGCAGAATTCCATCAAGCGGACGAATAGCGGGTACGTGGCGGAGCCGTTCCTGGTTATTATTGTAAAATTCACGGATTTCATCAAAAGACATCTGCTGAACATTTATACGGCGCTCAAGATTGTCGAGTCGCGACGCGGTCCACTTTAAAATTTCAGAGGTGTCTTCACTGTAGAGATCAAATTCCGAATAGATGTCTGCACCACCGGTACCGGGATGACGTTTTTCATCCGGTATCGGATCCATACCGAGTACGGATCGGTACATTTCGTTATCCATTTCGGCAATTCCCTGAACTTTATCTTCAAGGGTGAGAATGGAAGTTTTAGTGGTTTCAAGCTGACTCACAAGAATACGGTTTTCAGCCAGAAGGGCAAGTTCAGCCGGAGTTCCAATATTTTTTGAAAGTGCGGCAAGTCCCACACAGGCAAAAACGACACTGCTGATAAGCCAGATAGAAAAAGTATGAAGGTAGCGCTCTTTCTTACCGTATGTCACCGGTACGAAACGGCACTGGTCTTCATCATAGACATAGTGATCTTGGGTAGACATAAGTTTATGTTTTTAAAAAATCGTAAGCCAACTTTAAAAGTGAGATTAGTATCTCCCTGTATACAGGAGTAATTCGAACGTCATTTGTTACTAAATTTATTCGAAATCACCTTCAAAGTATTCAACGGCCCTGTTAGGCATCTCGGGGCCATCTTTTTTCCTGGCAATATGTGAATGAACTTTATTTTGAAATTCTTCAGCTGCATCATAGCCGTAATGCTTAAGCAGATAGTTCATAGCTATTACTTCTGCAATTACAGTGATGTTCTTACCAGGTGTTATCGGCAATTTGATGAGAGGTATTAAGGTGTCTAATATTTCATCCTGATCATTATCCAGGCCGGTACGCTCAACATTTTGAGAATCTTCCCAAAGATTGAGCTCAAGAATAACTTCAAGACGCTTTTGGTAGCGTATGGAACGAATTCCGAACATCGACATGACATTGATGATGCCCAGTCCCCGAATCTCCATAAAATGTTTATTCATTTCGGTTGCGGAAGCGATCAGTATGTTGCTCTTTTTTGTAAGCATGACCACGTCATCGGATACAAGACGATGGCCGCGTTCCACCAGATCAAGCGCCACTTCGCTTTTTCCGATACCTGATTTACCACTGATGAGAATCCCGATGCCGTACACATCAACCATTGTTCCGTGAATCATGGTTTGAACGGCAAAGTAGTCCTCCAGGAAATCACGCAGAAGAAACATGAATTTTGAGGTTTTAACCGGCGTATATGCGATTGGAATGTCCCTGTCGCGCGCGATCTGTAGAAGGGAATCGGGCAGTTTATTGCCGGCAGTACAAATAAAGATAGGAACGTCAAATGAGGTAACTTTTTTAAAAGAATCGACCTGTTCACTTTCCGAAAGGTTTTCGAGATACCTGGATTCAGTATTCCCGATAATCTGAACTTTTTGATAGGTAAACAGGTCGATATACCCGGCCAGGGCCAATCCGGGACGGTGCAGATCTACATCTCGAATAAAGATCTGGTCTGCTCTGTTTTCACCGCTTTGCAGTTTTAGCTCAACCCTTAATTTCTTTCGAAATTTATCGATGAGTGATGCTACAGCGATTTTTTCTTTGCCCGGAATGGGTTTCTGGTTCTGAAATGACATAGAGGAGCTTAGTTTCGCTCGAAATGTTTGGTTTTATATTTTCGGATACGACGTATCGCCGTTTCCACAGCACTGTTCATCGCCTGCTCATAGGAGGGAGCTTCTTCTGAAATATTCAGCAGCGTTTTAGGAACCTTTACATTCAGCTCGGCGCGGTAAGGATTATCATCATCCTGGCCTGGCTGTAATACAATATCGCAAACGATGATTTTGTCAAAGAACTGCTCCAGTTTTTCAACGGCGTCAAGGCTAAACTGTTGAAGATCTCTGCTCGCATCAAAATGGCGTGCTGTGAATGTCGTTTTCATAGACTTTTACGGTTTAAGTTAATGTTCTGCCCTTGGATGGGCTTGTTTATAAATATTCTTTAAATGCTCTACGCTGGTATGTGTATAAATCTGAGTAGCAGATAAATTTGTGTGGCCCAGAAGTTCTTTAATAACACGTATATCAGCACCGGCATCGAGCAGGTGTGTTGCAAAACTGTGCCTTAGAACATGAGGGCTTTTTTGAGATACTTCACTTACTCTTTCAATAAACGATTTTACCACCCTCTGAACAAATCGGGCGTAAATTCGCTGGCCGCCCGGGGCCAGATAAACTGCTATTTTTGCATCGCCGTCTGTGCGGCTACCATATAATACCGTGCGGTGTTCAAGATGTTTCTTTAAACTGTGTAAAGCATGCGTTCCAAGAGGTACAATTCGCTGTTTATTTCCTTTACCAAGAACTTTGATTTGACTTCTATGCAGATCAACATCTGCCAGATTCAGCTGTGTAAGTTCACTGAGGCGGATTCCGGTTCCAAAAAGCAACTCAAGAATCGATCGGTTCTGAATTTCAGATGAAGAATCGCCCGAGGCAAGCTCCATCATGGATTCAATATCCACCGGTTTGATGGTCTGTGGCAGCCGTTTTTCCTGTTTGGGAATGATCAATAAATGTGCAGGATTTTTTTCAATATGACCGCGTTTAAAACAATATTTAAAAAATGAACGGACTGAGGCTACTTTTCGCGCGATAGTGCTTCTGGCTAATCCGTTACCGGAAAGCTCGCCCAGCCACAGTCGTATATCAAGTCGGGTGACAGAGCCCGGGTCAGGTTCTTCGCCATTGTTTTCATCCTGGTTCTCCAGAAAATCGGAGAATTGTTCCAGATCAGTTTGATAGGATATAATAGTATGATGCGATGAATTACGCTCAACTTCAAGATAGCGAAGAAATTTTTCAATGATCTTTCTCATACATCAAATATGTTACAATTCAATGAAAAATACCATCTGTTTACAAATCTAAAATGAATATTTATCAGAATACAGCAGATTATTTTTTTTATAACAAATGGAGACCGGATGTTCAAACATCACGCCCTTTCCACTTTACCTTTCGGCCTGTGAAATGATCCATCAGCGAAACAATTCCCAGTCTCTGGAACCACAACACGGCTAACGGGTGCAAAAATCCATAGAGCGGGTTCCAGTTAAACCAGACCGATAGTATAAACCGGTGCAGCAGAATGATTGAAACGGAGGCAACGCTCATAAACAGCAGTGCCGGAAATGCAATAACAAGTGAATAAGGCAGGAGAAAAAATGGCAGTACAAACACAATTAGGTGGATGAGCCCCATTATGATAAATAGTGGCACAGAGCGGCCAAATCCGGGAAAGAAATTTTTACGTAACCCGTTAAATATCTCGTTTTCCGACCGGTACATTCTGCAGCGTATAGATCCTACACCTTCGAACATCCGCAGCTTTAGCCCATTTCTTTTGGCTCGTTTGGCAAGTTCAACGTCTTCAACAATTTGTTTTTTTACCGATTCATGACCTCCTGTTTTTTCATAGCCTGCAGAAGTGAAAGCGATACACTGACCACAAGCTGCGGCAAAGAGAGGGTCGGTTTTCTTTTGCAAAAAAGATGGAATCCATCGGGGAGAGCGGTATACGTAAATTGAGGGGAGAAGAGTGAGAAGTGCGTAATAAATTAGCGGCACAATAGTTTTTTCCCAGAATGTGAGAGTAATCTGTTCGGGCCAAACGGTCAACATATCAAGTTTATGCCTGGAAAATGCCGATGCAACGGAGGTGAGCATTCCGGGTTTTAATTGGGTATCGGCATCCAGGAACAGATATATGTCTCCGCTTGCCTCTTTTCCCAGCTGGTGGCAGGCCCACGGTTTTCCAAGCCAATTTTTTGGTTTTTCAGCAGCCTCTACTGATCGTATTCTGCCGGGATATTCTGCCGAAACCTTTTCAATTTTTTGAGCAGTAGCATCTGTGGAATGATCATCCAGTACCAGCAGTTCAATATTCGGATATTCCTGCTCACAGACGGATGTAAGCAATGAGACGATATTTCGCTCCTCATTTCTGGCTGGAATACAGACCGATAGTTTTGGCCAGAAATCTGAGTGGATCGAATCAGACTGTTCAAACCGCAGCGATGTGAATTCCAGACGGTTCCGAAGTAAGATAAAGGAAGTAACCAGCAAGTAGGCAAGTGAAAAAGCACTTAACCAGAAAAGGGTGGAAGGATCGGTCAAAATTGTGAGTATCAGGTGTGAAACAGTTCGTTATGTTGTAATTTGTTTGACGCAACGAATATGAAAAACGTACCATTCGTGACCATATGCAAATTTTATCAGACACAGATCTCGATGTCCGCAGTAAAAAAATCAATCCCGGAAGTTATGAATGGTGGTATTTTGATGCAGTATCCAGCGACGAAGTGTACTCTATTGTAGTGATATTTTATGATGGAAACCCGTTTTCCCGCCGTTATTTAGATGCCCTCCAGAATGACAAGTATCCTCTTGCAGAACAATATCCCGCGATCAGCCTGTCGGTTTACCGGGATGGGAAGCCTGTATTTTACTCTTTTGAAGAAGTGAAACCAGGTGAGGCTGATTTTTCAGCCAGAAAGCCTGAGGGACATGTGAAAAAGAATACGTTTCAGCGGGAGATAGCAGGTCAAAAATTGTGCTATAGACTTTCGCTGGATCAAACCGTTCCGAATGGTGATCAACTGAAAGGAGAACTGGTGTTTGAATCGATTCTAAACCCGATTCAGATTCAAAAAAGTCAAAATACAAGGGACCAGGGCCACCGGTGGAATCTGGTGCAGCCACAGGCAAAAGTTCAGGGGACGTTACAGATTCGCGGATTTAAAGAAGAAACAATCAGCTTTTCCGGACTCGGATATCACGATCATAACACAGGAAACGAACCGCTGCGGGATAGCTTCGAAGATTGGTACTGGGGCCGGCTTCATTTTGGCGACCGAACTCTGATTTATTACCTGATGAATGAAAATGACGAATACCACTCAAATGGGTGGATTATTGGGCCGGGCGGGGAGATTCTGTTTCTCGATGATGGTATTGAAACGGACGATTTTTCTGTGAACCTGTTTGGATTGAAATCTGCACGGAAAATCGAAAAAAAGCATGGAGATATTCGATTTCTAATCCAGAAAAACAGCATTATTGATGATGGTCCATTTTACCAGCGTTTTTTCAGCCGGCTGATGCTGCAGATGGATGATTCGATTTACCAGGGTTCGGGTATCAGTGAGTACATTTCACCGGCTCGTATTCATAATAAACTTTTCCGGCCGCTGGTAAACATGCGGATTCAGTATCCTGATCAAGAGCATTGGGTTCAAAAAAGTCCCCGTTTGTACCGATGGACCTGGTAAAACAGAAGCCCTAATGAAACAAAACATGAAACAAAACATGAAACAAAAACATGGTATTTCTCAGGGTTTTGAAATCGGGATTGGCGTTTGGTCCTGAAGGGGTTTATTTCTGGTGCAGCTTGACTTGGACAGAAATACCATGTTTGAGGATTGGGAGTGATGCTGGGATGAAACATGGTATTTCTCAGGATTTTGAAACAGTGATTGGCGTTTGGTCCTGAAGGGGTTTATTTCTGGCGCAGCTTGATGTGGACAGAAATACCATGTTTGAGGGTTGGGAGTGATGCTGGGATGAAACATGGTATTTCTCAGGGTTTTGAAATAGTGATTGGTTTTTGGTCCTGAAGGGGTTTGTTTCCGGCGCAGCTTGACGTGGACAGAAATACCATGTTTAGGGGTTGGGATTGATGTTGAGGTGAAACATGGTATTTCTCAGGGCTTTGAAATTGTGATTGGTGTCTGGTTCTGAAGGGGGTTTGTTTCTGGCGCAGCTTGAAGTGAATAGAAATACCATGTTTGAGGATTGGGACTGATGCTGGGATGAAACATGGTATTTCTCAGGATTTTGAAACAGTGATTGCGTATAGTCCTAGAGGGGTTTATTTCTGGCGCAGCCTGACGTGGACAGAAATACCATGTTTGGGGATTGGGAGTGATGCTGGGATGAAACATGGTATTTCTCAGGGCTCTGAAACATTGGTTGGTGTTTAGTTCTGAAGGGGGTTGTTTCTGGTGCGGCTTGAAGTGGACAGAAATACCATGTTTAGAGGTTGGGAGTGATGCCGGGGTAAAACATGGTATTTCTCAAGGCTTTGAAATTGTGATTGGTGTCTGGTTCTGAAGGGGGTTGTTTCTGGTGCAGCCTGACGTGCACAGAAATACCATGTTTGAGGGTTAGGATTGATGTTGGGGTAAAACATGGTATTTCTCAGGGCTTGGAAGCAGTGATTGGCGTTTGGTCCTGAAGGGGTTTATTTCTGGTGCAGCTTGATGTGGACAGAAATACCATGTTTGATTGTGGCTTTAATCAAAGGTGTCAATGGTAGTGTTCAGCGAAGTGTGTCATTGTTTGCTGACGGGGGCTAGCCCCCGTCAGCAATTCTTTCTATCGGCGGCATCCGATCTGGGAATATCAGGTACAGTTGCTGCAGGGTTAAC
>NZ_QUOK01000005.1:300000-384663 GCF_003390325.1 Rhodohalobacter sp. SW132 | reverse complement strand
CCACTACCCCATTTTAAGACGCTTTATTAATCCGATTGTAATAGATAGATATATATCAGATCTATTTTAATTCCCTCACAATTCTGATCTATTTTAAGGATATGTATTTCAGGTTATAAAATTGCTTATTTGCAAAATACCTTGTGATGATTGGGATAGAATAAATATTATGCTTTACGAGTCAATCGAAGGCAGTTATCAATGGACTGTTTTTTTGGGGCACTTTTGTTATCTTATTAGTGTTATAAGCATGTATTTGGAAAGTGTCATTTAAATTTAAAAATCGTGGAATTGGACGCAATTAAACCAGCCTCAGTTAAGAAAAGCCTCAATGATTTTATTAATGAGTATCAGAATAAATTATCTGAGCTTTTTACCGAAAGAAATGAAGAAAATGAATTGGTAAACAACAGAGGACTGCCTCCGTATGTCATGCGACAAATCCTCGACTGTAAACCTCTATCCACGTTCATACCAAGTGAGCATGGAGGGCGCGGGGCATATACAGCAGAAGCATTAACGATGCTCGAAACCACTTCCTATCAATCTCTTCCACTATCATTAATGATGGGGATCAATGGTGCACTTTTCCTGCAGCCACTTGCAAATTATGGGCATGATCAGGCTCAGGCCGAAGTTTTTAAGAGATTTATTCTTGATAATAATATGGGTGGCCTGATGATAACGGAGCCCGATTTTGGTTCTGATGCGCTTAAAATGCAAACCGGTTTTTCTCAGAAGGATCAGCAAGGTAACTATAAAATTGAAGGCCTTAAACATTGGGCCGGTTTAACAGGCTGGGCGGATTACTGGCTTATTACCGCAAGAGGTATGGATAATGAAGGTAATCTCGGTCGCGACATTGGTTTTTTTGTACATGATAGCTCAAAAGGGGGGATTGAAGTTGAAGAGTATTACAAAAATCTCGGACTTTTGATGCTTCCTTATGGTAAAAACCGGATTGATATTACTGTTTCTGAAGAGTATAGATTACAACCAAAATCTACTGGCGTTAAAATGATGCTGGATATATTACATCGCAGCAGATTGCAGTTTCCCGGTATGAGTACAGGCTATCTTCGGAGAATAATGGATGAAGCAATTGAGCATTGCCGTGATAGATATGTTGGAGGGAAATCACTATTTAATTATGATCAGGTTAAAGAGAGACTGGCTAACTTGCAATCTTACTTTACGGTCAGCTCAGCCATGGCTTATTTTACATCTACAAATGTATCGATGGAAAAAGATACATCTAAAATGGACGTTGCAGCAAACTCCATAAAAAGTGTGATTACTGATTACATGCACGAGGCATCTCAATCCCTGATGCAGCTTGTTGGAGCAAAGGGATACCGTCTCGATCATATTGCCGGACGTTCCCTGGTGGACAGCCGGCCATTTCAGATTTTTGAAGGATCGAATGATATTTTATATCAGCAGATATCAGAGTCTGTTTTAAAATCTATGCGCAAATCTAAAGTGAATAATCTCTATCATTTCCTGAAGGATTATTCACTTACAGAACATGCAGCGGATCACTTTAAGGATCAACTTGATTTTGAGGTTGATTACAAAATGGCTCAGCGAAAACTGGTACAGCTTGGACGGGCAATCGGAAGAATGGTTTCGCTTAATATGACTATAAAGCTGGGTGAATCTGGCTTTAACAGCGATTTGATTGCCAATAGTATCAAAAGCATCAAATCAGAAATTAATGGACTGGTTGCCAGATATGCATCTGAGGCACAAGCTGATATCATTGATGAGTATCAACCAGATAGTTCCTGGTTACAACTGATGAGAACCTAAATTACACCGCTCAGATCATCTTTATGAAATCGATTGCAGTTCTCACCGGTGCAGGAATGAGTGCGGATAGCGGTCTATCTACGTTCAGGGATTCCGGGGGACTCTGGGAAGGATTTGATATTGAGGATGTAGCTACGGTTGAAGGCTGGCAGAGAGATCCGGATACCGTTCTCGAATTCTATAATCAGCGAAGAGCCCAGGCTGCAAAAGCGAAACCGAATAAAGGCCACACTTCACTCGCTGAACTGGAAGAGTATTTCAATGTTTCTATAATCACACAAAATGTGGATGATCTGCATGAGAAAGCCGGATCTGCCAACGTTCTTCATCTGCACGGTATGTTGCGGCAGGCCAGAAGCAGTGTCGATCCGGATGCTGTAATCGACATCGGAAGCAAACGGATCGAAACAGGGGATACTGCCGACGATGGAAGTCAGCTCCGTCCCAATGTTGTTTGGTTTGGTGAGGCTGTTCCAAATATTGAGCCCGCAACAGAAATTATACAAGCAACTGATATTTTGGTTGTGATCGGGACATCACTTGTAGTTTACCCTGCCGCAGGATTGGTAGATTTTGCTCCCGCCGGTATTCCAAAATTTGTTGTAGATCCAACCACACCTGATCTGGTACGTTCAACTGAATGGACGCACTATTCTGAAACAGCCGGTGTTGGCGTTCCTAAACTGAAATCATTTTTAATTGAAAAGTATACCTGATGAGTAATTTTAAAAAAGCATCTGAAGAAGAAAAAGAAGCACTCGAGAAATATCTTCTTCAGTTTTTAAATATTGAAAAACAATTTCCGCTTCTCCCGGGAATCAGTAATAGAGCGGCTGTTGCGAACCTGTTTGGCCTGACAGAAGATGAGCTTTCTTCACTGCGTGATATGTATTCTAAAAATGCAAAAGAGGCTGCGCTGGAGCTATTGAAAGATGACGATGTAATGGATTGGATTGATAATCTGCCTTTCTCACCGGGCGACACGATTGTTGCAATTGGAGATTCCTCAACCGATGATTTACAGAGCTGGTTCGAAATATTGCGGGAAGTGCTGGATATATCACGTCCGGATGCCGATTACAGGTTTATCAATGCGGGGCAAACGAATGACACAAGTTCACAGGCGTTACGCAGACTTCATCGTGATGTTCTCAGTTTTGAGCCTGACTGGGTTTTTATTTCACTTGGACTGTTTGATGCTACCAGGCTCTCCATCGCACCGAAAAGAACACTGCTTCCCCTTTCTGAAACGTGGGAAAACCTCTCCACCATTGAGGATGCGATCAAAGAAGTAACCGAAAATCCTGTGATATGGATTTCACCACCTCCCATCATTCCGGGTCTTCTGGATAAAATGGAACTGTTTGATTTTGATATCGATGAGAATGATCTCGACCAGATCCGGCAGATCATCACCGGCAAAACCGGGTATATTGTAGATCCCAAAGGAAAACGGATGGGGAGTCCGCCGGAAGCGTGGTACTATCTGAGTGATGGAATCAATCCGTCACTTTCCGGGCATGTAAATACAACAAGGGCAGTTCTTTACACGATGGCTACATCAGAAGATGAGCGAGAAGGCGCTGAAATCAGACCCGACGAAGAAATAAGCTAATCGTTTTTAAAACCGGCTGCTGATTGAAAAGAATTTAAAACCGGGTGCATAATCAATACCGTTGGAGTTGTGATCGAGGCTGAGAGTGTGATAAACTGTGGGTTCGCCGAATCCTAAATCAAGAGGACCGGCACTGGTTTCAATAATAGAAGATCGGTTGAAGATCGATGAAGCGGTGAAATCACTATTCCGTTCGGAAAGGGTGAATGCATCAATTAATCCAAATCCAAACCCGACCCAGGCTCCTGCGCTTCCGCCATATTGAAGCCCTTTTACAAGCGGTTTGTTTTGAATAAGCATTACAGCTGATCCGAGTACTCCGCCGGTTGCTGCGCCATACATCGTGTCGAGAAGAATGAGAATTGAGGAATTATTTCCATCATTAAACACTCCGGAAATGAAAAATTGCTGGCCCTGAGGAAGTGTGATGATATCGTATGCCGCGATTCCGGCACCACCAAGTATACCGGCCCCGACTCCAATGCGCAGCGGTGCAAAATCATCATTGTTTTGAAGTCCCATCACACCAGCCCCTAAAAGAGCGCCGGTCACGGCCCCGTTTAAGATATTTCCTCCAAGCAGATCAACCGTTTGGCTATGGGAGGTTGCAGGTTTCAACGTGAATGAGATAACAACAAAGAGGATCAGGGCAGGAAGGAACAGCTTCTTCATAAATGATATTATATTCAGTTTTTCAAAAGCTCAAAGTTACCTAAATAATTAATCCCATGCATCCATTACGAAGGATCAGCGAGGGAGACAGGGAGAACGCGTCCGTTGAAAAGTTTATGGGCATCCAGCAGGAATTCAGAGATATAGCGCCCCATATCCCCGGGTTGAACGGGTGCCTGAAAATCGGGAAATGCGGCTTCAAACATTTCAGTTTGAACAGCGCCGAGGCACAGACAGTTTGAAGAGATATTTCGATCGGCCAGCTCTGCAGCAAGGCACTCCGTTAGCACTGAGAGCGCTCCTTTTGCCACGCTATACGCAGAAAGTCCGGGGAATTTACTGCTACCCTGGAATCCACCCATACTGCCGATATTTAAAATATGACTGCCGCTGTTCATGTGCGGGAGAAGGTCGCGGGTTAAAAATACGGGAGCCAGAAGGTTTACATCGAGTTGCCTGTTCCAGTCGTCGTCTGTGAGCTCTTCAAACGGTTTCTTTATGAGGAGTCCGGCATTATGTACGATACCATCAAGCGAAATTGACTTTTCTTTGATGTGTCCAATAAGCGTATTCCGACCTTCCTCAGTCGTTATATCTGCGGTGATTGGAAAAATTTGTTCAGGGAATAAACTTCTGAGGGAAGTTAATTTCTCTTCTGACCGGGCTACAACTGTTACCAGGTGATTTTTATTGGCCAGGGATTTAACCAGTTCATACCCTATTCCGCGACTCGATCCGGTGACGACATAATGATTAGACATACGATTTATTTTTCTTAAAAGTTTATTAAATAACAGTAACTCAGGGCTTTCAATCAAATTATTAATTGCATTTGAAAGCGCTTTCTTTGTTTCTTCCTGTGCATTGAAAAAAGTATCTTTATCCGTCCGGCAATCAGGATCAGCCGGGAGATTTATTCCTAATTTTAATACGTGAGCTGTTGTTTTGATTAAAGTACCGGATCGAATTCTAAATCTGAAACCATATGTTGCCGGAAAAACAATTGATGAGGTTAAACAGCAATACAATGTAACCCAGATATCAAAATTAGCCTCAAATGAGAATCGGCTGGGTTGTAGTCCGGAAGTTCCGGCAGCGGTTTCTGAAGCCCTTCAGCAGATACAGGACTATCCTGATCCCGTTGCAAGAATTTTGAAAAAAGAGATTGCAGATCGGAATACGGTGTCTGAAGGTGAAGTATTGGTTGCAGCGGGATCAGAAAGTATTCTCTCGATTCTATGCAGGACATTTGCCGATGAAGGAGAACAGAATATTGTTACGGCAGACGCTACTTTTGTAGGGATTTTTGTGCAGGCAGGTGTGATGGGAATCGGGCTTAAAAAGGTGCCGGTGACTAAAGATTTTGGTTATGATACCCGGGCAATCATCAGCGCGATTGATGAGAACACGCGGATGGTTTATATCGCAAACCCCAATAACCCGACGGGCACATTTATCGAAGAGAAAGCTTATCGTGAGTTTATTGATGCGGTTCCTGATGATGTATTGATTATAGCCGATGAAGCGTACTACGAATACGCCAGGAATAAACCTGGATATCCTTCAGCACTTGATTACAGACGCAATAATGTGATTATTACACGGACTTTCTCAAAGGGGTACGGTTTGGCAGGATTCCGAATCGGTTATGCGATCGCCGACACAGTTATAATAGAGCAGCTGATGAAATGTAAACTTACGTTCGAGCCCACGACCCCCGCCCAAGCAGCCGCACTTGCTGCTATCCGTGATGATACGTTTCTTGAAAAAAGTGTTCAGCTTGTTGAAAATCAGCGGAAACGTCTCTGCGACTTCTTCAACGAGCAGGAGGCAGTGTACGTGCCATCCATCTCAAATTCTGTGATGCTGGTGTTGAAGAATGAGGATGAGGCTATTAATTTTTCACAGCAAATGCTTGAAAATGGCGTTATTTTAAGACAATTAAATGCATTCGGGTTACCTCACTGTGTCCGCATAACGATCGGCACACAATCCGAAATGGATCATTTTATGAAAATCTATTCCGAAATCAGAAGTTAATTGAGTTTAAGTCTCTGAGTTAAATTATGGCAGTTAAAACAAGCGAAGATTTTATCAAAACGGTTGACTGGAATAAGGTTGCCCGATTGATGCTCACCTCAAGGCACCTCGACGACAAAGAAGAAAATGAGCTGGTACCCGATAAAAAAGTTCTGTACCAATTCTCAGCACGCGGACATGAACTGGCGCAGATTCTCCTCGGTTTACAGCTCGACCACCCTCATGATGCTGCAAGTGCCTATTACCGGTCTCGCCCGCTCATGCTAACCCTTGGACTCGAACTTGAGGATGCGATGGCGGCACCCATGGGTAAATCGGGCGGTTACAGTGATGGGCGTGATATCGGGGTAGTATGTAATTTACCAGGCGATAAGGGGCCGGTTGTACTGCCGATGGCGGGAGATGTTGGATCGCAATACACACCGGCAGCCGGTTGGGCCCAGGCACTGGAATATCATCGTAATCATCTTGAAAACGATGCCTACGAAGGTGCAATTTCAGTGATACTCGGCGGTGACGGCTCGGTTGCAACCAATGGATTTTGGTCTGCCATCACCATGGCTACCACGCTTTCGCTGCCAATACTGTTTTTTATTGAAGATAACGGCTATGGAATCTCGGTAGGGAGCAATTTCCAGACGCCGGGAGCAAATATTGCAAATAACCTTCGTTCATTTAAAAATTTACGCATTTTTGATGGAGACGGCACACTGCCTGAAGATACCGCGTCGCTGATTCATCAATCCGTTCAATATGTACGTGCGCGAAGAGGGCCGGCACTAATCCGTTTGACGGTTCCGCGGCTGAATGGCCACTCGTACCAAGACAATCAGTCGTACAAAGAGAAAAAGCAGATCAAAAAGGAGAAGAAAAATGATCCGCTTGGTAAATTAAAAAAATACCTGGTTCCGTCACGTATTTCAAAAAAAGAGTGGGATTCGTTATCTGATGAATGCAGAGATACAGTTAATCAAACAGCTGAAAAAGCGTGGAACAGAAAGGATCCGGATGAGAGTCATGTCACAAAATTTGTTTATTCGGATGATGAAAAGATTCAATCTGTTGGCGGACTGAGATCAGCCGGATACGACCGGCCGGAAGAATCGGAAACACCCGAATCTGAAAAACAGCGGATTAATATTGTTGAAGCCGTTCGCCGAACTCTCGATTCTGAACTATCCATCAACGAGCGGGTGGTGGTTTTTGGTGAGGATGTTGGAGCAAAGGGCGGAGTTCATGCCGCAACAATGGATCTTCAGAAGAAACACGGAAACGAACGCGTTTTTGATACCAGCCTTTCAGAAGAGGGGATCATCGGTCGCGCGGTAGGTTTGGCTTACAGCGGTTTGATGCCGGTAGCCGAAATTCAGTTCAGAAAATATGCGGATCCGGCAACAGAGCAGTTAAAAAATTGCGGTACGATTCGATGGAGAACGGCAAACAAGTTTGCAGCTCCGATGGTGGTGCGCATGCCGGGTGGATTTGCCAAGTGCGGGGATCCCTGGCATAGTGAGTCGAACGAGGTGTTCTTTTCACGGATGATCGGCTGGCGGCTGGCATATCCCTCAAATGCCGAGGATGCTGTTGGTCTACTGCGATCGGCAATGAGGGGCGACGACCCTGTAATATTTTTTGAGCACAGAAATCTGCTTGATGCAAAATCGGCCAGGAAACCGTACCCCGGAGACTCATTTGTGCTTCCATTCGGAAAAGGAAAAAAACTACAGGAAGGTGATGATCTGACCATCGTAACCTGGGGTGCGATGTGTGAAAGAACACTTGCTTCGGCTAAAGATTCAGGAATTTCTGCCGATATTATTGATCTTCGAACACTTTCTCCGTGGGACAAAGAATTGGTATACAGTTCCGTTAAGCAGACGAACCGCTGTTTAATTGTGCATGAAGATACCCGAACAGCAGGTTTTGGAGCAGAGATCTCTGCATCGATTACCGAAGATCTGTTTAAATATCTTGACGCGCCTGTTCAACGATTGACAATGCCTGATATACCGATGCCTTACAATATTAATCTGATGGAAAGCGTACTGCCTGACCAACATAAAATTAGTGAAGCAATAGAAAAGTTGATAGATTTTTAATCTATTTGTAAAAGAACGGTATAAAAAAGTGCAAGTTTATTGGCTATTGATTAAACTATGAAGTTGGCCTTAAAACTAACTACGGAAATAATTACAGGTATATTTGTTCATTTGCTCTAAAAATATTGTAGATTTTCTTTACACATGCGCTTAGGAACCAAACTTTTATTGGGTTTTCTGGCCGTTGCATTTCTGGTGCTTATCACCGGTTCCCTTTCGTACTACCTGAGTAATCAAATCAAAAACGATTTAATTCAGGAGAGCCAAAAAAGTGCAAAAGAGCTACAGGTACTAACCGAAATGACCGTATCTCTGCAAAACTCAATGCTCTACACCCGCAATTTTTTAACAGAGAGTGAAAAACTGCGAGAAGGGGATCAATCTCTGCGTACATCATCCCAGGTTCGCCAGGCAAGGGATATGATTCTTCGAAATATGGAGCAGTTTGCGGAAAGCAAAATAGAATTTTCTGATCATGCCCATCGTGATGAATTGGGAAGTGATGAATTGAGTGAACTTCATCTGCGAATGCATACGCTGATGGATTCGCTTACCTTGACGTACGGCCCATACCGTGGTTTGATTGATGAGTTACTGGATCAGGATGTGGAAGAGGATTATGGCGAAGAGATTTTTAACGTTACAATCGAACCCTATTTCCGTAATACCCTGCTACCCCTGCTTGATAATCTCAGGTATAATTCAAACCTGTTTCTGGGTTTGCAGCAGGAGAAACTCGAAGCCCAGGCGGAACAGACGGTGCGCCGAATTATTCTTGTTACTGTATTCGGTTTTGCATTTTCGCTGTTGTTCGCTTTCATTATTTATCGGTCGATTACGCAGCCGGTCAATACCCTCACCACAGCTGCCCGGCAAATCGGGAGCGGTAACCTGGATCAGAGAATAAAACTTGAGTCAAACGATGAACTATCAAGGCTGGCTGATACTTTTAACCAGATGGCCGAGAACCTGAGCAAAAGCATGGTTTCCCGTTCGTATGTGAATAATATCATTCAGTCGATGGGCGATATGCTATTTGTAACGGATGAAGAAGGGACCATTATTATGTCGAACAAAACAGTATACCGAAAACTCGGTTACTCTAACGGTGATCTTGACGATTTCACCATTTGGGAACTGTTCACAGATGAAACCAGAGTTTCTGTAAAAAAAGGACTGGTTAATCACGATGTCGGAGTTCAGGAATTTGAGACAGAGCTGCAAAGCAAAAATGGGGATTGGCTGCCTGTAATCCTGTCAACTTCGATTGTGGCTGATGAAATGAGTGAGAAGGCGAGCCTGGTTTTTGTAGCGAGCGATATCAGTGTTCAAAAAGAGTCGGAGAAGCGAATCAGTGATTCGCTGCATGAAAAAAATATTTTACTGGCAGAGATTCATCACAGGGTAAAAAATAATCTTGCCGTTATTTCCGGACTATTGCAGATGCAAATGTGGAATATGGAGGATGAAAGTGCAAAGATTGCACTGCAGCACAGTCAGCTACGGATACAGTCGATCGCACTGGTTCATGAAAAACTCTATCAGAACGAGACGTTTGCAGATATCGTTATCTCCGATTTTGTAATTGAACTTGTAGACGCTGTATCTGATTCCTTCAAACAGCCGGATCAAAATATCAAGATGGATTATAACCTGGAGCAGGTCAAGATGAACATCAACCAGGCGATACCGTTCTCGCTACTTCTGAATGAATGCATCGTAAATGCGTATAAACACGCATTTCTTGGAGCAGTGAATGGTGAAATTTCTATTATTTTGAAAGAATCAGAAGATAAGCTGCACGTTGAGATCGGAGATAACGGCGTTGGGTTACCAGAAGATTTTGATTATGAATCGCAGCAGAGCCTGGGCGTTACTCTCATCCGCACACTTGTGAGTCAGCTTCGGGGCGAGGCGTCCTATCATCCCGGAAAAAATGGCAAAGGCACGATTTTCAAGCTGGAATTTACCCTCGAAGAGATAAACTGACATCGCATTTAGGTTTTTGTCTGATCTGTTTATCCTTTGAAACTCTTCTTACAATTACTGCACCCCATTCGAAATCGGACAGACTATTGCATCTCCATACAGTTGATTTTGATTTCTGCATATTTCATTTTAGGGAAATATCTATAAATCAAAAAGAGATTTATGATGAGTGTCATATGCCAGCCAATAAAGAAAAATATCTATCTACAAGCCCTCATAATATCTGTTCTGATGGTATCCTGTACCGGCGAAAAAGATAAATCATTGGAGGATGATCCGTATTTGGTCCAAATATCACAGGAACTGGAGAAAGTAGGAACATCAGGAGCACGTATAATTGATATTCCGGTACTGTACAATCCCGGACGTGGTTTGCGATGGAATAATGAGCAGTTGGTGATTGTGGATGAAGCCCGTAAATCCCTCGAGTTACTGCATGTTGATGGCACCTTACTATCCCGAACAGGCAGGCAGGGAAATGGACCGGGAGAGTTTGAAGTCATCAATCAGTTGCATAAAGGCTCAGGTGGTTATTTATATGTGCTTGACAGGATGCAGAGCAGAATATCTAAATTCCGGGTTGAAGATGGTGAGCTGATTTATGTTCGTTCATTCTCTCCGGAAGTGCCGGATCAGAATATGATTGAGGAAATATTTGTGACAGATACCGGGCCCTATGTACTCTATAACCATACAGATGATTACTCTTCAGGAGAGAATAGCTATCATTTATACAGCGCCGACAGACAATTTGATCCGGTTGAATTTCTTTTTGAATTTGAGGGGATAGAAAAAATGCCATTCAGACAAGGAGCACACATTGACCATCCGCTTGCCGGCCGATCACTTTGGGCTCAAAGTGCAAACAATTTTTTCACGTTGCATTCTCATGATACATCCTGGGAGAGAATAGATCTTCAAGGCAATGAATCCGTTTCTTACACCTTTTTAAATGAAAACGACCGGGCGATAAGTGAACGTTCAGCATCCTATCTCGAACAAAGATTGGAGCCGGTGATCAATGCCATTCCGGCTGTAAGTGATGCCATTCGAGATGCCGAACAGTTACCATTACATCACTCATTTCTTGTAGAAGCTGAATGGGCCGTAATAACCACGTTTTACGCAGGAAGTACTGATGGTGTTGTAATCATTCACAACACTGAGTCGGATCATACGCATTACACCAAAGTGCCGTCTCACTTTACCCCGTTTTCTTTTAATGGAAACGAACTGTTTGGCATATCCAGGCCATCGGAGGAACAGGTGAAAATTATGTTAATCGAAATCGATTGGTAGAATAAAATGTCAAACAGAGAGCATGCCTGAAACCGATAAGTTTTCCCGTAAACTTATTGCCAAGGTCAATCTCTTGCGTAAATGTAGTTCAGCCGAACTGTTTGCAGCAGCAATCGCTCTTAATCTTATATTAGTGTTGATACGTAGTTGTCTTTCTCGATTGTTCTTACAAGGATATCGTGATTAATTTTAGCACTGATTGATGGAGGGTGTCACTACTCTTGCCCTTTTTAAACGAATTTACTATTTAGGAAAACATCAAGATGTTGATTCGAAGTGTGTACAAATTGTTCATCAAAACTAAAAACCAGTAACTATCATCATGTCAGATTCTAACCAACCAACCAACCAACCAACCAACTAACTAACTAACTAACTAACTAACAGGAAAACTTACCTGGAAGCCGTTGAGATATTAACCCCGAGGGAGATTAAAGTTTTGAAAATGGTAGAGAGAGGAAATTCAAATAAGGAGATTGCAGAGGAGATGCATTTATCGGCACGAACCATTCAGAAGCACAGGAACAATATTTGTAACAAATTAGACATCCGAGGTCGCCATGGGTTAATAAAATGGCTTTGGAAGGTTAGAAATGGTGATTTTAAATGAATTACTGATGAATAGACGTTATAGAAAGTACGCACATGTGCTTAGTATAATACGTAGATGTGCTTATTTCGAGTATAATATTTTGAAATTAAATTATTAGGGAATTTGATTATCTAATTTAAAAAAATGAAAAAATGAAAAAATCAAAAATCTTCTCAATACTTTTTCTTTTATTTTCCTTCCTAATGCTATCGTTCACAGATGTAAATGCTAATTGTGAAACAGAATGTACTTACATAGATAGTGAAACTGGAGCACTATGTGCGGTTTCATTTGTACAACATTTTGGTGGTAGTGGTATTTGGGCTTTTGGAATAGCATGTACTGACGGATATACGGGTAGAGATGGTGGATCTGGAATATATACAGGTACGATTTGTGGAGGTTTGGATCCTGTTATGTGTGAAGTATAAATTGCATAAGTTTTAAAATTGAAAACTTGCTCCGTCAACAATTAATAGGCACGAATGAGATCTATTGTTATCTGTTTCATAATATTCGTTGGTTGTTCAAATGATCGTTCTTTCGATAGATACAGTTCAATTTACGAATTGTATGGAGATGAACTAATAGAAACGATTTCTATAGATGAAGCGGAAATTATTGATGTAGGGAATCAGAATTATCAAACCATTCGTTCACCGCTAGATGCACCATTTGATGTTGGGTTGGGGCATTGGTTTTCAGTTCATGGAGAATCACTTTTCATTGTCAATTATGATAAGAAAGGCATAAAAAAGATCGATCTCCGATCGGGTAAACATCTGGCAAAATATCAATTCGAGGGCGAAGGGCCGGGTGAGTATCGGAGAATCAGTTACTATTATTCGGATGGACAGTCTCATTTTATAGTAGATACCAGCTTATATAAAATTATTCAGTATGATTTAGGTTGGAATCATATAAAAGATGTAATTCTTGAGGATCTCTATTCACATCCATTTAATGATTTTGCTTTTTCATCAAACAATTTTTACTACATGTCTGCAACGAATGAACAGTTTGTAGTGAATAAGCTGAATCTTACAGATCAACCAGATTTTGTCCAGGCTTTTCATCGACGAATTATCCCCATTGGGCAGCAACCAGTTCAGTATAATGAAGTATATATGGATAGTAATGGTGAGGAATTGGCCGTCATCAATCCAGCCTTGCCATTTATTTTTATATATGATCGAGAGTATCAAATTGATCGAATTCTTCAGATTAAATTTCCAGGTTTGGATTTAATAGAATCCAATGTTGAACGTTCAAATTTGCAAAGCACAGGAATTGAAAACAATGAATCGGTTCTTTTAAATCCGCCACCAATAGCAGTTGAAACGGATAAACGGATCAGCATGAATTATTTTATTATAGATATACTATATCTAAATAACAGGATAGCCGTCTACTATGCGAACAGGCATGCAGAATTGAGATTTTTAACGTTGCTAAAAAAAGAGAAGAATAATTGGGCTCATGAAGGGAGTTATCGATTCTATAAAGATGATAATACCTTATTTACAATATTTTCTATGGCGTATGATGAACCCTGGCTATATTTAGCAGGAATGTTTGAAGAGGATATCATTCGTGTAAATCTGAGCGATTTAGTTCATAGGTAATCCGCTTTAAAAAAGATTTGAAATAAAGATCATATTTTTTTCACATTCCCGCTTTCAGCTTTTTCTATAGTCCAGTACAGTTTATGCATTTCATTTAGAGAGTCAATTTGCATATACGATTTTTGTACTATAGTTACTGCTGAATGAAAGCTCACTGCCCCTTTTTAAACTTTTTTACTATTTAGGAAAACATCAAGATGTCGATTCGAAGTGAGAAAATTGTATATCGTTACTCCAAACTTACACCTGCCATCATCATGAAGAGAATAAAATTTGCCGCTATGATATTCTCCATTAGTTCTATTTTTCCAGGTACAATCTTATCACAGTCTATTATTTTTGAAAAGCTGGGCTCTTTTTTGTCAGGGTATGAGCACGCTTTTGCTCCCGGGGCATCTGCTCAATATTTTGATACTGATAAAGTTATTGTTTTGAACCGGGATCATTTTTCGGTTTATAATAATTCTGGAGATTTAATAAACAGTTTTGGTACCCAGGGAAGAGGTCCCGGCGATATTGGTCGGGCAATGTCCTATAGCATGTCAGAAAATGAAAACCTGCTTATGGTGCTGGATCATCAAAATCGCAGAATCTCAACATTTAACCCGAAAGAGGGATCATTTGTTGAGACCTATCCAATTGACTATACCGTTAATGCTTTACACGGGTTATATTTTTGGCATGATTACGTAACGATTACAGGCAATCACCAGGATAATAACGCTTTATTGCACTTTCATGACAAGAGCTCCAAAGAGTATGAATTTTCTGTTGGTGAGTTTATTGATTGGGATATTACAGGTATTCAGTTTGTAAGCCGGTCAATACAAAATCAGCTTAATTCCGGGAAATTCGCAAAAACGGATCAGGGATACTTGCTACTCTTAAATGCACCGTACGAAATAAGACATTATTCAGATGAACATACATTGCTTTGGGAGTCCACAGATGATGTGATTCCTGAACCCTGGGTGGAACATATTGAAGTGACTCCAAACTCATATGAAGTGAAATTTTATCCCAGCCTGGTAGACCTCCGGGAACTAAACGAAAATTACTTTTTTGTACACTGGTATGAACCGATTCCGTTAGAAGACAGGACCCAGTGGAGTTATTATGCAGATTTAAGGGATTTAAATGATGGGAGCTTAATTACCCGAAAAAAACTACCTTTTCTGGGTCAAATTCGGGATTTGAAAGCTTTAGGTGTGCAAACTTACCAAGTGATTGTACAGGAAGGTTCAAATTATGGATTTGATGAATACAGGATGAAAATAATTGAGGAGTGAAATGTCTACATCGGTTGGATAAACCTCCAATGCTTTTCGTAAAACGGTCTTTTTCGGGGCAATACTGCTAATCCTCGGCACTGGCTTCAAACAAAATCACTCCGTTATAATCACGAATAGTAATTGCGTCCGGCTTGAAGTCGTTCCCTGCAGGAATCACATGAAGGTTGAATCGCTGATGATCTTCAGTTCTTCTGTCCGCACTGAAATGAATGCCATCCTGAACCTGTTCTTTGCGATCGGTCCATCCGCGGGCAACAATTTCATAATAGTCTGCTTTTCTTGTTTCCCCTTCTCCGGACAGTTCAATGGAATTGGCCGTCATATTTTGAAGCGGCATATCAAGTGTAATCATAACGCTCTCACCGAATGTGGCCGAAATATCAATGGATTCCCGGTACGGAAGGATTTCCAGCGGATTTTTGCTGTAGCGCTCATCACGGCGGTTGGGATTTGGCAAATCCACAAAGAAACCGAGGTGAAGATGCGGGTAGCTTGCACCGGTTCGTCCAACCGTGCCCACCACATCATCGCTGTTAACCCAGTCTCCCATCTGAACGGAGATTCGATCCACGTGGAGATAGCTGGTGGCGAGAGAGTCGGAGTGTCTGACGGTAACTGCATTTCCGGCTCCGCTGCCTGACCCGCCCCAGTGATCGGTTTCCACCACCTCGCCGGGAAGTACGGGATAGACATTGGTTCCTGTGGATGCCGGAAGATCGATCCCGGCGTGAAAATCGTATCCGCTGGGAAGACTTCGGGGGCCATACTGGGCGTAGGAAAGATCACTGTTTTCCATCCGGTCCCGGCTGATGGGCCATTGAGCATTGTTTACGTCCACAGTTTCGCGAACCTGTTCGGTCTCTTCTTCCTGACCCTGATCTGATGTTGGCGGGCTGGAATCATCACAACCGAATAAGAAGAGCAGTGATGTGGATAGAGCGAATATCGACAGTAATTTCATGGTACTCAATTGATTTTTGCAGCTCATCTGTGTATCTGAACGTAAACTGCAGTTTAAAATAACAAAAAAGGTTGCGAATAGATGAGTGAGTTTATAACTCATTTGAGAAACAATGAATGAGGACTCTTTGAAAAATAACAAGCTTACTTTTTTTCCAAACTATGAAGTAAAATCACAATTCGGATAGTTGATTAAAATGGAGAACCATTCTATCCAATGTATATGGCACGGATAGATAGCGGGATATATCTCTCAAATCGGTTCAGGAAATATGTTGTACATATAGATCCGGATATGATTTAATATACTGCAATACTCATTTAGATTTCAAAATCGGGTGTGATGATCAAATTTCGTATCTTTAGTTTATAATGCCATGGAAAAAATAGTAAAGAAATATCACCTGAAAGACCCTCAGCAGTACAAAGATGAGCGGGAGTACTGGCGCAACAAAACACCGGAGGAGAGACTTATGGCACTTGAAGCTTTGCGAAGAGAGTATATGAAAATGAAGGGGTTAGACCCTGATCAACCCATGCAGAAAGTTATTCGAATTGTTAAATCGGAATAAGGTCAGGTAACTGTTTGTTAGCGGCTTGGCATATTTCATTTATAATTTCCATGGTACACGAAAGAATAATAATATTTCGAAACAGGATTTAGCAAAGTTGTGATAAAGCGAATCATTGTTATTGTGAGTTTCTTTCTTTCTGTATCCTGTGCAAAAGAACAGAGTCGTGTGATCAGCGACTTAGAGGATAAATTTACCAAAGAGATGGAGATAGGTCTTGAACCGGAGGAGTATTTGTCGGTTCGGTTCGTGGAGGTGAATAAGAGGGGAGAGCTTTTGGTAACCGGCCGCCGCGGCAAAGTGTTGCTGTTTAATGGGTTGTTGCGGCAGGCGATGGAATGATCTACACCATGAAGAGAACGGATGAGGTGTATGATTCGCCGGTTATTTATGCATACAGTTTCAGGGATTCTTTTATCGAAATTTTCGGAGCAGAATAAAAAAACCTCCAAGGTTTCTAAAACCTTGGAGGTTTGGTATCGAACTGTCAAATATGATATTGAATCTTGATTCAGGTACACCCCTCAGGTTTTCATCAGAACACTGATGAAAACCATCTCCCCTCCCCGAGAAATGCACTCGGGGCCAGAAAAGCACTGGCAGGGGAGATTAAACATCCCCCTGTATCCGCCTTTTCTAAGGGGGAAATATCAATGTCCGTGCCCATTCGAATCACCTTCCATAATCGTATGCCAGTCGAACTGCTCGCTGTAGCCTTCGCGCTCCCACCAGAACGGCAGGCGCTCGCGGTCGTAATTTCCGATTTCGTTCATGGTTGAGGCATCATATAGCCGTCCGTTGATCATGGTGTGCTCCACAAACTCGGTATCGAAGATATCCTCGAGCGGATTGCCGTCAATCACGGTCAGGTCGGCTGGTTAAAAGGTCCGAAGTCTCATCACTTCAATTCCCCTTTATTAAACTTGTGAATAAGGCTGGAAATCAGCGTTTGGTAGGGGACGCCTTCCTCCATCGCTTTCACCTGAATATCGTGGTAATCTTTTTCGGTGAGCCGAATGTTGATTCGTTTATTTTTCAAGATACTGTTTTTGGCGGCCTGCCTGATTTCCTCTTTTAACTCATCGCCGGAAGAAACCCACTCTCCATTTTCATAGGATTCCATGATCTCTTTTTCATCTTTATCCAGGTAATCCATTATGATTCCTCCTTGTTGATATATGTTTGAGTTGCCTTTCGGCTGGGATATATGGTTTTCAGAAAGTATGTCTCGTCAGATAGTAAAAATGGCACAACATACGCATAGTTTTCTACCTCAACGATCAATAGTTTTTGATTCGGATATTTGCTTTGATCATGATGTTCCACAATATCGAGCAATCCACCACTGTCAATTGATAAAACGATCTCTTCAAATGAGATATTTCGGCTCTTTTTGAGCAAGCGGTTTTTCTCCTCATTCCAGTTAAAATATCTCATATTCTGTGTGCCTTATAGGCTCAATTAATTTAGTTAGAATCTAACTCGAAAACAATTACTGTGAGAAGCGTAAAATAAAAAAACCGGACGATTGAAATCGCCCGGCTGATTTAGATATTAAAATTACACTAAAGAACACCCCTTTTTTTAATGTCCGTGTCCGTGCCCGTCAGCTTCCATAATCGTGTGCCAGTCGAACTGCTCGCTGTACCCTTCGCGCTCCCACCAAAAGGGCAGGCGCTCGCGGTCGTAATTACCGATTTCGTTCATGGTTGAGGCATCATAGAGACGTCCGTTGATCATGGTGTACTCCACAAACTCAGTGTCGAAAATATCCTCCAGCGGATTGCCGTCAATCACGATCAGGTCGGCCAGTTTGCCCGGCTCGAGTGAGCCGATATGCTCGCCCATTCCAATATAGTTGGCCGGATTGATGGTGGCCGTGCGGAGAGCATCGTGGTTACTCATCCCGCCCTGGGTGAACATCCAGACCTCCCAGTGCGCGGCAAGACCCTGAAGCTGTCCGTGCCCGCCAATGTTTACCGTTACACCCAGATCGTGCAGATCTTTGGCTGCGGCAGCACTCTGGAAGTGGCCGATTTCATACTCCTCGTACGGAACCATGGTTCTGTGGCGCGATCGTGAGTCCACAACTCCGCGTGGTGTGAACGTGAGCAGCCGCTCTTTCTCCCATACGTTGGTGTGCTGGTACCAGTAGTATTCGCCGCTCATACTTCCGTAATTAACGGAAAGAGTGGGCGTGTAGCCGACATCAGAGGCTCCCCACACTGTAAGCACGTCATTGTAGAGCGGGTAGATCGGCACATTGTGCTCGATGCCGGTGTGTCCGTCCAGAATCATACTCATGTTGTGGGTGAACGTTGATCCGCCCTCGGGAACTACATTCACGCCCAGTTCACGGGCGGCTTCAAGCACCTGCTGACGCTGATCGCGTCTTGGCTGGTTGTAGCTTTTTACAGCCGTGGCTCCGAATGCCTGTGTTCTGCGAATGGCAGATCGTGCGTCTTCCAGGCTGTTGATCACGGTTTTCTGCACATTTTCAGCTCCGTAGAGAATGCGTCCGGTTGAGAAAATGCGAGGGCCGGTCATATTCCCGGATCGAATCATCTCTGCCTGTGAAAAGATCATCTCGGTATTGGAAGAGGGGTCAAATACCGTGGTTACGCCGTACCCCAGGTTGGCAAAATATTCCCACTGCTGGTTCGGACTCAGTCCGCTGCGGAAGTTGCCGATATGGGCGTGAGCATCCACCATGCCGGGCATAATGGTTTTGCCCTCCACATCCATCACATAGGCACCGTCCGGGATGTTCACATCAGTACCAACAGCTTCAATCCGGTTGTCACGAACCACGATGGTTCCGTTCTCAATCACCTCGTCGCCGTTCATGGTGATGATATGCGCATTGGTGAACGCCACTTCGCCGGAGGGTTTGTCGGTATCGAGCTCCAGGCCGATGCGGATGCCGTCACTGTCGCCGAGCGGAAGTTCTTCGCTGGTATCACCGTTGAGGAAGTCGAACGCTTCTTCGAGTTCCACGCTGAAATACTTCTCACCCAGAGTCCAGTGCAGTTTTTCGCCGTCGGCTGACCAGTGCAGGTTGTAACCTGCATCCTGAGCTACATGCGTTACCGGAATGGCTCGGGTATTTGCACTCAGCGTCAGTTCCGACCCGGTTTGAGGCATCGGGGCAACGTAAACTTTATAGAGTTCATGAAACGCCACCCACTTGTTGTCGGGGCTCGGTGTGAACTCTAGTGCGTATTGTGAGCTGAAGTGGTGCTTTTCATCCTGTCCGTTCAGATCCACACTGCGGAAGTTGGTGCCCTGCAGGTAGAAAATACGGTCGCCGGATGCATTAAAGATTGGGCTGCTGCCGCCACCGCGCAGACGGGTCTTTTCTCCGCCCGAAACCGGCATCGTGAAGATTCCGCTGTTCTGAGTGTAGGCATGCCCCTGGTGGTTGTTGCCGCCATCACGTCGAAACACCAGCGTCTCTCCGTCCGGGGAGAATGAAGGTGTTCTGTAAATTCCTTTTTCGGTTGTGATTGTTTCCGGGTTGGCACGCCGCCGGTCGAGCCTCAGTGTTTTGATGGCGCCGAGATCTTCATCGGTCCACGTAACCCAGGCAAGGGTATTGCCGTCGGGTGAAAAAGCCGGTTCAAACTCGAGGTTTTCTTCATTCGTTAGCCGCTCGGGTGTTCCGTTTGGCAGTTCCTTTTTCCATAGAAATCCGGCCGCGTTGAATACGAGCAGGTCTCCATCGGGTGAGGTTACCGCGTGGCGGATCGCTTTAGCGGTAAACGTGTCGGGTGCGGGATCAAACTCAAAATGGACCACATCGGCAATCTGGTGATTGACCTCGGCCGTAAACGGAATCTCTTCCACTTCGTAGTTCTCCACATTCAGTTTGTGGATGCCGCCCTGCGCCCAGAAGATCAGATGCTGTCCGTCGGGCGTCCAGTTAAAGTTGGTGTAGGGGCCAAAAATCGCCCACGCCTGCTGCTGATCTTTGCTCATGTTGTCGAAAACAGGACGTTCAATGCCGGTCTCCAGATCGCGGATGTAAAGAACCGATTTGGTTCGAACACGCTTAATAAAAGCCATCTTCTCACCATCGGGAGAGATGGTGGGGGAGATCGCGCCGCCCGGTCCGCCGGTTACGCGCTCAACTGAGCCTTCCTCAAGGTCGTAGCGGTTAATGGCGTAAATCTGGCTGTTGGGGTCTTTGTTGTACTGAAAAAATCCGCCGGGATAGACATCCTGGCTGTAGTAAACATATTTCCCATCCGGAGATACAAACGGCTGCCCCTTATCCTGCTGATCGTTCGGCCGCTCGGTGAGCTGAATGCCCGATCCGCCGGTGATGTGATACATCCAGATTTCACCGGCACCCAGAGAACGGGCGGAGGTAAAGTGTTTACGGGCAACCAGGTAGTTGCCGTCGGGCGACCAGAATGCGTTGTTCAGCAGGCGGAAACTCTCGTCGGTGATCTGCCGGGCATCGGAGCCGTCACGGTTCATTAACCAGATGTTGTCGCCGCCGCCGGCATCACTGGTAAAAGAGATTTTTGAGCCGTCGGGGCTGAAACGGGGCTGAATTTCATACGCGAGACTTTCGCGGAGAACAGTCGCTTCGCCGCCGTCGATCGGCATGGTGTAGATATTTCCGAGCAGGTCGAAGATGATCTCGGATCCGTCCGGACTCACATCCAGGTTCATCCAGGTGCCTTCGGAAGTTTCGAAACTGATGTCGGTGTAATTGGCGCGATGCTGGGTTACATCCCACTCATCGTTGCCGTTATCCTGGGCAAATGCCGCCAGGGTCAAGAAAGAAGAGAGAAAAAGAAGTAAAAAACGTTTCATACTTATCAACTTAGGTTTAAGAAAAGTCTGGTTGATGTTACTAAAAGTTGGAGAGAATCGTCAGGACAAATTGTAAGAAGTTTTTAACCCGGAGTGGCTCACCCGGTTGAATTATAATAGTGAACAGAATACCTGTAGAATCCCCATATGGAACATTCGGGCGGTATTTCACTTTATATAGTTGATGATTATTTCATTTATACACACTATGTTTTGGAATAATTGCGTTCATAACGTTATGTTTATGAATGATTTATCTGCTTTATTGGTTTTTTATTCTGTATGGATGATATCTAACCTTAGTATAGCAATCACAACCCGGAACCAAATATAAGAATGCTATGAAATTTTTATTCCTTACTCTCGCGGCACTTCTCATCTTTCCGTTAACTTCGGAAGCGCAGGACGAACCTCCGCACGGTATGAATGAGCTGCAGGCATATTCTGTTTTTGTTGATGCCTATAGAAGTGACGATTATGAACTTGCAATTCAATATGGAGAATGGATGCTGCAAGCCACACCCCGGGAACTGGAGGGGCACTCAGGATTTTCCCTGGAGCGACATTTTCAAAGAATGGTCTCGATCTATGTTGCCATCGCGGAAGAAGAAAGTGATCCCAGCGTGAAAGAAGAGTATTTCGAAAATGCTGAAATGACAATTAAAAAAGCGTTTGAAACATTTTCGGAAGATGAAGTGGATTACTACGACTGGTACCTGAGGCAAGGGCGGTTTTATCACGAAAATCGTGAGCATCTCGACGCCACAATGGATGATGCAATAGAAGCGTATCAAAAGCTTTATGAAATAGACAGTCAACGTTTTGCCGAAGAGGGGGATGGATTTTTTGCACGTGTTGTTTTAACGGAACTGGCAAACAATGGTCAGCGGGATGAGGCCTTTGAGATGATTGAACAAGTTGAACCGTATGCCGGTCCGGAACTGCAAGACGCAATTGCTGAAGTAAGAGATGGGTTGTTTGAGAATCCGGAAGAGAGAATTGAATTTATCGAATCCAGGTTAGCGGATGCAGAAGGAGACGAAAGAGAAGAAATGTTGCTGAACCTGGTAGATCTTTATGGAGAAACAGGACAGGGCGATAAGGCAACTGAAACTGCAAATGAACTCTATGAGCTCAATCCAAACCTGGAAAATACCCGGGCGCTTGCGGATATCTATCTGTCAGAAGGTAATTATAGTGAGGCGGTGACCTACCTCGAAGAAGCGATGGACCTTACTGAAGATGCAGAAGAACAAAAGGTGATCGCCCTCGAAATTGCTGAAGCCCACCAGCAGCTGGATAATTTTGAACAGGCCCGGGACTACGCGAATCAAGCAATAGATATAGACGAGAGTTACGGTGAGGCGTATATGAGGATGTCATCTATTTATGCCAATACGATATCCGACTGCACCGGTGGGGGCACGCTTGACAGAGAAGATCGTGCCGTTTACTGGCTGGTACTTGACTATCTCGACAAAGCCAAAGCGGCTGACCCGTCACTCGCATCAACCGCTGATAACCGTGCTGAATCCTATGAAGGTGCAATGCCAAGCTCCGAAGATAAGTTTTTCAGCGACTGGGAAGATGGTCAGCCATTTCAAATCAACGGTGACCTGAGTGCCTGCTACGCCTGGGTGAATGAAACAACAACGGTGCGGTAAGTACACTCAACCCTGTAAAATTTCTAAAAACCACTATGATTTGATCCATAGTGGTTAAACTCTCCGGCCATCTTGTTTGGGAATTGAAGAGAGTCCCCCTCCATGGTGAATCGATGGAAGTTCAATCATGCTAAATTTAATACGTGATTGATCAGACCATTGCTCAACAACAGCTGTAACGATAAGCACATTTCCATTGTTCCATTCAGGAGTTTGTCCGAGCGCATTTTGATCCCCGAAATAACGATGATAAAACAAACAGCTATGCTTGTTACCAGCCCCGCAACATCTATGAACGTATAGCCTTTTTGCCACCTAAGATACGGTTTCATCCAGCAGTTCGATAAATACTAATCTGCCGCGGAGAGATAAAATCCGCATTCTGTCCGTCGCTATTGCGGACTATAGTAAAATGAATGAGTTGTTGATGCTATATCTCTTCAACTGATTGTGTACTAATTACTTATCTGAATAATTCTTATTCAGGCAAGATTTTTTAATTCTTTTCTCAATTTTTTTGACACACATCTTTTTGTTTCCACGCTATTTAGGTCAGTTATTACCTCAATAAACCAACTATCATTTATAATGAAAATATCACTACAACTATTATCAACATTTTTCATACTTATACTTTCGGTGGCTTTCGCCTCGTCAACCGTCGCACAAGATGCGGAAAACGTTATCTTCTACATCGATGACAGTGGTGATGGCGCGGTGAAGTCCATTCGATCGTACCACCCTGATCTTGACTCTACAACTACCATCATAAATAATAGCGTCAGTTATAGACATGGGCATTACAACGCACTAAATGACAGCCTGGTATTAATCGAAAATCGCAGGGTTTTTAAAGCGAGCCGGGATTTTTCCTCGTTTGAAGAACTAAACTCCCTTTCAAATTCATTTCTGACCATCAAAACAGAATTTGATTCCGAAAATGGGGTGCTCTACTTCACTTCGAACGCCCAGGTTCAGGCGATGGATTTGGAAACAGAAACTATTTCTACCGAAATCATGGCAAATAATAATGTGTTTGGTCTTGCCATGGATGCCGCGGGTACCATGTTCTGGGCTGAATCAGATGGTCTTGGAGAAACCGAACTGATGTCCAGGCCGGCTGAAAGTGAAGATTCCGACACGCTTTATGTTTACTCCAGTACAGGATTCGGAACATTTGAACACCTGATTTCAGATGCAGCCGGGGAAAATCTCTACTTTGTTGTAGATGAATCGTTTTCCCAAAAATTATACCATATTGATACGGAAACCGCTACGTTAACGGAACTCTTTTCAAGTTCGCAGACGATCTATCAAATTATCCTGGATGAAGATAACAATCGTCTGTTAATGCTGACCAGTGAAGACCGCTCTTCTATTTACGAACTGGATTTGGCTGCAGAATCCGGCACACCAGAAGCGGTTTACAGCGGCTCGGATCGCATATCAAACATGATCTTCGATGATCAACAAAATTCACTGATTCTTCGCTACAATTTTACCGTTAATGAATGGACGATTGGAGATGCGAATACTGTATTTTTAACCGTCCCATCATTTTTTGGAGGTGTATTTGCTGTGGATGCAGATGCAGGATGGATCTATTTTATTACAGAGGCTTCATCACACCAGGTTATGCGCTCCAATTTTACAGGGTCTGATATTTCAGTAGTCAAGGATCTCAGTGTATTCGGCACCTTGTTCAGGCGGATTGAGCTCGACCCGGTCACAAATGATCTCTACATGATCGATTCACGCCGTCTTTACAGAACGAACCTGAATGATGAAGAGGCAGAGGAAACCTTGATTTCCTTAGATGCTGGAAATTCCATCCGCGGACTTGAGCTGGACATAGAGGGCGAACGAATCTTTCTCTATATGGAAGGTGATGGAATCTACAAAACAGACCTGGATGGAGCGAACCTTGAGGCGGTTACTACCGAAGGGTTTTATACCGATAGCGGCATCGCCTATAATCCCGACCGCGATGAAGTATACTACAGTAACTCCACCCGGATATGGGCGGTGAACAGCGATGGATCCGACAGGGAAACCATCCAGGAATTTTTTACCGGTGTGGTCACCGATATTGAATACAACGCTGTGAGACAGCAAATCTTCTTTATAGATCGCAATGCCGCGGGAGATGATGCCCTGCGATACATGTCTGTAGATCCGGAAGATGATACCTATGAAATTCTGTTCACAGCTAAATCAATCACTGCATTCGCTGCAATACTCGGAGAGGATGACAACGTTGATACCTCGGTAGACAGAATAGAGGACGGTACTGAACGTCCAATGGCTACACAACTGCAACAGAATTATCCAAACCCATTCAATCCAACGACGGTTATCGGGTATGATGTTGCAGAACGGGCAACCGTTTCGATTGATGTGTATGACATGACCGGCCGGAAAGTAGCAACGCTGGTCAACAGTCAGCAGGCGCCCGGATCGTACCAGGTGAACTTTGACGGCAGTAATCTCGCCAGCGGTATGTACCTCTATCGCCTCACAGCTGGTCAGATTACTCAAACCAGAAAGCTGATGCTGGTAAAATAAACTGTCAGATAGCGAAAAATCTAAGCATAAAAAACCCGCAGATCTTTTAAAGAGTGCGGGTTTTTTGTTTTGCATCCAGACGTAAAAGTAAGGTTAAATTTCTCGTTGGTATTGTGTTGGGAGAGGTACGAAGGTGTTTAAGCCGTTCATTAGAACGGTAAGTGTGTCGTTTGAGCGGTGTTTTTATAGTTTGAAGATATTCCCGGTTGCATTCATTAACCTCATATAATAGATTCCGGGAAATCAAATAAATATTACTTCATCAAATAATGGCAAATGGCAGGAGGGTAGACAGGACGGGTATATGGAAGTCAGTTTTAAGTTTGGTTATTCTGGCTGTCCCATTTTTGGGGTGCGGCAACCAATCTGAAGACCTGTTGCCACCCGGTATCTCTGAATTGACAAATCTGGCTATCGTAGAAACTGATACGGAGCCGTTATACCACCTAAAGCTGGAACAGAATCTCTCGATAAATCAGCTTGACGAACCATATATCCAGCTATTGTATGCTATTATGACGGATGATGATGGCAACATCTACTGGCAGGATAACCAGGTTACAAAACTCCATCAATATTCGCCCGAAGGTGAGCACATTCGCTCTTTTGGGGGAGAGGGTCGCGGACCGGGTGAGTTTGAATATCTTGAAAGCAGCTCAATTTCAGGAGATGCGGTAATTATGCTGGACCTATTTTCACAGCTGGTTCACGTCTTCAACAGGCATACCGGTGATCTGATGCAGTCCGGTACTCTCGAAAGAGAAAATGAGATGGCAGTGTTTGCTCCAATTCATCAGGTACTGGCAGAAACAGACACCACATTTATCGGCATTCCTCAATATAGCACGCGCATTGAACAGGACAGTATCTCACTGCATCGATACACAATATCCGGCAGGTGGATGGACGATCGCCTGATCCGGTATCCAGCCGGGGATGCTCTTGAGAGTAGTTCGGGTGGTGTTTCGCGCAGGTCTCCCACCTCCTTCACTGCAAAATCAGAAATTGCGCTGCTCCCGGGCGGAGGTTTTGTACACTCCTACGCTGCCGAGCCCATTTTTTATATCTACGATATGAACGGAGACCTGAGGCAATCCATCTACCTTGAAACTGAGCCTGTAAAACTTACCGGGGAACACATCGACAGGTTAATAGAAAAATCTCACCCCATGATCGACCTTGCTTCTGCAGTTAGGGATGCAGACAGTGTACCCGATTTCTGGCCGTTTTGGAACGATTTTCTAACGGATGACAACGGACATTTATGGATCGAAATAAATATCAATCCGCCGGATGAACGGGAGTGGTGGGTGGTCTCTCAGGATGGTGATCTTCTTGCCAAAACGCAATTCAGCGACAAGGGAACCTTGTGGCTTGTAGGGAAAGATGATCTGTATTTTAACTACTATGAAGAGGGAATTTATGAGCTTAAACGCTATCGCTTGCGGATGGAATAACCGGAATCAATCCAAAATGGTATCATCATGAGTAAATCAGTGCTTTTTATCATCATTCTTTTGTTTTCTATTGGTCAGCCTGAACTTCAGGCTCAGAACCAGTCCCTCGCCTCAGAGCTCGATACGCTTTCGAACCTGACTGAAATTCAGTTTCCGAGTGAGGATCAGCCTACTGAAATCCGGATATCAAGCCCGGTTACATTTTCGGATGCTGACTTGCTGATCGGCCGGATTTCGGGGATAACATCAGACAGAAATGGCGGAGTTTATATTGCCGATGAAGATCAATCCACGATTCACCGGTTTGATAGCAGTGGAAATTATATCCGCTCAATTGGACGAGACGGGGAAGGTCCCGGAGAGTTTCGTTCCCTGGTTCAGATCAATACGGATGGCAATTTACTTTACGGCCTCGACCGAAACCTGAACCGGATCACAACATTTGACCCTGAAACCGGCGACCCTGTTGAAACTCTCACTTTAGGAAATACCGGCCAAAGTTTGCCAGAAACGTTCCATTTGCTGCCGGATGACGCATTTTTGATTACATTTGAGATGTATGCTGTTGGGCGTTCTGAAGAAATTCATTATAAAGCGGCAGGAATATTAGACAAATCAGGAAACTACAAACCTGCGGATCAGATCAGGTTGCCTGCACGCGAAAGTGTAATGGTCAACAGTGAGGGAGGCAATATCGGAATCATTGTGCCTACCTACAGCCGCAGAAGCAGAGTTTCTGTTTCAGGCAGCGGCTCTGTCTACACCAACTGGTCGGAGCATTTTTTGATTAAGCAGTACGATTCGGACGGCTCCTATACCGGGGCATATTATTCAGACCTGGAGGGAGAACCGCTTACGCGGAGCCAGCTTCGAAACCGGTATAGCAGCGCTTATATGGACGCACTTCGCGGAGAGACGCTTCCATCCGCCTGGCCGACAGTTCGATCATTTCTTGTTGATAATCGAAACAGAGTATGGGTCAATCTCTTTGGCGACGGGGCAGGGGAGAAGGAATGGCTCGTTTTTCAAGAAAACGGAGAAGTGGATGGAATGCTTACCCTGCCGGAAGAGAGCACCATTCATGAAGTTTGGGATGATTACCTATACCTGGTTGAGACAGACAGCGACGGATTCGAAATTGTGAAGCGGTATGAGATCGAATAGCTGAAAAAAGCCATATACTAACAAAGTAATTTAATTTTTGTTTTGCTGATTGTGATCATGTAGATTCCTGAAAACTTGAGTTCGATTAATAATCTATTTCATTTATTCAGTATCAAGTCTCCCCTAAAAAGGGGCTCATTTTTTGAACACGCAGCGATAGCGTAGTGAAATTTAGAGGGGTGTTCATCGTTTTTTACACAGATCCGATGGACATCCCCCTCGATCCCCCTTTTCTAAGGGGGACTTTTTTAACCCATAATTCAAGAATAGAACTCAGGTAGAAACCATTCATTTAAGACCACTACTATGAATCAGAAAAATACAAGTGAGTACATTCCGGGACTTCCTTTATTAATCTTGCTTTGTTTTATTGTATCTGCATGCTCAGGATCGCCGGAAATTGAGTTGCCGGAAGAGATTGTGTCGCTTGAAAATGTATCCCTGTTCGATTCAAATACCGAACCATCCGGTGAGCTCACCCTGACTCGTGATGCATCATTCGGCGATACCGATGATGTGTTTCTCGGAGGGTGGCTGATGACGCATGTAGACGACCGTGGCAGAGTCTATATCGCGGATAATAGCGAAACGATTCTCCACCTCTATAATGCTGACGGAACATATAATCGATCCATCGGTCGCGAAGGGGATGGGCCGGGCGAATATCGGAATATTACCTCTATTCAAACCGATGACGCTTACCTGCATCTATATGATAGAAATAGTACAAGAATCACGCGATATAATATCGATTCGTTTGATGTGGCAGGTGATGTATCAATTGATTTTGAAACAAACTTTGACAGCGAATTCTTCCGGTCGATCCATAGTGCTCAGATTTTTGATGATGAGTACTATCTCATGAATTTTGGAATGGGATTTTCTGCCGCCAGCCGGGATGCCGATCAGTCAGAGCGGCGAATCGAAGGAGAGCTGATGCATCGTGAGACCGGAAAATTTAATGGGCAACAGATCTACTCTTTTCCAGCAGGTGAGTCGCTGGTGGAGTTTCGTAATGATGGTAGCATGTCGGTTATGAGTGTACCCTACAAGCGATCTTCTGTTGTCAGGTTTAGCAATAATGGGTTTGTACACGGGCATGCAGAACATTTTTTATTCCGGTTTTTTGATATGGATGGAAATTATATCCGTTCTGTGTACTACGATTACGAAAATCCAGCTTTGGACAGGAACGAAGTTCTGGCACTGTATGACAATCACGATGTGCAGTGGCAAAATATGGTGCGCAACGATCGTATGCCGGAGACACGTCCTTCGTGGTCAGATTTCCATGTGGATGATGAGAGCCGGATCTGGGTGTTACGGAACACGGATGATAGGGATGCACCTGAATATCATATCTTATCCGAAAACGGGGATCTTTTGGCTATTCACCCTTGGGAGAGCGGAAACCTACTTCAGACTGTGAAAAACGGTTATCTATACTCGATGGAAGAAAATGAAGAGGGATTGAATGAAGTGGTGAAGTACCGGATTGAGATTTCAGGGGTTAGTTTTTAGTGATTAGTTTTTAGTTGCCTGACCATTAAACACTAACCACTCAAAACTAAAAACTAACTCACTATCATTTTCGCTCTCCTTTTAGTATCGTTGACTGATATTTAAACGAACGATAAGTTGGCACCGCCCGAATGCTTGATATCCAGAAACGTCTTTCCAATTCATTTTACGCCCTCCTTGCTCTTCCTTCTACTGCCATGGGGTTTGCCCTTTCAGTTCAGATTGCGGCGCTGAGCTGGCTCCTGACCTACCAGTACGGTCTCGAAATTACCGATATCGGACTGGTTTGGGCTACGGGACCAATTGCCGGAATTCTTGGTCAGGTTATTATTGGAATCATCAGCGACAACGTGTGGGTCTGGAACGGCCGCCGCCGGATTTTTATCGTGATCGGCGGCACGCTCGCTTCACTCATGCTGCTGGCTCTCCCAAATATCGGGGTGATACAGGCTGCGCTCGGTCTGGAAGCGATCCTTGGAATCGCGATTCTGATCTCCATGGTGCTGGACCTCTCTATCAACGTATCCTTTAATCCTACACGGTCTATCGTCGCAGATGTGACGCCGGAGGGACGGGAACGCACAAAAGGGTATACCTGGATGCAGACCGTCTCCGGTACATTCGGAGTGCTTTCCTACTTCATCGGGGCGGTGTTCGGCAACATTCCGCTGATCTATTTTGGTGTGATTCTGGTATTTCTCTTTTCGGTGATTCCGCCTCTTTTCATCAAAGAACCGAAATACCTGGGCCGGTATGGTGAAGATGAAAAAGAGATCGCCAAAGAAGCTGCTGACTCAGCCATTCCCGGCAGCGTAAACGATGCCTCACTTACCGAAATTCTGAAAGGGATTCGTCCGCTCTGGGGATTTTTGATGTATGGAATTTATGCCATTATCAAACGTCTGAGCGGGTTTGAAGTCCCGAATTACTATTTTGAGATTTTTGCATTGATTGTCACCATCTACCTGATTGGCGAGGCTCTTCTCAAATCTGAAGCTGGAAAATCAAAAGAGGAAGCGGGGAAGATCGGATTTCAGAAAGTTCTGGCTGCGCACTCCTTTAGCTGGATAGGAGTGCAGAGCATGTTTATCTACTTCTTTGCATTTGTGGATTTCCAGATGCCGGACCTTTCCAACGAAGAGGTGGGCACAGTCGTAAACTGGAGCTTTTTCTCGCTTAACCTGATAGCGGCAATCATCCCCGTTCTGGCTCTTGAACCGCTTGCCAACAAATTCGGCCGGGTGAAAACACACGCCACGGCACTCGGAATCATGGCGGTCGGTTACGCATCCATCATTTTTATGGGCGATTCTCCCTACACGCTCTATATCCTCATGATGATCGTTGGAATCGGCTGGGCGTCGATTATCAGTCTGCCGTTTGCAATTATGTCGCAAAAGATCGCTCAAAACCAGATGGGTCTCTATATGGGACTTTTCAATCTTTCTGTGGTACTTCCCCAGCTGGTATCCAGTTTCGCGATCGGGGATATTGTGAGCGTTGTGGAAAACAAGAATGTGCTCCTGGTTGTTTGTTCACTCACCGTGGCATTCTCCTCTGTTGCCTGGTTCCTGGTGAGAGAACCAGTAGATGAGATGACAGAAAACCCCGTTCTGCTGGATCAGGAGATCGAAGAAAAACGGGAAGATTGAAATCTTTTCTCGATAAATTATATCCATAATTCAGATCTGCAGGCATTTAAACTATACCCCCGGCTATACTGCACCTCTCTGTGCCGCAATCTTTTCGGTATTTCAGTGTGGTCAAAGTATTTGTAAAAGGTCTTTAACTATCCGGGTTGAAAACCGATAACTATAGATAAACCGAATGCATAGGAAAAATTGTGCAGTTAAGGTACTGCATGATCATCATAAATAAGTATACATCTGGAGATTTGGAGTGCCGGTGTATAGTGGAAACGTTACTAAAATTATTTAGTTGACGGACTATTTTATGCTGGATGTATCAGATTGTGGAGATATTAGTATCCCGCTACCCTTTTTGCATGTGTAGAATAGGTTATATGAACAGATAGTTGGACATGCCTCACAACAAACTGAAAATTATTGCCGGAATTTTGGCTGCCGTGATAGTAAACAGCATGGCGGGCAATGCGTTTGCGCAGGCGTTTGATTTCAGGTCGCTGACGGTAAGTGAGGGTTTGCCCCACGGTCAGATATCGGATATCATTCAGCGATCCGATGGATATATATGGATCGGGACAGCTGCATCCGGCGTGGCAAAATACGATGGTCAGAACTACACGGTCTTTGACGAATCAGACGGTCTGAAGAATGATATGATCTCCAAGCTGTTCGAAGATTCGTCCGGTAATTTGTGGGTTTCAACGTATGATGGCGGGGTATCAAGGTTAGAAGGTCATCGGTTCGTTCACCCGTTTGAGGATCACGAACTTGACTCGGTACATGTCCTCTCTATTTTCGAAGCCCCGGACAGGACACTCTGGTTCACAACGGTAGATCATGGTATTTTTTTGTATGACGGGGAGAACATCGAACAAATTACAGAAGAAGACGGCCTGATCCATAATACAGTATGGGATGTTTATTGGGATGAGGATGGCACCATCTGGATCGCTACGCATCATGGATTGTCACTGCTGCAGAACGGTTCCATCACCAATTATGATGCGGATTCTGGAATCAGCGGAGAGAAGATTTTCCGGATAGCAGATGTTGATGGGGAGAAGTGGATGGCCACAAATCGCGGCATCACTATTTTCAATGGAGAGGATATTCGAACGATCACAGAGATTAACGGCAGGGAGCTTGCGTACGTATATGATCTGATCCGGGCTTCTGACGGCAAAGTCTGGGTTGGGATGGAAAATAGCGGTATTTATTGGTATGAAGAGGGCGAATTCACTCACATTACGCGTGCCGAGGGCCTGGTGAGTAACTATATCTACCGGCTGTATGAAGACTCTGAACACAATGTGTGGATTGCAACAGATGAGCGGGGTATTAGTATCTTCCGGGGAGAGAAATTTCGGTTTTATACTACCGCAAATGGCCTGATGAACAACGAAATTCTGAGCCTCTACCGTGATGAGAATCTAACATGGATTGGTACATCTGCAGGAATTCAGACCTATAGTGGTAGTACGTTCACTACACTTTCAATTCCGCAAGAACTCTCAAATGACCAGTACATCTGGGACATCGTAAAAATGCCGGATGGCTCGATGCTCTTTTTAACGGATCACAGTACAATCTTTCGGTATGATGGCCAAAACTTTGAGAATTACTCAGAATATTTGGGGCTTTCGGGCTGGGCATTTGATCTTAAGGTGGATAGCGAAGGAATACTCTGGATCGGAACAGATGCAGGTTTATACAGGCTGATGGATGGCCAATTAGAGCATTTTGGCAGGGATGATGGCCTGCCGGGAATTGTTATCTATCACATATTTGAAAGCCGGGAGGGAGATATTTGGGTATCCACAAGCAGCGGTGCCGGCTGGTTTGATGGGGAGAAGTTCACATCTGTTGGTATTGAGGATGGGCTGGGGCACTATAATGTGAATTACATCACACAAGACAGCTATGGGGACTTCTGGATTGGGACAAGTGCCGGCGTAACCCACTACAGGCCGGCAGGCGCAGATTCAGAACCATTTGTTCGAAACTTTGGTAAGGCGGATGGAATGAGGCTTCCCGAAACCCTTTTTCTCTGGTTTGATAATAACGATCGCCTCTGGCAGGGAACAAATGGCGGAATTCACCATTTTGATGTGGCCCGGTACCGTCAGACCGATGAGATGCATATTGAGCATCACCGATTATCAACACACGGGATCGGTGTTGAAACCATGCATAAAACCGTACTGAGCGACTCTGCAGGTACAGCGTGGTTTGGGACGATGAATGGTATTTTAAGGGTAGATCCTGATATCGAACTTCATGACAACGGGCCACCCAAAGTGGTGTTTGATGATATTCTTCTAAATGGAAACAGCATTAAAATGTCTGATGAATATCGGTTTGAACCTGGCTCTATTCAGCAAAACCCAGACTCCGACGTAGTATTTCCGCATGGCAGCAATACACTCAGGTTTATGTTTACGGCGCTTGAGTATCTCTACCCGGAAAAGACTGAGTTCAGATATCGGCTGGAAGGGTTTGATGATGATTGGAACCGAACAACACAAAACCAGAGCTCTACCTATACTAATTTAAGGCCGGGCAATTACTCATACATTGTACAGGCAAAAAACGGAGGAAGTGAATGGAGCGATGATTTTCGGAGTTTCGATTTTGCGATCGCCAAGCCGTTTTGGTATTCCTATTGGTTCTGGAGTTTAATTCTGATCAGTTTCGCTCTTTTGATAACTGGATTTATCAGGATTCGAGTTAATTATCTGGAAAGAGATAAACTAAACCGGCTTGTGGATGAACAGACACGATCCATTCGGGAGGCGCTCGAGGAAAAGGAGGTACTCATCAAAGAGGTGCATCACAGGGTGAAAAACAACCTGGCTGTAATCTACAGCATGCTCGACCTGCAAACGAATTACCTGGAGGATGAAAAAACGCTCGCGGTTTTTGAGGATAGTAAACTCAGGGTAACATCCATCGCGCTGATTCACGAAAAACTTTATCAGAACGAAAGCCTGTCAAAAATTGAGGCGGGTGTATATATCCCGGAACTTGTAGATGTGATCATACGGTCTATGGAGGTTCGTCATCAGAATATCGATTGTAACGTGGATGTGGTTGACAATCTGCATCTTTCGCTCGATCAGGGAATTCCTTGCGGACTGATCATCAACGAGCTGGTGAGCAACGCGTATAAACATGCATTTTGCGAAACAAATAATGGGGAAATCCATGTTGGGTTATGTCGCAAAAATAATGAACTCATCCTGAAAATATCAGACAACGGAAAAGGGCTGCCGGAAAACTACAGTAATGGGAAAAGTGATTCTCTCGGCCTGATCCTGGTGAACACGCTGATCAAGCAACTAAAAGCAGAGCTGACCATCGACTCCGGTGAGCACGGTACAACGTTCGAAATTCGGTTTGAAAAGGACGGTGTTTAGTCAGTTTTAAGCAGTATATTTACATGAAATAATAGATCGCAGCAAGTAGTATAAGAATCAACAGGCTTACCCAAATAAACGTGAACCACGGGAATTTCCAGGGTGGTTCCTCTCCAATTTCTTTATAGATGTAATTTCGGAGAAGTGCCGTGTTCTTTGTATTTGCCTTATATACCGCATCAAATGCATCACCCAAAACCGGGATGAGTCCGCCAAAAAATTCGATGAGCATATTTTGGATAATCTTACGCTGAACTTTTCGGTCAGCACCAATTTTTCGGGCTTCATGGAGTACATAAAGGGAGAGGAGAAGTCCTGCAAAATCACCAATTCCGGGTATCAGGCCAATCAGCGGGCTTAGTCCAAACCTGAAATTTGTTAGCGGAACACGGATGTTACTGTCGGTCCAGTAACTGAACCGATCAAGCCGCTCAAGTGTGCGCCTGTGGTCGGAATCGGAAGGAGGAGAGTTTGGCAAAAGTCACTCACTTTTTTGGAAGATTTTCAGGCGGTCCATCGCGACGGCTGTTATCAAAAAGATAAGCAAAAAGAAGCTGAAATCTGCCAGGAGTACAATCCAGGTGTTTTCACTTACAGAGGCTGGAAATCCGGTTATATGTTCTGTGAACCGGGTGATCAGGATGGTTATTACAATCAGAGCAAAAATAAAAGTGAATGACTGATTGTGGATTTGAACCATCTGAATTTTCAGTTAATGAACTTGATTGAATGCCGGCCAGCAATTTATTCCGATCCGAAACATGGAATATCCCGCTTATTTTTTACTTCTGAGCATCATTTCCTGGATCACGCTGTCGAGCGGAATATCGCGTTCTACAAGCAGTACCAGCAGGTGATAGATCAAATCGGCCGATTCGTTAATGACCTCTGAGTCTTTTTTATTTTTAGATGCGATGATGGTTTCAATCGCTTCTTCGCCCAGTTTCTGGGCAATTTTATCAATTCCCTTTTTGAACAGTTTACTGGAGTAGGATCCTTTCGGTTTGTCTGCCTTTCGGGTGATCAGCAGTCGTTCCAGATCGTATATAAACTCAATTTCTTCCTTTGTAGCCATTGTGGATTTAATCCGTTAATTCTTTAAAAATTCGTACGTCAATGCCTTCCGCAGCCATAGCAGCTTTAAGGTCAGCAATTTCAATTTCTTTAAAATGAAAGATACTCGCTGCAAGTACTGCATCTGCATTCCCGATTTTAACGGCGTCACAGCAGTGCTGTATGGTGCCCGCTCCTCCGCTGGCAATGACCGGAATGGTGATGCGGCTGTTGACTTCTTTAAGAAGATCAAGGTCAAAACCCGATTTCGTTCCGTCACGGTCCATGCTGGTTAGCAATATTTCGCCGGCGCCGAGCTGCTCGGTTTTTTGAATCCATTCCAGGGCATCGAGCCCGGTCGCTTCAGAGCCGCCTTTCACAAAAACTTCCCAGTGGTTATTTACCCGTTTAGCATCCACAGCAGCAACAACAGCCTGGGAACCGAATGCATCGGAAGCGCGACGGATCAGGTCGGGATCGCGGACAATAGCACTGTTGAGCGATACTTTGTCAGCACCGGCTTTTAAGATTTCTTCAATTTCTTCCACCGTTTTGATGCCGCCGCCGACTGTAAACGGAATATTGATGTGATAGGCTATATCGGTCACTAATGCTACTAATGTCTTTCTTTTTTCCTTCGTAGCTGTAATATCCAGAAAAACCAGTTCATCAGCTCCCTCCGTGGTGTATCGCTGTGCGAGTTCCACCGGGTCGCCGGCATCCCGCAGGCCGACAAAGTTCACCCCTTTCACGGTGCGGCCGTTCTTAATATCGAGGCAGGGTATGATTCGTTTTGTGAGCATAATTAAGACCGTGAAGATAACAATTCCTGTAAATAGTAATAGTGAAATATGGACTCTTAACATCTTATAGTTTTACTGCATCGTATTATATAGGCATATAGAAATCACCAGAACCTATTTAGATCAGTTTTAAATCGCACATAAACAGAAACAAAAGGGATACAATCATGCTTTACAAACTTACTCATGATGAATAAATGTGGAGGTACTTATGGAAAAGCAAATAACCTGTCCTGAACGCGGCGCATCAGCTGTTGATCCATGTAAGTTGGAGTCAGAGAAAAAGGATGATTGCGTCCGGGAAGAGTAAAGTTCGAAATATATATCAATCGATTGATGAGCCGCGTGATACAGCGCGGCTCATTTAGTTTTTATGGATTTTTTGGCTGCCATCGTTTTTGGTTCAACAAGCATCAGAATTTTCATACGTTATTGAATAGGTATAGAAAAATTTCGCGTGTATGATGAGTAAAATGATGTGTTCGTCTGCAATGTTGCACCGATAAAACCAAGAAAAAAATTCAAGTTTATGTTACGATTTTTTTATTCCCTGATTGCCCTGGCGGGTTTGCTATTCTTTCTCTCCTGCGATAGTGACGTTACAGGTCCTGATAGTCCGGGTATCAATGGTGAACTTCCGAGAGATCTGACACAATCAGAACAGAAACTTATTCAGGCAGACAACCTCTTCAGCTACCGGGTTTTCAGAGAAACCCTGGCTTATGATGATGAAGATAACATCATGATCTCTCCTCTGAGTATTTCAATGGCCCTGGCAATGACACTAAACGGAGCTGAAGGAGAAACCTATGACGCTATGAGAGAAACACTACATCTTTCAGACATGGATCTGGAGGAGATTAACGAAGCGTTCGGTTCTCTGATCGAATTACTGGTTACCGTGGATCCCAGGGTTACCCTGCAGATTGCAAATTCTGTCTGGCACCGTGAAAACCTGCAGGTGAAAGAAGATTTTAGGGATCGTGTGGAAACCCATTTTGGCGCACAGATTGAAGGACTCGATTTCAGTGATCCGGCCACAGTTGAAAAAATGAACAGCTGGGTTAATGAAAACACCGAAGGGTTAATCCCGGAAATAATTGACGAGATTCCGTCTCACGTCGTTATGTATCTGATTAATGCACTTTACTTTAAAGGGGACTGGCTGCAACAATTTGATGCTGAGGATACCCGTCCGGCTGATTTTTACCTCGAATCAGGCGAAACGACTGAGGTGGATATGATGAGTCAAAAAGGACGGTTTGCCATTTTTCAATCCGGAGAAGTACAGTTGGTTGAGCTTCCATACGGGGACAGTCTGTTTACGATGACCGTGATGATGCCGGCTGATGAAGATATGCCCATTGATCAGTTTGTTCAGGAACAGGTGAATGCTGATAATCTGGCGGAATGGCGATCGAATCTGCATGTCAGTAACCGCGAGTCAACCGTGAGATTACCCAAATTTGAGATGGAATACGAAATAGAATACAACGAGATCCTCAAAGCGATGGGAATGGAAATTGCGTTTTCCCAATCAAACGCAAATTTTCAGGGTATTGCAGATACCGCTCCTCAGAATCTCTATATCGACAATGTGAAACACAAAACGTTTATAACTGTTGATGAAGAGGGAACCGAAGCAGCGGCAGTGACAAGTGTGGGCGTGGGTGTTACTTCTATGCCTCCACAGATCACCTTCAACCGGCCCTTTGTATTCATTATTCATGAAAGAGAAAGCGGAACGAATCTGTTTATGGGCAGGGTGAAGAATCCGGGGTTGGAATGATTTTCAGGGTACAGGGCTCAGGGCGCAAGGTACAGGGTGCAGAACGTTGACGATTGTCAACTTTCTGAAACTTAAATCTCAAATCATAAATTAGGCACCTAATATCGTGCGCCATGAACCTTGCACCCTGTACCCTGCACCTTTTCACTTTTCACTTCTGACTTTTCTCTTGAGATTCCATAGTTTCGGTCATGCCGATTTTATATGCTGATATTGCGTTTCCCACTGCAGCCCGACAACTGTTCACCTACGAAACCCGCGATCCCGCCATTCGTCCCGGAATGCGAGTGTGGGTGCCGCTCCGGAAAGAGTATGCCATTGGCATGGTGGTTCAGGTGCATGAGAATCGTCCTGATTTCAAAACCCGTCCCGTAGAGCGGATTCTGGATCAGCATCCGGTGATGGATAAAAAAATGCTGCAGCTCACGCAGTGGATTCACCGGTTTTATTACTGCAGCTGGGGAGAAGCGATCCAGGCGGCACTGCCGGTCGGACTCAATTTTTCGAGCGAAAAAGTGCTGAAGGTGAAAAAGGGCTACAAGAGCGATCCCGATGCAGACGATCTTGAGCTGTTAAAAGAGCTTGAAAACCAGACTTATACCCTGAATGAAGCGGAAAAACGATGGCGGGACGGTACTGACAAGAAACGTCTCAAAAAGGCGATCAAGCGTGGATGGGTAACTCTTTGGGAGGAGCCGCGGCAGCGGGTTGATTATAAAAAAGTGAAACACTGGCAGCTTTCTGAATCTTTTGATGCCGAAGAGATCAAAGAGAATCTATCGGATGAGGATCGCGGCAACAAATGGGTGCTGGCGTACCTGGAGTTGCTTGAGATGGATCTGCCGCTGCCGCACCGGGAACTGCTCGATCACAACCTGTTTACGGCCTACACTTTGAAACGAATCGAAAAGGAGGGATGGATCGAATCGGTGGATCTTCCGGTAAAAGGGGACGAGGTGGAGAAAGGCGTTCATCAACCCGAATTGATAAAAACGCTGTCGGATCAACAGCAGAATGCGTACGAGCAGATTCGTAATGTTCTGGACAGCAGAGAGTTTAAAAGTTTTTTGCTCTTTGGGGTTACCGGTTCTGGGAAGACGGAGGTCTATATTCATGCCCTGAAACATGCTCTGGAGCAAGGGCGCGGCGGACTGGTACTGGTGCCGGAAATTGCGCTTACTCCGCAGACCGTCCAACGATTTTTCCAGATTTTTGGCGACCAGATTGCCGTGCTGCACAGCCGCATGAGTGAGCGCGAACGGTTCGAAGCGTGGAAAAGCCTGAAATCGGGTGAAAAACGAATTGCAATCGGTCCGCGATCGGCAGTGTTTGCCCCGGTGCAAAATGTAGGGTTGATTGTGGTGGATGAGGAGCACGATACATCCTACAAGCAGTACGATCCGGCTCCGCGATACAATGCGCGGGACGTGGCGGTGATGCGTGCTCACATGGAAAATGCAGCAGTTGTTCTGGGATCGGCCACACCGGGAATGGTGTCGGTAAAAGCTGTGAAAGAGGAGAAACACGAACTTCTCCATCTGCCGCTGCGTCCAACCGGTACGATGCCGGAAGTGCGGATTTTGAACATGATCGAGTACAAATCAGCGATGCGCGGGCCGCTTACTGTGGAGCTTCACCAGGAGATTGAAAAAAGTCTGGATCGTAAAGAACAGGCGATTTTACTGTTTAACCGGCGCGGGTACGCCTCGTACATGCAGTGCGAAGATTGCGGACATATCCCGCAAAGCCCGGAAAGCTCCACAAGCCTCACCTATCACAAAAAAAAGAATATCCTTCTGTGCCACTACAGCGGCTATTCCCGGCGGGCGGATACGCAGTGCGAACTGTGCGGATCGGATAACCTGAAAACCAAAGGAAGCGGCACACAACAGGTGGAGGAGGAGATTGCTGAACTGTTTCCTGATGCCAGGCTGCTCAGGATGGATCGCGATACGACTTCAGGGAAACACGGGCATCAAAAAATTTATCAGACTTTTTTGAATGGTGAAGCGGATATCCTGATTGGGACTCAAATTGTAGCCAAAGGCCTCGATTTCCCCAACGTGACTATCGTGGGGGTAATAAATGCTGATACGGAGCTCGCTTTTCCTTCATTTCGGTCGGGGGAGCGGATGTATCAGCTTCTGAGTCAGGTTGCCGGCCGTGCCGGTCGGGCAGAAAAACCGGGCGTGGTGTACGTGCAGACCTGGAAGCCGGAACATCCAGCCATTAAGTGTGCCAAAACCCATGATTTTAAAGCGTTTTCGCGCCAGGAACTTGCCAGCCGGGAAATGCTGATGTTCCCGCCATTTTCACGAATGGTGGTTTTCCAGTTTAAAAGTTCATCATGGAGCAGAGTACAGCTGATTGCCGAGAAGTTTTGCGATGCGATCCGGATGGTTATTGGTGATGAACCGGTTTCGGGGCCATCGCCCTCGGTGATTGAATGGATGAACGGTCTGTACCGCTGGGAAGCCAATATAAAAATGAGCCGCAACTTCAACGCGAAACAGATTGAGCACATCCTGAATGGAATATTCAATCGGTATGATAAAATGAAGCCGAAAGGAGCGAGCACGGTGCGGATCAATGTGGATGTCGACGCGGTGGAGTGATGGCGATATTATTTGAGTTGAAAGTCAGAATTATAAATGTTATTTAGGTAGTAGATTTTAATCAAATCTTCACTGCCATGAAAAGAGCAGCTTTTTTTATTCCATTTATAATACTGCTGATATCATGTACGTCTCAGCCTGATCCAAATGAGCCGCGATCCATGGGGGAAGCCATTGAGGTGGATGAGGGACATGAAGCCCATCCGCAATCGAATCGTGTTCCGCATGCAGATGTTCGGTCGGAAAAGCTGGATATCAATGAAACGATCACCTCTGTTATGAATCTGCCCAAACAGATCGAACTGCTTCATGATATTCTGAACGGGGATCAAAACCCGGAGAGAAATGAACTCTCGCTTTTATACAACAGCATGGGCTGGCTGAATGTTGAATCGCTGGACAGGGAAACACTTATTATTATGGAGAAGTTGAATAACCGGCTGGTTCAGTATGATCTGCCGGATGGCCAGATAACGGAGCTGGCTGAAGAGGGCAGAGGGCCGGGCGATATCTTGTTTACACGAGAGATGCAGCTATTCGATCAAAAAATGTACATTGCCATGCAGGGATTCCGTGTTTCATTGTTCGATTGCACCACAGGACTCTGTGAATTTGAAAATACAATTGATACTGGTGTGAATAACTATTCCATCACCCGGACCAACAGCGGATTTACGGTTCTGGGGCTGCCCCCTTTCGGTTTTGATGATTCACCGGGTATGGATGAGGAGATACGGCAGTTTACACTCCATCAATTTACGGAAGAAGGTGAAAAAACGGGGATGTTCAGCCCGGTGTACAGTCACCAAAATCCCATGATTCCGGAGCGGATGAGTGCAGAAGGTTTTGTGAGATATCATCCCGAATCGGGACGTACTATTTTGATTTCCCAATGGCTTCCCTACCTCTACATCTACAATTCTGATGCAGAACTGGAAGAAAAATACCGCATTCCGGACTTCATTCAGGGATATTATAATTTAATCGTTGACGATCAGATCAGCTATTTCAGAAATGATATGCCCAGAAGTATCATCCAGTCGGTTACTTCTGTTGATGATCAATTTCTGGTAATACAAATCACAAACAGGACAAATCTTCGCGGTGTCGACAGAACGTCAAGGCCTCCCAGTGCCGAAGAGTACGATCAGCACGTAACTTACTATGCGTTTGATATGTCAGCCGATCAGCTCTATAAACTTGGTGAAGATCACTATAGGGATGGCGCTCCACGCCTTTTTTATGTGGCCGGTCACGGACTTCTTGAGGCGGGGGAGGAGAAAGCGTACTGGATCGGGTTATGATGACAGACACTCGATTAGCGTATCAACATCAACGTTGCATCAACATCAAAAATCGGCTAATTCCGGAACAGTTTGACATTCAGCGATTGGAAATTCATATTTGATATTCCATTGTTTGTACCGCAGTAAAATGGAAGTGGCCCTAAAAAAACATCCAAAAAGAGACAGGTATTGTTGTGAAAAAGCCGTTTTCAGGATGGACACTTAGTCTGATACTACTCATCTCTGTGCCGGTTTCACAAGCGGATGCACAGCGGCTGATTGAGCGGGATAAGATGCTGAATCCGCTGGAAAATCCTGCTGTTGAACTGGAAGCCGATCAAACCAGCTGGCTGACACAATTTGGAGGATGGGGAGCATTTGGAAGCCAGGTTTTATCACGTGATTCGGATCATCTGTGGTACCAGGAGCTGGGCGCCTATGCAGAGATTTATCGCAGGGGAAACCGAACAAGCCTGGCAATAACTTCTCAAATTGAATTTATTGCGGATGATTCTAATGATATCAATTTTAGTCCGCGAGCTATTTTCTGGGAAGAAGGACTCCTTCTTACAAGATCATTCGATTCTTTTACGCTGCAGGCCGGATACTATCACCGCTGCAAACACGACATCGATAACCTGGATACCGGTCAGGAGAGAACACAGGTTTTTGGAAGCGCACTGGCCAGGGTGATATTTCCATTTACCTTGTACAAAAAAAACGATGCCCGGTTTTCCGTTCAGTATGATCACTATACGATCGCTTGGGAAGATCGCGTCCCCGAAGCGTTTGAGCAGTTAAAACCCAGGTGGGATCAGCTTCAATCTTCAATTAAACTCAACTCCGCGTGGAAAATTCAGGTGGGCCGCACGGCTAATCTTTACCTGGATGGATATAGTATGGCCACGATTTTCGAGGAAGATATCTACTACTTGGGGAAGTTCAGAGTTGAACTGGGGAGATCGCAGCAGGCGGGAGATATCCGATTTGGAATTCATATTGAACACCTGGCTGACAGCGGAATTCCCGTTCAGCCTAAAAGCGTGACACTTGCAGGTTTTGGGGTGCGAATCATGACTATCGGAAGTGTGAGTCTGTAGAGCAGATGGGGCGTATTGTATTATAAAATCATAACCTGAAATCGAGAACAGCTGTTTGAAATCGGTTACAATAGTTTCTTTTTTAAGATACGCTTTAGGAACTCAGATTATAACACAATGAATGGGGTACGACACAAGGAGTGGTTATTCCAATCAAATCTGTACCCGGAATATATCTCATCGAATCTGCCGCCATTCAAATCCGCTATGCCGGATAGATCTAAACCTTTTCGATTCACAACTAAAGCAAACAGATCTACACTAAGTGATCATACATCAATATTTCGGGGGAAGATATTGATGATGCATCTGCGGGGGATCCGCACCGCCTTTCAGGGAAATAGTTAATTAAAAAGAAAATTAAAGAAAACTATATATCATGTCATATCAATCAGATTTTATAGGCGCAAAAAAGATCGACAACAGTCGATTATGGCTAAGTAATTCAGGACTATTCACAATATTTATTATCGCATTCGGGCTGTTACTTGTATCCTGTGACGATGATGACCCGACTGGCCCTGACCTGGATCCGGACCCCGACCCGGAGGTGGAAGCCAGTTTCACTATCACACCTGAAAGCCCTGTTATGGGTGATGAAGTGACACTTGATGCCGGGGAAAGTGAGATTACCGATGGGGAAGCGGAATTTTCATGGACACTTAATACCCCAGCGGGCAGTGAAGCCGAACTTGATTCTGAATCGGGAGAAGTTACAGGTTTTACTGCAGATGCGGCAGGAGACTACAATGTTGATCTCGTGGTAACTGCGAATGGCGTGAGCGATGGCGCTGCAGAAGTTATTGAGGTAACTGCCGAAGAGGAAATTTCATCAAATATTACTGATGATCGAACTCTCCATTCCGAGGTGACTTATTTTGTAACCGATGAAATTGATATTACGGCGGAACTTACTATTGAACCGGGAACAGAAATCTATTTTGAATCGGGAACCGGTTTCGAACTTCCAGAAATGAATGGTGCAATAATTGCAAATGGAACAGAAGAAGAACCAATTCTATTCAGCGGAACAAGTGAACAGCCGGGATGGTGGAACGGGATTTATGTCAGAGAATCAAGCAATGCACTGAATCAACTCAACTGGGTGACCATCGAATATGGAGGTGGTGAAGAGTTCTTCCGAAGCGGATCCGGGAATGTAATTGTTGGCCGAAGCGATGACTCTTCTTCGATTGAGATTACCAACAGTACGATTCGTCACAGTGAGAGCTATGGAATCTGGGTAAATTCAGACAGTGACCTGCCGGAATTTGAAGGAAATACGATTACTGAAAATGAAGGCGCACCTGTAAGTTTGCCCGCAAGCAGTATCCACCAGCTCGACGCTGCCTCGACTTTCGCGGGTAATAACGATGACTATGTTTTTGTCAGGAGCGGTAACGATCTTGATTCAGACGACGTCACATGGGAGAACCTTGATGCCGACTATCGTATTCGTGGTGACGACAGCATTGAGATTACCAACGGAGTTACTCTGACCATCGAGCCCGGCGCCACACTTAAATTTGAATCAGCAGGCTACATTGATCTGGACGAGCAGGGTGGTTTGATGGCCGATGGAACCGAGGCTGAACCTATTCTCTTTACCGGAACAACCGAGCAGGCCGGCTGGTGGGACGGTATCTATGTGAGAGAGTCAAATAATACGCAGAATGTACTTGACTGGGTGACTGTTGAATATGGTGGTGGTGAAGAGTTTTTCCGAAGCGGATCCGGAAATGTGATTGTTGGCAGGAGTGATGAATTTTCCTCCATAGAGATCACAAACAGCACAATTCGACACAGTGCGAGCGATGGAATCTGGGTAAATTCGGAAAGTGATCTTACGGTATTCGAAGGGAATACCATCACTGAAAATGAGAGCGCACCGGTTAATATGCCCGCCAGCAGTATCCACCAGCTTGACGCCACGTCGGGTTTCACGGGTAATGCCGATGATTTTATTTTCGTCCGTAGCGGCCATGAAATCAACAATGAAGACGTTACGTGGGAGAATCTTGATGTCAATTATCGAATTGGCGGCGGCGATAGCGTCGAGATCACCGACGGCGTAACGCTGACTATCGAGCCTGGAGCCACGCTCGAATTTGAAAACAGCGGCTACATTGATCTGGACGAGCAGGGCGGTTTGATGGCCGACGGAACTGAGGCTGAGCCTATACTCTTTACCGGTACTACGGAGCAGGCTGGCTGGTGGGATGGTATCTACGTAAGAGAATCTACGAATCCGCAGAATCTGCTCGATTGGGTAACTGTCGAGTATGGCGGAGGTGACGATTTCTTACGTAGCGGATCCGGAAATGTTGTCGTTGGTCGAAGTAATAACGACTCCTCCATCGATATCACAAACAGTGTTTTGCAAAACAGCGCAACCTACGGACTCTGGGTGGAAAGTGATGGCACCGTAAATGATGATGCGTGTGATGTAAACACCTTTGAAAATAATTCACAAGATGACTGTCTGATCAACGAATAGAAGCGCAATTTGTAATCAGAAATAATTTAATCCCGGGCTTTGGCTTAAAGTTCCGGGATTTTTTTTAACTGATATAAGAATTTGGAGTAAATTATTGAATATCCGTACTGCAAATCTAATATGATTTGCTTTAGGCCAATAATTTTCGATTATTAACTCAAACTTCCACATTCAAATCTGCAGCGTATGGGCGAAGAGCGCGTTAAGGTACCTGAATCGAAAGAGCAGTCTCAGAAATTTCTTAAATATCTGCTGCGTGATGTTCGCGCGATGGGCAAAATGCTCGAGGAGGGATGGTTTGAGATAGATAACATCCGTATTGGTGCGGAGCAGGAGATCTGTCTGATTGACCGGAATGCCAAACCGGCGCCAATCGCAATGGAGCTTCTGGAAGAGCTCAATGATAAAAGCTTCACGACTGAACTGGCCAAATTTAACCTGGAGACCAACCTGGAGCCGCTTCTTTTTAAAGATCGTTGTCTCACACAGATGGAGGTCAATATCCAGAAAAAGCTCGATTACGCACGGGAGAAGGTCAAAATTTTCGAAGGCGATATTGTTCTTGCAGGGGTTCTTCCTACCATACGAAAATCGGACCTTGATATCAGTAATCTCACACCGCTGCCGCGCTATCGCGCAATTTGCGACGCGATCAACAAACTTCGTGGTGAAGAGTACGAATTGCGTATCCAGGGAACGGATGAACTGCTGATGAAATTCGATACCCCGCTGCTTGAGGCGTGCAATACCGGTTTCCAGGTTCATCTGCAGGTAAATCCCGACGATTTTGTGCAGAAATACAATCTCGCCCAGGCGATTACCGGACCGGTTCTGGCAAGTGCTGTTAACTCGCCGCTACTTTTCGGGAAACGGCTCTGGAAAGAGACGCGGATTGCGCTTTTTCATCAGTCAGTGGATACCCGGAAAGTGGGGGATCATCTCCGGGAATCGAGCCCGAGGGTTACATTTGGAAACCAGTGGCTGAAAGAGAGTATCCTGGAAATTTACCAGGAAGATATTGCGCGTTACCGGGTGATTTTGAGCTCAGAAGTGGATGAAGATGTTGATAAATTGATGGATGAAGGAAAAGTTCCGGAACTGAGGGCACTTCAGATTCATAACGGCACCGTATACCGCTGGAACCGGCCTTGTTATGGAATCAGTGATGGAAAACCTCATCTTAGAATCGAAAACCGCGTATTTCCGTCAGGCCCAACCGTGACCGACGAAATCGCCAACGCCGCTTTCTGGCTTGGTTTGCTGAACGGAATGGATCAGGAATATCCCGACATCAGCAAGCAAATGGATTTTGATGACGCCAAAATGAATTTCTTTGCGGCTTCAAAACTGGGTCTCGATACAAAATTTAGCTGGACCAATGATAAACGGTACGCAGCTGTTGACTTAATCTGCAACGAACTTCTGCCGCTGGCACGGGAAGGGCTGCTCAGCGTTGGTGTGGATAAAGGAGATGTCGACAGCTACCTCGATATCATAGAAGAGCGGACCGATGCTGGTCAGACCGGGAGCTACTGGATGATTCAGTCCTACAACGCACTCACAAAAGACGTAACGCGCGAACAGGCTCTCACGGCGGTAACCAACGCCATGATTAAAAATCAGAAAAAAGGGGAGCCGGCGCACAAGTGGGGTCTGGCTAAGCTGGATGATATGGAGATGTGGCAGCCTTCATCACTGCTGGTGGAAGAGTTTATGACTACCGACCTGTTTACCGTGCAGAAAGATGATATCATCGAACTTGTGGCCAACCTGATCGACTGGCGGCGGATACGGTACATTCCCGTTGAGGATGACAGCAAACATCTCGTTGGCCTGGTAAGTATGCGGATGGTATTCAGGGAGTTCAACAATGTTATCCATGAAAAAGGGGAGGCAAGCAGTTCGGTGGGTGATGTAATGATCAAAAATCCAATAACGATCCATCCGGAGGCATCGATCCTGGAAGCGGTGGATATTATGGACAGTCAGAAAATCGGCTGCCTGCCTGTTGTGAAAAACAATCGATTGGTGGGGATTATTACGGAACAGAATTATATGACGATTACAAAGCGCCTTCTGAAATTACTTGATAAAAAACGGTTGCCGGAAGATTAGATTTATGTAGGAGAGGATATGGGAGAACAAAAAATTTCACTGGCTAAAGATCCCGAAGCCAGAAAATATTTTCTCAGGCATTTGCTGCGTGATGTAGAAGCAATCGAACGAATTCTGAAAGAGAATATATTTGAGTCCGGTGTGGTGAGGATTGGAGCTGAACAGGAATTTTGCCTGGTAGACAGCCATTTCAAACCATCCAAAAACGCATCCGTTATTCTTCAGATGGTGGATGATGACCATTTCACTTCCGAACTTGCCAAATATAACCTGGAGATTAATCTTGATCCGCTCCCAATCGGGCCGCGCTGTTTCTCAGAAATGGAGAATCAGCTAACGGATTTATTGAGCAAAGCTGAAGATGCTGCCGGCTCGATGGATGAAAAAGTGATACTTACGGGAATTTTACCTTCTATCGATTTCAGAGCAGTACAAATAGAATATCTGACTCCGAAAAAGAGATACAAGGCGCTAACCGATATTTTGTACGAACTCAGGGGAGAAGATTTTGAGTTAAATATTATCGGGGTGGATGAACTGATTCTTCGCCATAGTAATATCTTATTTGAAGCGTGCAATACCAGCTTTCAGTGCCATTTGCAGATTGAACCGAACCGGTTTACGGACCTGTACAACTGGGCACAGATGATTTCCGGACCTGTACTGTCTGTGGCTGCAAACTCACCGCTGCTGCTTGGAAAACAGCTGTGGTCAGAAACCAGAATTGCTCTTTTTCAGCAGAGTATTGATACCCGCGGTAAGGGGTTCAATTTCAGGGAACGGGAACAACGGGTTACATTTGGCAACCGGTGGATCCGGGACCTCGGAGATGTTTTTAAAAATGATATTGCAAGACACACGCTTCTTTTTTCTACAGATCTGGAAAAAGATTCACTGGAACTGCTGGACGAGGGAGTAATTCCAAAACTGGATGCCTTACAGCTTCATAACGGAACTGTTTATAAATGGAATCGTCCTTGTTACGGCGTTACGGATGGTGTTCCGCACCTGAGAATTGAAAACCGTTATCTTCCATCCGGGCCAACAGAAAAGGATGAGATAGCCAACCTGGCTTTTTGGACCGGGTTGATGAGCAATATGCCGGAACAGTTTGAAAGTAACTGGCAGGAACAGTCATTCGAAGACGCGAAAGAAAATTTTTATAAAGCAGCGATGTGGGGCATACAGAGCGGAATGGTTTGGGAGGATAACTTAATGTCAGCCCGCAGACTGATACTCGAAATTTTACTTCCCATGGCAAAAGGCGGGCTGGAGAAACTGAAGATCGATAGCGACGAAATAAATCACTACCTGTCGATTATTGAAAAGCGAGCAGCCAAACATTCAACTGGGGCGAGATGGATTGTAAATAGTTTCAGGTCTCTTCGCAGATCATACAGTAAAGAAGAAGCTGCAGTTGCTATTACAGCGATGATGCATCAAAAGCGGGCATCCGGAAAGCAGCTGCATGACTGGGAAGTGGTGCGTCCGGAAGATCTGAAAGATGTGAAATTTCGCTATGATGTGGTCAGCAGTGTGATGAGCACAGACCTGGTAACGGTAACAGAAAATGATCTTGCCGAACTTGTACTCAAAATAATGGATTGGCGACAGATCCGGCACCTGCCTGTTGAGGACCTGAATGGAGAACTCAAGGGAATTATTACAAAGAAACGATTGATTCGTTATCTTGAGGATCATAAAAATGATCCGTTCTCTATAGCATCGGACGTAATGGACGATAACCCCATTACAATCGGCCCCAATGAAGATTTAAAGTATGCCATGTTGCTTATGCTGGATCATAAAATAAGCTGTCTTCCCGTCGTAGAAAAGGGTCGGCTTGTGGGTATTCTCACAGATAAGGATACTCACGAGATTTGGGAAAAAATTAAAAAGTCTGATGATTCAAGAAACTGAAGTACAAGAAAAAGAAGGACAATACAACCGCATTCAACTGGTCAGGTCCGGTAAAAAAGGCGGCCCTGTTGTGGTTCTGTTTGTGGGTATTCACGGTAACGAAACTGCGGGTGTTTCTGCAGTGGTAAATGTTCTGAAACAATACTCAAAAAAGAAAAATAGTCTGAATGGCACTCTTTATGCGATAAAAGGAAATATTGAAGCTCTGAATCGCGGTGTGCGCTACATTGATACAGACCTGAACAGGCTGTGGGAAGTTTTTGGGACAGACCGGGATTACTCTGAAACAATCAATAGTTCTGGTCAGGAACCTTCAGAATACTATGAAAGCCTGAAAATAAAATCTACCATTGAGGATATCCTGGAAAAACACAGTCCTAATGACCAGGATATTATCTTTGCAGACCTGCATACCACCTCATCTGAAAGCTGTGCATTTATTTTATTGAACGATACTCTGAAAAACCGGGAAATTGCACGGAAATTTCCCGTGCCGCAGGTTCTCGGAATTGAAGAAAATATTCACGGTACGCTATTGAGCTATATTAACAATTTGGGGTACAGGGCTGTTGGGTTCGAAGCCGGGGCACATACCGCAAGTGCATCGGTTAGCAAAAGCGAGGCATTTATTCACCTGTTGTTACACTATACAGGGCTGCAGAATCTGGATGAAGAATCGCTGAAAGCAGCAGAACAGGAGATACAGGCAGATGCCACTGTTCCCGATACCTATTACGAAATTCGTTATCATCATTACGTGGAGGATCCGGAAACGTTCGACATGTTTCCGGGATTTCATAATTTTGATCGCGTGGAAAAAGAGACTCCGCTGGCTTATGAAAATGGTGAATTAATAAAGGCTCCCGTTTCCGGAAGGATTTTTATGCCGCTCTATCAAAAACGCGGAAACGATGGTTTTTTGATTCTGGACGAGGTGTCACCATTCTGGCTTACTCTCTCATCATGGTTCAGGAACAGCTCGGCACACGCTATATTGCAATATCTGCCGGGGGTCACAAAAGTCAGCCGCCAGGTCTATGAAGTAGATCGCAGGATTGCGAAATTCCTGGTTAAAGAGATTTTTCACCTGCTTGGATACCGGGTACTCGAAAAAAACGAATTCACCTATATCTGCTTCAGGCGGTAATTTTACTTTTGATGAAACCCCGCTATCTTCTGTGAAGAATTCTCTGATCTAAAATCACACATCTCATAGTTCACAAATCATGCTTGATTACCGTTTTGTTGATGGTACACGGTTAACCGCTGTGATCGAAGCCCTTATTTTTTCAAGTCCGCAGCCGATTGGATGGGAAAAATTGTCTGAAATTGTGACTGAAAGTGAGGAAGATCTTCAGTTAAATGAGGAGATTATAAAGCGAATTATAAACCGTCTGAACGAGCGGTACGAAGAGAACGATCTTGCATTTCGCATTGAGGAGACCGGCGGCGGTTACACATTTGTCACCCAGCCAAGATATCATCCCTGGCTGAGCATTTTTCAGCACGAAAATGCGTACCGGAAACTGTCGCAGTCAGCTACAGAAACACTCGCCATCGTGGCGTACCGGCAGCCGATCACAAAACCGGAAGTGGATGATATACGCGGGGTGGATTCCGGGTATATTCTGCGCCAGTTACTGGAAAAGATGCTGGTGAGGGTTTCCGGCAGGGCCGATTCTCCCGGTAAACCGCTGCTTTACAAAACTACGAAACACTTTTTGAAGCACTTTGGAATTAATTCGGTAGACGAACTGCCAAAACCCCGTGAAATTGATGAGATTCTGAAAGATGATGACATGGCCGATCACCGGCGCCTGCTCATGGAGCGGCAGATGGAACTTGAAGATGAAGAAGCGCGCCAGATGTTTGATGAGTATTCTGAGAAGAGAGAGAAAAAAGAGCCGGATGATGAAAAGCAGAATACCAGTTCAGTCAACGGGTCAGGTAATAAAAATAATTCAGGAGCTGAAGATACAAGTAATGATGATGAAAATGATCCGGATAGAGAGGAGTAAAGGAGAAATCAAATAATAGTGGACCTAAATGGGGGAGAGCTGATTGAAGGAGTTCATTGCCTGATTCAGGAAGTAAGAACAATCCTGTGATATAAAACAATTTATTCGTCTTTCAACACATCAGGATAAAAAAAAGCCCTGGTTGTGTGCCAGAGCTTTTAATTGTAGTGTTCAGTTTAAGAATGAATCTGCAGTTCTGAATTACTTTATCAGAGTCATCCTTTTGGTTTGAGAAATATCTCCGGCTTTTAGCATATAGATGTAGATACCGCTGCTCAGGTTGCTGGCATCAAAATTTACACGATAAGTTCCAGCCTGTTGGAAATCATTATTTACCAGTGTTGCCACTTTTCGTCCCAGCATATCAAAAACATCAATTTGCACATTAGAGGCTGTTGCAAGATCGTATTGGATAGTAGTAGCAGGGTTAAACGGGTTGGGATAATTTTGCTTTAAGGAGATTGTTGTTGGAATATCTCCGGCAATAATTTCAGAAGATGTAGATACCCAGTCTTCTTTTATAGCGGGAAACCAGTTTAGGTCACCAACAGGGAAACCATCAGTTGCTCCGGTATAAGCTGCTGATGAGGTAGAATAAGAAGCATCAAAATCATTCACATAATAGGTGATGGGACGCCGGTCCATATCTTCAGTAGCCGGATTCCAGTAATCATTTGGAGTATCCTTTGTTTTTTCGGCTACTTCAATATAGTACGTCATCAGGCCAATCATCAAATCCGGTACATTTGTTAAACCGGGATCGTCAATCTGAGTAAATGCATCATCTGCAGAATCTCCTAACCTTTCCCTGATATGTATCGACAATGGTTCACCGACCGAGAGTTCTTCATAACTATCAAGGAAATTCTGACCTTCAGCTGTTACAGCGAAATAGTTGTTTTCTATTACCCACTCAGTGGTTTCATTTGGATTGGCAAAGATCCACGCCATCCGGTTGTTACCATTATCATACTGCTCGCCAGTGTTGGCCCATTCTGCAGTTCGGGTATCGTCTGTGGGATCTTCACCGGAAGCAAAGGCGTCCACAAAAAGATTGTTTGTGATCTCAATTTTATCCCCAACTGTTCCCAGTGATAAAACTCCGTGGAATCCCATTCCATTTACAAATGTGTTATGATCAAATAACCCATAACCGATTGCACCTGTACCGGCCTCAGGATTTCCGAAATTGTAGTGTCTTATGGGTCGATCCTGATAATTAACAAATGTATTATTTATCATTATTAAGGAATCAACCGAAGCCTCCCTAAGATCAATACCTTTACCGGCACCAAAATTTGAGGTCGAAAGAGCTCCCAGATTTGCAAAAACTACATCTTCAAAATGAATTTTCACTGTAGAACCTTCCGTTCTTAAAATTTGTCCTGCAACATTTGAAAATATACTGTTCGTTACTATGATTGAAGCACCTTCCTGATTTGTTCGTAGCAGACCACCCTGAACCGTATATAACTCATCAAACTCCTCTTCTGAAAGATCGTCACCCGGTTCATAATAGCCGGTTACAGCAAGGCCATCAAGAATGATATCTCCGCCTCTTGAAATGAACAAGTTGCCGGGAGGATTGTTAGGGTTGTCGCCCGATCCTGTGGGATATTGATATATAATCGCTTTTTCGTCATTTGAAGACCGTACATGAAGCGTTTCATAATCTTCTATGAATAGAATAGAGGTATTTAAATATACCTCACCTCCGATTAATTCATAGATTCTGCCTTCCGGTATGACTCCATCATTTGCGGCAGTGTCTGCTGCAATCTGATCAACAAGGAACTGTTGATTTACGTTATAAGGCTCAAGTGTAACTACATCCTGTGCAAATGATACACTTGTTAACATTGCCATTAGTACAATAACTGTACTAATACTAAAGTAACTTTTTGATATCATAATGATACCTCCTATTAGTGGTTATGGTTAGATTTCAGAGTATTTTTTACTCTAAACAATTTTGCATCACAAGTTTATTTGCACACCAAAATCAAATGTTAACCCGTACGATTCGGTGGATCTTGGGATCTTATACCCAATCTGCCTGTTATGCTGAATATTACTCTCTCTTATACTCGTTAAGTTATTTACATTCCCTACTACAGTTAAAAAGTCTGTGAACCTGTATTTAAGGGCTAAATCTAACCGGGTATAAGCCGACTGAATTCGATCACTTCTGCCGGTTGGAGAAAAAGAACTGTAAAATTCTGACTGATGAAAAGCTGAGATTCGACCTGAAAATCCTCCGATATCGTATCCAAGTGATACATTCCCGAAGAGCTCAGGCTGGTCCTGCATCTCCTGTTCAAAAGTTATTGTCCGGACCTGGTATTGAGCACGCTCTCCTAATATTGGATCCGGAACATATACGGTGTCGGTAGTTGCTCCAAACAGAGTCGTATTCGATTTTACAAGTGAGGCATTATAGCTTAAAACAAAATTTCCGAGTAACCCGGGGAGCCATGTCAAATTTATCTGGTGATCTAATTCCAAACCATACACTTCTGATGTTTCAGGAGAGTTGTAAGGAACAAACAGGTTATAATTCGCCCGGTGGGGAGAGCTCCAATCCAGGCCCAGGCTATTAATAAGTGTATCACCCGAGGTATTAATGCCGTTCAGCATATGATACATGTCATCAATACTTTTGTAGAAGGCGGATACCGTAAATAATCCAAGCCTGTTGCCATAGAATGAAGTGCTGACTTCATAATTCCAGGCTTTGGCGGTTTTTAGTTTTGGATTTCCAAGCACCAAAATCCGGTCGCCCCCGGTTTCAGAATCACGCCAGGCAAAGTAGGATAGCAGGCGCATGTTAAAATCAGGGCGGGCCAATGCTCTGAACGCTGCAAGCCTGATGTTCATAAAGTTTGTAGGGGCAATATTTAAATGCAGGTGGGGGAGTATTATAGTTTCAGAGTATGTGGAACTGGTATCGCGTGTACTTCCTTCCGGTACAGGAAATCCACCAATTTGCCGGGGAGAATAGGTGTTGCTGTAATCGTGGTTTTCGTGCTCAACCCTTGCTCCGACAATAGCTGTAACGATTTGTCCAAAGTTAAAGGTGTTCATCAAGTAACCGGCTGTAACCGATTCTGTAATGTCATACGTATTTGCTTCAGCCGAAGGATCATGGTGATACTCTACATTTGTGCCTGCCTGGTTTATACCATTCTTGTTCAGGCTGTACCACTGACGCATTCTGTCGCGGTCAATCAGTGGATTCATGTTGAAATCGTCTAAAATAAATCTCGATCTGGGATCAGAATGCAAAAAGTCACTGAATGAAGGCTGCCTGGAGCCCGGGTTGTTTAAGAATGATTGATAAAAATCCTCAAAGTGTGACCCGTCAAAATCCTTTCGGGCAACAGAGCCGTTAGGCAAGGTTTCGAATTCTCTCCAATATCCGAGCCGATAGGGGGCAAATGTTCGTGTATTTACATTTGATCTGTCCTTTGTGGCAAATTTTCCACCAACTTTTATCTCCCCAGAGAAAGCATTACTAACAGAGTATTCCCTTGCAAGGTCAAGTCTTGCAGTAAGTTCAGCATCAGAATTATCCTGTGTTCGATAAAATGCGTCACTAATACTTGCATTCTCAAAGTTGTTGTATGCAAAATCTGCAAACTGCTCTGGATTTTCTTTGATGATAGGCATCCCGGATCTCATGCCGGATACACCACTGCTGGATGGTTCAAAAAAATTGGCCTCATAATCATAGGGGAATTTTGATTCAGACCGGGAATACGATAAAATCCAATTGGCATCTAACCCGAGAAATGTATTTTCACCCATTATAGAATTCGAAAAAATATCGATCTGATTTTCACGGTCCCTGAATGAGTAGGTAACACCTCCCTGAGCTTGCGGATAATTTCGGGAATGCGTGAGAAAATCTCTTGTTGTCGTGCTATACATTGAACTGAGCTTAATATTTCCATCGGCGGGCAAATTAAAGTCGAAAATTACTCCTACTCCTTTTCTTGATCTGTTTTCATCAACATATTGCAGGTGGAGATTGTTAATCAGGTAATCTCTATTCTGATCCAGTGAGGTGTCATATCCGATATTAATTCTCTCATTATTTCTGATTTTACTTTCAAGGTTTCCGTTAATCTGAATCCCTAAAAAGTTATCGAAGAACCTCCCACCGTATTTTAGATCGAAATCGTACTGCCCGAAAGATTCCAGTATATTATTATAGCCGCCTTTAGCGGTAAGCCTGAATTCACTTTCTTCCGGAGCTTTTCTTGTAACTAAATTGATAGATCCTGCTATGGCATCAGCATCTTTGTCGGGGGTAACGGCTTTATGTAATTCAATTCCGGCAAGAGAGTTTTGTGAAATTGAGCTGAGGTCAACTCCCCGGCCCAGTGCATCTGTGGCCGGAAGTTTTACGCCATCTACAGTGACATTTAGATATTTATCACTTAAACCTCTGAGGATTACCTTATTGGCTTCTCCTCCCGATCTGCCAAGTGAGACTCCTGATAAACGGCCAATGGATTCGGCTGCATTTGCATCAGGCAACTCACGGATTTTTTCTTCGGAAACGATATTTACAATCGTATTTGAAGCCCTCTGCTGATTTATAGCGACTATTTGACCCAAAGCCTGTGAGGTAATCGTAACTTCTTCTCCTTCAACTGAAGCTGCTCTCAGTTCTACATCTAATGTTACTGTACCTTCTTCAGGAATGGTAACATCAAGAGTTTTTGATTCATAGCCAATGTAGGAGAACCTCAACTGTACCTCCCCGGCCGGAATTCGACGCAACTGATACCTTCCCTCAAGGTTGGTAGCGGTTCCAGTAGAAGTTCCAATAATGATGACTGTTGCACCTACCAGCGTTTGCCCGTCCGCTTGATCTGTAATGACTCCCCTGAGAGTTCCCTGCGCAAATAGATAACTCTGGAAAAGAAAAAAGAATAAACCAGTGAAAATAATTTTTTTTGAAGCCTGCATACACCTTGTGCTATATGTAGCGGTTTTAGGATTGCGAATAAAATTCTTACATGGATACTGCAAATTGATCTGGTTTCCCTCCTATTTCCAGACCCGACTTGATTGTTACTTAACCGTTAACTTAACTTGTGCAAAAAAATCATCTGAGTCAAGTGAAACTATTAATTTGTTCGAAAATTCTGTTTTGAAGAAGAGATTATAAAATTTACCGGGAGTTATTTTATCAACATTTGAAAAGACAAAATTGGTTACCCCGAGACAGGAATAATGAAAAATTTAATTGTCATAAGTAAATGGTGTGCAATAGGTTATAGGGTGTTAATAAGCATTTCCAGTACTGTCAATTCAGTTTTGTGCATGTGCAGGCATTAACCACTATCCATCTATAGTCTGCATTAAAGAGGCAATACATTTAGGGAAAAAGTGAAGTTTAGTTTAGCCGGGGGATGAGCAAATTATTGTGAATATTGAAAAATCGAAGATTTCTTATAAAACCAGAAAAGTCTTACTTATTTCGAAGAAGTACCACGTTGTCAATTTTGTCAAGGTTCTCTCAATTTTTCATCGGCTCCTTCCTTCTCTCTTTAATTAATTTTCTCCAATCGTCCGCTTTTTTTACTCAATTTTAAAATCGAACTCAGTTTTTTCAGTAAAGATAATTCTCAAAGTAATTTTTGATGTTGAAAATCTAACTTTGAGTGTGTACATTAATACACACTGAATTCTACACTATCAATTTCTTTCAAATTCATGCCTGACAAAAGTATCACAGCATCTGTACTCTGGGATCGTTTCGGAATTGGTGTATCGGGAATTTGTGCCATTCATTGTCTTCTCTTACCGGTATTTATTGCACTGATGCCTGTAGCAACGGTAAGCAGCGTAATTAGTGAGTGGCTGCATCCCCTTTTTGTGATCTTAATTGCACCAACGGTTTATTTTGCATCCAAAAGAAGTCATTTCGACCGAAAAGTCACCGGTCTTCTTGTTTCTGGATTTATCCTGATAGTAGCAGGCTGGTTGATTGGCCACTACTGGCTTGGATTCTGGTCAGAAACAGGCTTGACACTGGGAGGCAGTATTTTATTGATCCTGGGGCACTGGAAGAATTACAGACATCATCAAAAGTGCACAAATCATAACCACCAGCATCACCCGGTAGAAGAGTATACACACTCAAAAGAGGAGCGACATGAAAAGGCTTAACTTTACACTCGATGATGATACAGTGAAGCTGTTAGACCGACTTGCCAAAAAATATTATAAAGGAAATAAATCGCAGACGGTTCGGGCTGCACTTGAAAGCCTTGCCGCTCACCAGGGGCATGAAGGATGGGTGATTACAGGGTATACCCCAACCAAAGCCGACCACGATATAAATTGTCATAGCTGCGGCAGCGAGCAAAATGAAGGAAATGTTTTGTTTAAACCCGTTTTTGAGCGGGGAAGCAGTCCGTCTGCAATCAAGTCCATCCCAAACGAAGAGTGGGTGGAATGCCCCTCCTGTCTTGAAACGAAGTAATAGTTGAGTAAGATCTCTAAATATATCACCAAAATTCCGCTGCTATCATTTTTGATTGTGATAGGGCTCGGGTTTGCACAGTTTCACGAGGCAATTCACGCCGCTGAAACCGTTCAGCTTCATACCGAATCTGACAGCGGAGAATCTTCATCTGAACAGCATGAGGATGTATGCCTGTCTTGTACACTCTCCCTTACCGCATTATCAGCAGGTGAACAGCGGGTCAGTTTCGACAACCTGTTTTCTGAGAATCTATATCTTCCACATCTTTTATTTGCGTACAATTCAGCCACCACGCACTTCCGGCTGAGAGCACCCCCGTCTTACTAACAAAAATACATTTTCAGGATGAATCAAACTGCGCAGGATAATCATAGCCAGCTGCGGTTATTTTTGGATCTTTTTGTGATTTGAGATCCATATCAAACCGCAATATGGGCTGACCTGCGAGTCTTTTCACGTTCAAAAAACCCTTGTGATTTGGTGAGCTGTATACCAATCACAAAGGGACTGGCCTTGAATCCGGATCTTGATTTCACTGAACCTACTGTGATATCCCACTTCACCCTGCGGACATTCCACAGGGATCATCGTGTCGAAAAAATAAAAAAGCATTTTTAAACCAAATTTATGAAACCAACGAAAAAGAAAATACCGATCACCATTCTGTGTGGATTTCTCGGATCGGGAAAGACTACACTCCTAAACCATATTCTTGAATTTAATAAAGGAAAACGGATCGCTGTCATCGTGAATGAGTTTGGTGAGGTGAATGTAGATGCCAAACTGGTTCAGCATACAACGGAAGAGATGATTGAACTCTCAAACGGCTGCATCTGCTGTACGCTGCGGGGTGATCTGATTGAAGGGGTTCACGGCCTGATTCGCGATCACGACATCGACCATATCGTTATTGAATCAACCGGTATCGGTGAGCCGGTTCCCATTGCCCAGGCGTTTTATGTACAGCCTGAACTGCTTGCACTCGAACCCGGTATCCCGAATATTCAGCACCGCGTGTATGTAGATTCAATCATCACGGTGGCTGACAGCGCCCAGTTTATGGATATGTATCAACGAAATTCAACCATTGAGGGAGATGATTTTAATCGAGGATACGGCCAGCTTCTGGCATAGCAGATTGAAGGGGCAGATATCCTGATCCTGAATAAAACTGACCTTGCTACACAAAATCAGCTGAAGACGTTAAAGGAACTTTTCAGCACAATGAACCCGAGGGCGGTTTTATATGAATGTGAACATGGCAAAATTGATGCCGGACAAATTCTGAATACCGGTCTGTTTGATATCGAAGTTGCCGAACAATCCTCGCTTTGGGTGGCGGAACTGGAAAAAGACCCGGGTTCTGAGTCGGAGGAGTATGGTATTGAAACCTTTGTTTTTACGACAGATCAGCGGTTTGATGAAGGACGGTTGTCGAACGTGCTTCAGGGCGGTTTGCCGGAGAATATATTTCGATCGAAAGGGCTGGTTGCGATTGAAAACAGTGATGCGGCCCTGCTTTGGAACCAGGCCGGTAAATACCTGACGTTTCAGCAGATTGGCCGATTTCAGGATCCGGTTTATGTCCGAAGTGAAATTGTTTTCATCGGGCAGAACCTGGATAAAAGTAAAATTTCCGGGATGCTAAAATCAGCACTCAGCACCTTTTCACTTGAGCAATCCATCTAACCCTAAGTCAACGTGCGCGGGAGGGTGATGCCTTCCGTGTACTTTTTTTCGGTTGTTTAAATCAACTTTCCGGGACTTCATGGATATACCCTCCATCTCAAAATCGAAAAGATACGATGAAAGCTTGTTTTCTAAATGATATAAAAAAGAAATTTCAAACAAGAAATCATGAATAAACATAGCAAATCATTTAACCAAATCCGGTGGATTTCCCTTGTGTGGATTATTGCCCTTTTTCAGATTGGCTGTACGGGAGTTGAATCCGCCCGGCAGAATCCGGTTTACTTCGACCTCAACCATTTTTATATCAGTATGGATAGTGCCTCATTTGATGCATTCAGGGAGCACCCGGAAATTCTGACAAACTATTTTCATGCAGATAGTGGAATGCCGGAATTTCAGCCGGTTACCGATTCTACAGGAATCATCTATCTACGCGGTGAATCTGTATATATGGAGCTGATGGGCCCAGAGAACCGGTTTGGCGTTGCTCAAGGAGTAACGGGTATCGGTTTTTCCGAAGACACCCAATTGCCTCTTGATCCCCAATGGAAAGAAAAAGTCGACAGTCTGTTTCAGGAAACAGGTGTTGAGTTTGGGAACAACAGCTATATGATAAACGGTGAAACAATAAGCTGGTTTGATACCGCTTATATCCCGGATACCACCACAACCATCTATACCTGGTACTCTCGCTATAATCCTGAATTTTTAAGTGCTATTACCGGTGATACCTATTCGGAGTATACAAGAGAAAATTACCTGAAGCTCGCCCGCAAAGGAGAGAAAAACGTGCAGGATATTACAGGTTTGAGCCTGGAATTAAACACGGATGATTATGATCGAATCACCCTGGAACTGGAGCAGATTGGGGCCCTGCCGGAGAAGTACGACGGGAACAGAGATGGCTCACGCTACAAGGTTGGGCAGGTGCTTTTTGATCTGTACAAGGAAAATAGATCGAGGCTAACCGAAGCGAGATTTCGCCTGGCTGAGGCATCAGATTGTAATTACCGGGCCGGTACGATTTCCCTCCGATGTGATGGATACAGGCTCGCAATGCGCTTTGGTGATGTATAGGATAATATTGGGGATAAATCCCCAGTGCTCCTAAACAGCTGGATGCATCACTGTCTTGATAATTTTATCAAAGGTTCTAAATAAACCATCATTACAACCAAAAACACAACAAACCGATAATGAATACAAAAACTTCTATTTCTCGCAAAAAAGCTGTAAAACTTATGGCCTTTAGCTCAGTAACTGGTTTTCTAATGCCTGGGATCTTTCATCAATCCGCCAAGGTTGCAGACAAGCGAAAAGCAGGCAGTTATCTCAGCTATGATCAAATCTATAATGCCACTTATCCATTTTCGCTTGAGCCGCTACCTTATGAACACAACGCCCTCGAACCTGCGATCGATGCTAAAACGATGGAGATTCACCACGGACGGCATCACCAGGGATACATCAATAATTTAAACAATGCACTGGAGAATCATTCTGATCTCCAGGAGATGACGCTGTCGGATTTGGTATCCCGGCTGAATGAGCTGCCTGAAGAGGTGAAAACAGCTGTCCAAAATCACGGCGGCGGACATTTGAATCACGTGATTTTCTGGAATACGATGAGTCCGAACGGAAGTTCAGCGACCGGTTCATTTGCAGAAGCTGTCAATCGAGATTTCGGAAGCCTGGAAAATCTGAAAGCAGAATTGAAGCGTGCTACAGGAGTTTTTGGCAGTGGTTGGGCATGGGTAGCAGCCGAGGAAAATGGCCGCTTAAAAGTGGTTCAAACTTCCAATCAGGATAATCCTTTAACTGATGGATTGACTCCTCTTACGGGAGTAGACGTCTGGGAGCACGCCTACTACCTCAATTATCAAAATCTTCGGGGTGATTACGTGGATGCATGGCTGGACCTGGTTCACTGGGAGAAGGTGTCAGAAATCTACGAGGAAAACCTGGCAGGATGATCAACCGCGATTCCATACTCGACTGGGCCATTATTGGCGGAGGTATTCACGGTACATACCTTGCCAATACTCTCATCCGGCAGAGGGTTGCCGGCCGGAGTGATCTTCGGGTGATTGATCCCCACGGGAAACCTCTCCATCAATGGAAGAAGGTAACCGCAAGCGTGGGGATGGAATATCTTCGATCACCCAAAGTTCATCATCTTGATCTCGAACCGTTTTCGCTGAAGCACTATGCACAGTGCGAACGGTTTGAGGATAAGATGTACATCACGCCAAACGACCGCCCTTCGCTGAAGCTTTTTAATGATCATACCGATTCAGTAATAGAAACGAGTGGCCTGAACGAGATCTATCGCAAAGGGTATGCGTTGAACATTGAGTGGAGTTGCGATCATGCCGTTATTACCACCGATCATGAAGTGATACGGGCAAAAAAAGTGATCCTCGCAATAGGCCAGGGGGGATCTGCAAACTGGCCGGAATGGGCAAAGGATGCCGCACTGGAAGGAGCAGCTATTTGTCATGTTCTGGAAGGTGCCTATTGCCGCGAGCAGATTCCGGAAAGTGGTGAGGTTGTAGTTGTAGGCGGGGGGATGTCGGCTGTTCAAACGGCTCTTTCGATTGCAGACGAGAATCGCCATGTGACCCTGCTTTCACCCCACTCATTGCGGCAAAATAACTACGATTCGGATCCCGGCTGGATGGGACCTAAATATCTGAACCGGTTCAGAGAAATCTCGTGCTTACGGAAAAGGAGAAGAATAATAAACGAAGCAAGAAATTCAGGATCGATTACGCACGATTTGAAATGGGAGCTGATAAAGAGCCAAAACAAGAATGAATGCAGTCTTATCATTGATACTGTAAGGAGTTGTTCGGTGCTGACCAATGATCTATTGCTGCTGAATTTGAAAAGCGGAGAGACTCTTGCCGCTAATCATATTGTCCTTGCCACAGGGTATGAGAATGAGCGACCGGGGGGACGATTAATTGATCGTTTAATTTCAAAATACGATCTCAAATGCTCTGAGTGCGGTTTTCCAATCACGGACACATCACTTCAATGGTATGAAAATCTCTATGTAAGCGGGGGCCTTGCTGAGCTTGAGGTGGGTCCGGCCTCACGAAATATCGTTGGTGCAAGAATGGCAGCTCGAAAGATATTAAATATGACTGAAAATAATTTTTAGTCTCACCTAAATAATGGCTAATTTAGTCTAAGCTAAAAATCTAAAACTGTGAGCCTAAACTACCCATGAAATATGATCTGATCAGGATGCAATTTCGAAACCTCTTCATCCTGGCAATTGCTGCCGGAATGGCGATCGTGTATCCTGTTCATGTGATTGTGGATCATACCGGACTGTTTGATCATCATATTCACCATCATCATCATGACGATGATCAACCATCAAGTGATCCGGAATCGGATGAAGATCTCTGTGCGTTCTGTATAAAAATAGGTTCAATGGAGGTTTCTGAAGGCCAGAATTCGGTTCCGAAGAAAAGTAAGATCACAGAGAACGTACACGGAAATCTGATTACAGATAACGTTCAGAATGATGGAAAGCCCACTCGGGCACCGCCGGTTTACTTTTGATTTTAGCTTATAAAAGTCACCATTATTTAAGATCAAAAGGATTTATTATGAAGATTTTCAATACAACAATTATGGCAGTGGTGTTGCTGTTACTTGGTGCAGGCAGCCTTGAAGCCGGCACGATCAACACAAATGAAACCCTGAAAGGTGAAGTACTGGAGGCTGCTACCGGAGAACCAATTCCCGGCGCAACAATCATCATACAGGAAACAGAACGCGGTACGGCTGCGGATGCAGATGGCCGTTTTCAATTTGACAGCCTCCCGCAGGGCAGCTACACACTTTCCATCCGAGCGGTAGGATTCACAGCTATAAGCCTATCGGTTGATCATCCCGAAGATGGGTTTTTATCGATTAAACTGCAGCAGGATATTTTCAGGGCGGATGATGTGATTGTAACAAGCTCTCCGATCGGGCGGAGTATTCAATATCAACCCGCGCAGGCACTGAACAGGGAAGCTCTTCAGCAAAAGGCAGCTCCCAGTTTGGGTGAGATCCTGGATGGAAGTCCGGGAGTTTCAACGCGATCATTCGGTTCTGCTCCATCGCGCCCTGTCATTCGCGGGCTGGACGGCGACCGTGTCCTGGTTCTTCAGAATGGTGAGCGGATGGGGGATTTATCCGGTACCGCCGTGGATCACGCCGTATCTCTTGATCCGCTTTCAATGGATCGGGTAGAAGTGGTCAGAGGGCCGGCCAGTCTCCTTTACGGATCCAGTGCAATCGGCGGTGTTGTGAATATGTTCAGCAACGATATGCCCCGCGATTGGGATAAAGGTCCGTCGGGCAGCCTGGCTACACACGCTGCTACCGTGAATGATATGGGTGCCGGCCTGGCACGGTTTCAGCAGGGATGGGACAGCTTTGCCGTTACGGGACGGGTCATCTACCGGGATGGAGGAGACATTCGAACGCCCGAGGGACGACTCCCCGATACGTCAGTCAATAACGTCAGTTTTGGTTCGGGATTGGGGTATCGGTCCGGCAATTTTGAGACGGGGCTCTCTGTCTCAGGCATGGATTACACGTATGGCCTGCCCGAAGCGATCGATGATCCGAATGAAAATGTGGAGATCCGGATGAACCGGACAAATCTTCAGAGCATTTCGACACTAAAGATGGACCGGTTTTTTGAACTGGCTGAACTGAGAATTCAGCTCAGCGATTATGTTCATGATGAGATCGAATCAGAAATAAATCCCGACGGATCCGTGGACGAAGATCTTGAAATCTCCTTCAATCAACAGACCGTGAGTAGTTCATTACTGCTTCGCCACAGGCCTATCGGGAGGTTTGAAGGTGCCCTGGGTTTAAGCATGAACTATTCTCAGCTTACCGTGGGCGGCGATGAGGCTCTGACACCGGACGCCGACAGTTATTTTCTTGCCGGTTATCTGTATGAAGAGATCCGGCTGAATTCACGCTTCAATGTTAAAACCGGAGCACGGCTGGAGTTCAAGGAGACATTTGTAAAGACCAACGAACTCTTTACGGATCCCGGTGAATTTGAGGATCGGTCCGACCTGATTTTTGCAGGCGCCATCGGGCTGAACTATACCCCAAACAGGAACTGGGAGGCGGGTTTCCAGGTCGCGAGGGCATTCCGAACTCCGGGTATTGAGGAGCTCTATTCCAATGCACCACACCTGGCTGCAGGCTCTTTTGATATCGGTGACCCAACGCTGGATAATGAAACCAGCATAGGCACCGATTTGTTTTTGAAATACAGATCAAACCGTATCTATAGCGAGCTCTCCCTGTATGTGAATCGCATAAATAACTTTATTAATTTTTCGCCAACAGGAGAAATTCACGGGCCATCAGGACTTCCAGTGTTTGAATACGGATCAACCGATGCCCTGCTCTACGGTTTTGAGTTTCAAACCGATATTGCATTTACCGATCAGCTTCGTGCAGGAGTCGGGTTTGATTACGTGAGAGGCCGGGAACGAACAGGAGACCAGAACGATCTGCCTTTTATTCCGCCATTCAGAACGCATCTTTCCATGATGTACGATACGGGTGACTGGTGGGCCGGGCCAAGGCTCAGAATTGCCAACTCTCAGGACAGGGTTGCACCCAATGAGGATCCAACTGACGGATACCTGCTGGTTGGGATGGATGCCGGGTATCGGCTTGGTCACGGCGTATCGTTCAGTGTTCGGGTAGACAATCTGCTCAACGAAAGCTATCGCGATCACCTGAGCCGAGTGGAAGACCGTAACAACCCGATGCCGGCGCGGAATATCAATGCGATGCTGCGGTGGGAGTTTTAAATAGGTATAACCCTCCAAGGGTTCTAAACCCTTGGAGGATTGCTGATAAGCCTTTTACGAAATTATATCTATTGATATATTAAAACATGAACTGTCCTAAAGGAAAAAATCAATACAGCACAAAATTCCTGGCGGAAACCTCCCTGATTGATATTCACATCCATCGTAACTTTCCTCCGGATCAGGGCCCGCAAAACGTGTATCGGTGCGAGTTTTGCGGAGAGTGGCATCTGACCAGTAAATCCCCTGAACGAAATGAGCGTCTGCAGGAGATGATTGATTCCGGTGAGCTCAGGCGGATGCAGCAGGCGAGGCGGTGGGAGTGAGGCCGTCTTGTGTGAAATAGGATATATCTGCGATACCATCAGTTTTAAATGGTTTGGTTTTTGTATGCGAGAGGCTAAGCTGAATAAACTGTAAGCCATTTTAGAGAAGAAAATTGATTTATTTCTCAGATTTTTTGTAAGTATGTACCGTATTTTAGATCATACCTGAAATGGAATGGCATAGCAGAACGTAATCTGTGAGGTATATATATGAAAAAGTTACTCACAACTTCTCAATGTATAATGAAGAGCTAAAAGGGATACATATGAATTGGGTGATTTATATTTTCTTAGCGATAGGGTTTATTTACACGGTGCACAAATATATGAAGTTCATAAAAGGGAACTATATAATTCCTCCTCGCTTTTTTCTTTCATGGAAGTTTATTGTGGATGTTCTTGTAATGCTTCTAATAGCTGTGGGTGTTTTTTATGCGAAGTATCCACTCACTGAAATCGATATCTTTATCGTACTTTTTGTCGGGTTTATGATTGGTTTTATAAATGCCACAATAGGAACCGGAAAAGAAAAGCGTACCCTAATGAAATCATAATGTGGGTTCTGATTATTTTCTATTTCAATAAAAAAGTAGTTTTTTTTGAATGAAATGAGGAATATTTGTGATCTGTGCATCCCATGTATAGAACGGCAATTCACTGTAAAGCCTCGCTCCAAAAAACGGGTCTCATTCAAATAGCGATTATCATCAAATTCAGGATATCCCTCGCCTAAAACGCTCCCGCAGTTCCACGATATAGATTGCCAGTTCATCGCGAACTTCTTTTGCACGTGCGTAAAATTCGAGATAAATATCTCTGTCCAGCAGCTCCTTTTCGCCGATTTCGTAAAGGGCATTCAGCATCCGGTTTGCGGCGTTGAGGCCCCGCTTGCAGTTGGCAATGTTGCCGCCCAGGCTGTCCATCTCAAACCCAAATCCGAACCCGCCCGCAATTTTGGCCGGAGGAACTGTGAGCGAACGCGCAAATTCTTTTACTGATTCGTCCTCAATATCGATGAGATGTTCATCAGCCATATCCATGGCATCCATCGTGAATTTAAACGCTTTTTGGTAGAGAGGCATATTCTCAAAACTCTCAAAATCAGTAGGATCGTAACCGGTCTGCTGTTTCCACTCTTCACCTTCTTCATATTCATCTATGTCAAAATCATCCATCCACTCATTCTGTTCCTCCTCGAAATCTTCCAGAAGATGAGTCCAGCCCATCTCCTCAAAAATAATCCTGTCGCGGTCGGGGTGATCCATGTATTTTTCAAAAAGGTAGGTGTATTTCTCCGTTCGTTTGTCCGATTCCCTGAAAAACTCCTCCCAGCGGTGTTCATCCCAGATTTCCGGTTCATTCTCCTCTTCATTTCCAAAAGGCTGGTTGTTTTCACTCATGATGTTCTCCTGTTTGATTCTAATTCTAAATGAAAATCTTATTTTTTACATTCTCAAAATCAGAATTAAATAAACTCTTTCATCAATGACAAACTTTACACGGTTGCATAGATTCTGGAATACACTTTTCATCATCGTTCTATTCATGCTTGTATCAGAAAATGGAAATGCGCAAAACAGTGGTTTTGGAAATCAAATTATTCTGGGAGATCGGACTGCTTCAAATATATCCGGACTAAAAGTGGTGGATGTAGACCAGGATGGATACCCGGATATCCTTATATCTTCCGAAAATCAGATTAGCTGGTTCCAAAATCTGAAAAATGGACAATTTGGCCCGGTAAATCTTCTTGTTGAAACAGACGTAAATATCAAGGGGTTTGATGTGGGAGACGCAACTGGTGATGGAAATATCGACCTGGTGTGGTTCCATGCATACAATGGAGGGTTCTTTATTCAACAAGGTATTGATGACTTAAGTGATTCCGAAATCCGACAAATTGAATATGCGGAGGAGAGTCGGCTGTTACGAGACATAAAAATTACTAAACAGCCGGAAGATGAACAGCCTATACTCTTTATTTCGGATGATTTCGGAATTGGAACGGTCGGCTCTATGACTCTTTCGATGGACAGCCGTTCAAATTCAGAATCGTTGAATATTCAATACACAGAATTGCTATCTGGCGATTCTGGTCAGCCCTCTGGTAAGCTTTGGTTGGCTGATATGAATGGTGATCAGCAAATGGATTTGATTATGGCAGACAATCATTACATCGATAACAGTCAAATCGGTGTTTATCTGGAACAAACGGATGGTAATCACCAATTTACAGAAGTTGCTCAGTACGGATACCAAAAAGTTACTGATATTGCTATTGGTGATATGAATTCAAATGGAAAACCGGATATTGTTTCAGGTACGGAAATCTACACGGATATTATGAATGGCAATCATGGCTATTCAGGACATATTTATTTTCATGAAAATCTTGGTGAAGGTAACTTTAGTGAACCGATTGTATTAGAGAGTACATTTGAAGGATTTTCATTTGTAGAGCTCATTGATGTCGACCAAAACGGGATGAAGGATATTGTAGCTGTTACGCGGCCTAATAGCTTTGAGCCATCAAAAATAGTGTGGATGAAGAATGAGGGGGGAGGTAATTTTTCGGATTCCCAATTGCTGGCAGAATCCACTACCTGGTATGATGTGATGGTTGCTGCTGACATCACGATGGATGGGCAATTGGACCTGATCGGATCAAGCAGTTTAAACGACGAACTGGCCTGGTTTGAGTATTCTGATGACTTGATGTGGGACCGCACCGTAATTGAAGCATCGGATGTAAGTTCTCCAGTGGATCTGATCAGTTTCGACGTAGATGGAGATGGATTGAATGACCTGATTGTAAGTTCAGAACAGCACGAGAAAGGATTGGTATGGTATCGAAACCTTGGGAATTTTCAGTTTTCGCCTCCAATCATTATTGATGATTCAATGGAGAATGTGCTGCAGATTGAAATGTATGACGTGGATGGCAGCGGACAGGACGATCTGGTAGTACTCTCATCAAGGTGGTATTATACGTATCAGAGTGCAAATGATAATCCTCTTCAGAAAGAAAGAAAAAGGGAGTTTACCTTGGCTTGGTACAAAATTCAGGGTTCCGTGGACTTTGATGATGCTTCCATTATTGCATCCGGGGAATATGAAGGGGATCATTTTTCCATGGGAGATTTTAATGGCAATGGGCATCTTGATGTAGCAGTGACGATTCTTAGTAATGAAATGGTGCTTCGAATGGATAATCAGGGTGACGGGCAGTTCGCAGAACCGGTGGTTGTTGGTGCTGAACTTACCGGTGCAAATGTCAATGTTGCGGCGGATCTGAATGGAGATGGAAACGATGAATTGATCATCATAAGCAGAGAACGGGATGAAGATGAGCCGGTTTTTAATAATGTATTCAATTTCTGGCTAAACAGATTTGATGATGGAGAGCATCTTCCCGTAAAGTTTCAATTGGATGAACTAAGAAGCACACATGCCGTACGAACAATGAAATCCGCTGATTTAAATCTGAATGGGCGGCCCGAAATTGTTGCTGCTACTACGTCCTGGACTCCAAACAATTTGGTGAATCAATATCTGATCGTTATGGAGCAAACGGACATTGATTCGGTGTGGCATCAAACGAACCTGAGTTCTTCAGGCGGAGCGGGCTACGAGGATCTGTATATCGCGGATTTGAACCAAAATGGATTATACGATGTAGTTTCAATTTCAAATGTGTACAGGACATGGACGGATGCGTTGAACGGAGATATACACTGGTATGAAAATGTAGGGGAAGGTGTGTTTGCAGAAAGAAAAACTATAGATAGTTCCGTAATCGGGATGAAAAATGTGATTGCCGCCGATCTAAACAACAATGGATTGCGGGATATTGTGATCACAGTTATAAATAAAGATGGATCGCGAGTTAATGAGAACGAACCAGATTTACGTGATTACATAGCTATTTACCCTAATGTGATGAATGAAAGTGTATCTATAGAACCTGTTAAAATACCGGATCAATTCCAGCTGCATCAAAACTATCCGAACCCGTTCAACCCGTCAACCTTGATCTCTTATACTATTTCTGAAGCCGGATTTGTTGAACTGAATGTATTCAATTTACTGGGGCAAAAGATTCAGGTTTTAGTGAGTGAACAGCAAACAGCCGGTTCGCATCACGTACGGTTTAATGCCGGAAATTTATCAAGCGGAGTTTATCTCTATCAGCTCAAAACCGGGAATACGGTAATCAACAGAAAAATGTTATTGGTAAAGTAGATTGTAAAGTATTTATTTACACCACTTTTATCTGTTCTTTTACGCTGAATATTATACGGATGTTCTTTTTTTAACTGCCTTAAAACATCAGGTTAACATCACAACCTTGCACATGGAATTTAACCTATATGAATCATGCTTGATAAATTGAAAAATATCACAGATCAGATCAGCCAGCGAAAAAATGGTGTTACTTTTGATGCTGCACGGTTTAATGACCCGATAGCGGAACAGGTGAATTGGACCGTAATCAAAGCAGGCGGAAGTAACTTTCAAACCCACAAACTGGTTGAAGCCGGATCGTCTCGCATAGAAAGTGAACCGACACTGATCAGTAAAATTTTTCCGATGATTTTTGTGATCATGGGCCTTGCCATTCCGCTTGTGCTGATTTCAGCCGGTTATCTGTCAGGTAATCAGGATCTTTTCCACATGTCATTTGCTTCTGTTCTGTTCGGGCTGATATTTGTTGGAGTTGGTGCCTTTTTCTTTCGGAAACTATCAGAGAAAATGATTTTTGATAAGCTAAAAAACCGGTTCTGGGTGGAGAAACCTGGAAAAGAAAAAAATATGACAGAACTCATGAACAACGAATTGAAACTCAGTGATGTGCACGCCATTCAGCTTGTCTCAAAATTTTTAAAGGGTAATAATAAGTCGTTTTACATCTATGAAATGAATGTTGTGATGAATGATACTCAGCGGTACAACGTAATGCGCCACGGGAAAAAGAGGCAGATCCGCCGGGATGCAGCGAAACTTTCCAAATTTATGGGAAAACCGATTTGGGATGCGGCAGATTGAACCCCGGCTTTTTTTCGCTGAATTTCGCTGAATTTCGCGGAGTAACGCTGATAAGTCAAATGTATCTTCAAAATCGGCGGATTAATAAGGATGATTCTGCGTTAATAATCCATTTTCTAAATGGATTTACGTTTTAGACAGCTATGAGTGAATCTAACTCATCCAACAGAAGAAATCAGAGAGATTCAATTCATGGAAAATGGAGTTAATTGAGTATTGACATCCATCCGATTTCACGGTACCATTCATGCCGCAACAGGTTCCCGTCCGCCTCCGGGCAGTCGGGATGAAAAGGGAATCCGGTGAAAATCCGAAACTATCCCCGTAGCTGTAAGCTCTATCGAAACCTTCAGTACTCTTTGCCACTGTTCCACCCAAAATGGAACGGGAAGGCTGCTGAAGGGGAGTGAGTCAGAAGACCTGCCTGGTTGCAAATCATAAATAATTCAGGCTTTCGGAGGAAAAGCCAGGAATGTGGAACTGCTCTGCCCGTGCGTTATTAAATTGTGCGGATGTTATTGTAGTACACCTTTCTATTTTTTCTCGAAAGCTCATCGGTTAAACTAAATAAAATCAATTCGACCATGAGCAAAATTTATCTACTATTAGCGGGATTTCTGCTGTGCGCCTCAGCAATTCAGGCACAGCCATTTATTGAATCGGAACCTTCCGATGTCGCGACCGATACTCTTGAACTCGATCGTGTGGTGGTTACAGCATCCAAACTGCCGCTTACGCAGCGGGAAACAACAAAGCCCGTTATCCTGATCACCCGCGAAGAGATTGAACGAAATAGCGGCCGGGATCTCTCCCAGATTCTGAATCAGCAGAGTGGAATCCGGGTAAACGATTCCTATGGAGCCCCATCAAACGGACGAATTCTCTATTTACAGGGCGCAGCAGCTCAAAATACTCTTATTCTTGTGGATGGTCTGCCGGTGAGTGATCCATCCGGGGTTGGCGGACTTTTTGACCTGCGGCTGCTGCCCACAAATAACATTGAACAAATTGAAATTATCAAAGGAAGTCAGTCCACTCTTTACGGTACCGATGCCATCGCAGGTGTGGTAAACCTGATTACCCGAAGCGGCGGTGACGAACTTGTGAACGCAACCGGACGCCTTTCGTATGGCTCATATAACACCTTTAATGGAAATGTGGGCGTGAATGGAAGTGCCGGCGAGCGAGTGCGCTATACGCTGAATTACAACCGGGAGACGAGTGACGGATTCAGTGCCGCCCGTGATCCCGAAGATACAGGAACCTTCGGTGACGATGGTTATTCACTGGATTCATTTTTTGGAAAGGCAGACGTTTCAGTGACTGAAAATCTTACGATTTCTCCATTTCTGAACTATTCCAAAAATGAGGGAGATTACGACGCAGACGCTTTCCAGGATGCGGATAACTTTTATTCTCTTGAGCTTCTGAATCCCGGAGTGCAGGCACAGTTCAGCAGGGGTGATCTGCGTTTGAATGGAGGATATAACTACTCACGAACCCAGCGAATGTTTGATTCGCAGTTTGGGGTTAATGAATTTGAGGGGCAGATGCACAATGCCGATCTGTTTGGAAATTACAGGCTGACAAATCACCTGCAGGTTCTGGCGGGATTCAATTTCCAGGATTTTACGATTCCCGAAAGCGAAGATGAGGGGTTTGACAATAATGGAAATCCTGTAACGGTGGTATTTGAAGAGAGAGATGCACAGGTCGTTAGTCCGTACGCCACACTCTATCTTAAGGATTGGAATGGACTGAGTACTGAAATCGGCTACAGGCTGAACAACCACAGCGAGTACGGCAACAATTCCACATTCAGTATTGCGCCGTCGTATCAGGTTACGGATCAGGTGAAGCTCTTTGCATCGGTCAGCAGCGGATTTAAAGCTCCAACACTGGATGAGCTATTTGGTCAGTTTGGCGCCAATCCGGATTTGGATCCTCAAACAAGTCTCTATTTTAATATCGGGGCAGAATCATACCTGTTGGACCAATCCCTGAAATTGAGCGCTCAGTATTTCAACCGGGAGATTGACGATCTGATCATCTATGGCCCGACAGGATACATCAACCGGGATCGTCAGAACGATCAGGGAATTGAGCTATCTGCTGATTGGATCATCAATAACCGCATCAGAACCGGCGCGTGGTACAATTATCTTGACGGCGAAATTACAACATTCGGAGAAGATGGAGAAGATACGCAAAGCAACCTGATTCGCCGGCCAACGAACAGTTTTGGTTTTAATGCCGGAGTATCTGTTACCGATCAGATCTATGTTCGGCTGGATGGTGAGTACAATGGCGAGCGAACCGATATTTTCTTCAATCCCGATAATTTTATGCAGGAAGATGTGACTCTTGATGCATATACGCTCGTGAATATCTATGCGGAGTATAAACTGTATGATGGCAGATTCACGATCTTTGGAGATGTGAAAAATCTGTTCAATTCCGATTTTACGGAGGTGTATGGGTATAATACCATGGGAACAGCCGTAAAAGCCGGACTCCGGTTCAATCTCTGATTCGTCACCTGAACAACTATGAACAGACTTAAAGATACATTTACTTTTGGGATGGCTGGTGCGGTAATTCTGCTTTTCATCGCCGCAATGGCAACCTGGCGCGTTTATATGGGTTCTCACGCCGGCGAGATGGCAATGGCGAATTTCTCGCCGATCGGGGCTATGGCACTATTTGGAGGGGCCTATTTCAGTCGCTCCAAAGCGTTAATATTCCCGCTGCTTACACTCTGGCTGAGTGATATCATGCTCAACCGATTTCTCTATTTTGGAGAGTGGGTCTTTTTTTATGATGGGTTCCTCTGGGTGTACGGTGCTTTTGCGCTGATGGTATTTGCCGGGCGCTGGATGAAACCAAACAAAGGAGTCGGACGGTTTGTAGGAGCTTCCGTTGCAATTGTATTTATTCACTGGATCGTGACCGATATCGGCGTTTGGCTCTCCAGCCCGATGTACCCGCTTACGTTAGAGGGGCTTTGGCTATGCCTGGTTGCCGCGATTCCGTTTGAGCTGAATCTTCTTGCGGGAACACTGGCATACGGCGTGGTAATGTTTGGCTTGTTTGAGTGGTCAGCGCGCTCAGTTCCTTCACTGAAATCATCAGAAATAACCTAATGCGATGACCAAACAATCGGCCAAAACAATCTTTCACTGGAGCGGAGGAAAAGATAGTGCGCTCGCATTGCACAAGCTGCTTCAGTCAGGGGAAGATCATAGGGTGCGATTGTTTACAGCCATTAACCGGAATCGGGCGAGGGTGACCATGCATGGAGTTCAAATCGAACTCATCAGGAGGCAGGCGAAGCAAATCGGCCTGCCTCTATCTGTTCTCGAACTGCCGGATCAGCCCGGAATGGAGCTCTATAACAAGCTGATGAAACGTGAGATGATTCGCCACAAAAGTGTCGGTTTCGAACAGGCAGCATTCGGCGATATCTTCCTGGAGGATTTGAAAGAGTACAGAGAGAATCAGATGAAAGAGGTAGGATTACAATCGATATTTCCGATCTGGGGAAAAGATACCCGAAAGCTGATGCAGCAGTTTATTGATGACGGTTTTCGGGCAATTGCTGTTTGTGTGGATGCAGATAAACTGGGAAAGAGCTTTGCCGGGAGGGAGATCGATCAGCAGTTTTTGAAAGATTTGCCGGATGATGTGGATCCATGCGGTGAAAACGGGGAGTTTCATACCTTTGTGTATGACGGCCCGATATTTAAACAACCGGTTCTGGTCCGGCGGGGAGATGTTGTTTACCGGGAATACGATTCACCCGGTTCACAAAATGATTCTGATACAGATAAAAAAGCACCCTCCAAAATGGGGTTTTGGTTTTGTGATTTACAGAAAGAGGACTGATCTTTTTAAGGTATTTTATCTGTTGGTGGTCAAATTCTTTGTGTAAATAGCGGCCCTAGCGGTTTTTACATTTCATCATCGCCATGATGCTTTTCATAAAGACTTTTCAGGTCAAATGGGCTAATTCCAAGCTGTCTCATATCCCGATAAAAAACAGGGAGTTTCTCTCTTATGAACTCTTCGCGTTTCAGGTCAAGGACGAGTTCGTACGCCTTGTCTGATACGAAATACCCCACGCCCCGCTCATTATAAAGCACATTTTCATCCTGCAAGTAATGATAGGCGCGGATGGCGGTGTTAGGATTGACCTCCATCTTGACAGCCATCTCCCGTACCGATGGAATCCGCTCACCGGCCGACCATTCTTTGTTCAGTATCTGATCGCAAAAATGATCGGTAATCTGCATGTAAATCGGGCGGTCTTCTGAATATTCCATCACGCAACCTGCCGGTTTTTAAGTTGACGATAGGAGAAGAAAAGAAATAATGCAGCAATTCCAGCTTTAAATAGAGTTACGATCAGGGTGAGTTCCCCGGGGGTGGCACTTAATTCATTAAAATATGTATAACTATGTTTTCCGGTCAATACCTCAAACAATAGGTTCCAAAGAAAAATAATAAATATGGCAAAAGTGATTACAATGGCCAGGACAGTTTTAAGGAAATTATAGCTTTTAAAATAGGCCGCACCCAGTAAAAATATGCTGTGATAAACGGTGAAAGAGATTACTTTTTCAAGCATATTTACATTTGAAATACTCAAATTCTGATCCGTAACGGGAAGAGATAATAGAGTAGGGTTCAGGCCAAGAAACATACTTAGTAAGGTAAGTAATCCTATTACGATGACCGTATACACAAAATAACTCAAAAACCAGGCAGTGAAGAACTTTTCAAACGTTGTTGCCGGCAGTGTAAACAGCTGAGGAGAAGAAGATTTACTATTGAGTTCGCTGAAAATACCAGCTGTGAGAATGTATCCTCCGAATTGATAGAGAATGAGGCCTATGCTTACCACAAACTGCCTGCCCTGGGTGTGACTTGTATTGATTATCAGCACGAGGAGAAGCAGAGTACCAAATCCTCCGGCAAGAGCAATGCCCCATTTTTTTTGGTTGAGAACAAGAGTGCGTTTAATCAGCTGAAAAAACCGATCTTTTGAAAATCCGGATGTATGGGTGATTGATTTCATTTTTCTCTCGATTTAAATTCGCGTGTTATTGTCTCAGTTTGATGGATAATGCCGTTAAAAAGCAGTTCCAAGTCAATATCTGTCTCTTTTGCCCGGTTTTTATATGGTGTGATGGCATGCAATCCTCCCAGAATTTCTTCTGAATAGAGGATCTCCTCATTTGGATTGGGATCTGTTTTTTGAAATGAAATAGTGGACAGGATCTCCTCAAGTGAGTGATTGAAAACAATATTTCCATCTTTCAGTACCGTTATGTGGTCGATCATCGAACCCAAATCTCTCACCTGATGAGTGGAGATCACAACGCAGCGATCTTCCCGCTGCAGCGAAGCCTGTAGTTTTCGAAACTGACTTTTCGAAGGGATGTCGAGCCCGTTTGTGGGTTCATCCATCAGCAGCAGTTTGGTCTGCGTTGCGAATGCAAAGGAAATCAGGAATTTTTTACGCTGACCATAGGAGAGATCCGGTAACTTCTTATCACCGTTCACTTCAAAAATTTCCATCGCACGGTTTAGTAATTCCACATCAAACCGTGGATAAAACGGGGCGTGGAGGGCGATATACTTTCGGATAGGAAGTGACGGCAGGTCAAACTGCTCGGGAACAATAAAAAGTTCACTCAGAACAAGCGGATCCCGTTCCCGGGATTCTTTTCCAAATACCATGCACTCGCCTTTTGCAGGGAAAAGCATTCCGGTCATGATATTCAGCAACGAACTTTTACCGGCGCCATTCAATCCGAAGAGACCGTAGGTTTTGCCCGGCTGCAGATCGAGATTCAACCCGTTAAAGAGCGGTTCATTCTTTTTAAATGCAAAGGACAGATTTTTTATTGAGACCATAGTATTAAATTAGTTATGTACTGCACCAGTATACTAATACACTATAATAATATCAAATTATTTTTGTATCGTCTTATGTGAAGTTTAGCTACTATATCCCATTCAGAAATCGAAACAAAAAATTATATATAATGAATAAGTTAATAATAATTAGTTCTTTACTTGTGCTTATCCAGTCGGGTGAATACAATAGTCATGGAAATGATGAAAGGGGAAATGAAATAGAAAAAGTGGTTACAACGCTCTTCGATATGATGCGAGATTCCGATGGTGAACGAATCAGAGAGCTGATCACAGAAGGGGCAACGCTGCATACAGTGATTCAGGAGAACGGGAACACGAGCTTGAGAGAAACCCGGTTTGACGATTTTATCCGCTCGGTTTCAGCGACAGAACCGGGCACGCTCGACGAGCAGCTTACCTCGTTTATTTCTCATGAAGATGAAAACCTTGCAACAGCCTGGATGGAGTACCAGTTTTTTGTAAGCGGTGAATTCAGCCATTGCGGCGTAAATACGATGAACCTGGTAAAAAAACCTGATGGCTGGAAAATATTCTCCATTGTGGACACCCGAAGAACAGAAGGGTGCTGAATTCATTTCTGATATTCATGTTTCCGTTTCAAGGCGAATCATTCAAAAATAATTATCAAATACTTGTCAGTCCCAATTCTTACGGCTTCCATTCCAGGACCGAAATCTGCTGCGCGGAAATCTCTTCCAAAGTTTCGCCCTGACCCTGTCCCACATTCTGATGGAAAAGATGCAGCTCGCCGTCATTCTTCCATTTGGATGGATCGAAAGTCGGTTCCCAAAGCCCAACGGATGTGCTGTCAAGATCGATGATGCTCCATTCAGAATAATTTGGCGGCTCTCCGATAGATGCGGAAACACCGCCGCCCCGTTCAAAATCGCGAAAGATCATGATAATACGGTTATCTTCCGTGGTGATGGCTAATGGTCTTGCAATCGGTATTCGCCGTGTGCCATATCCGCTGAGGCTGAAGTCGAGCGTTCGTTCCGTGACCTGGTGTGTGATCCATTCACCAGATTCGCTATCCCGCCGGATCACATGATACTGCGGCACATCACCGTCATCAGCGCGCCAATAGGTAGCAATTAAGGGGTTGCCATCGGCATCGGCCGCCATTGTGGTTTGATTGATGAGGTCACTGTTTTGCGGAATCTCCCTCACAATATCAGCATTTTCAGCGTTGATAGGCAGATCGTACCGGTCTCCCGAAGATGTCAGCCAGGTTTCGCCCTCGTCGGGAGAGTAGGCGTACGCAAGATTGTGATTGCTGGCCACATCGGGAGTTTCCCGCCAGTTCCAGGAGAGATGCCAGCCACCATCCCTGTCGATGGCGATTGGATTTGGATAAGGGCTCAGCTCACCGCCGCCATCAATAACCGGATGCTGAAGCGCACTCCAGCGATCTTCCTGCAGGTGATAGCGATTGAGCATGATATCACCCCGGCCGGATCCGCCATCCCGATACATAAAGAGCAGGTCGCCATCGGGAAGTTTGAAAAATTGCGGGTAGGTTACAGACGATTCAAACTCCCCGGTCATCGGCTCCGGATCAGAAAACGAAAGACTATCCTGCGGGTGATCCGCCCGGACATACTGCATCGGAGCATTATGAAGTCCCCAAACCATGTGAAGTTTTCCATCCCCATCAAACCCAATGCTGATTGCATTATGCGCATTGGTCACATCTCCGGTGAATGGGGTGGAGTAGATCTGCCAATCTGTTTCATCGTGATACCGTGAAGCCAGTTTCACCGCTCCTTCATCGTCGTAATAAGAAATAACCTGAAAATTATCATGGCTATCTATGCTGTTGATCCGGAAGACCACTGTATTGACGGAAGACTGTGCCCAGCCAAAATCCACGGGGACGAGATTGACGTCGGGTTCTGTGGATGAGGTATCGTTTTCAAAATCACAGCCGAGGATCCCAGCGGAAATAAAAAGTAGGAGTAAAATTTGTAGATTATATTTCATAAAAAATGAAGAGTTGTGATGATTTAATAAAACTCAAGGCTGAACAAAAAATCTCATCCAGATTTCAACTTCGTATACCAGGAAATTTGTATGTCTGTGTAACTCTAAAATAAAAATTATCTGGAGTTATGATGGATCCAGTAACGATTAAAATTAAAAATAGAAAAAGCTTCAGTAGTTTATGGACTTGATTCAGGAGTTGAATGATGTCGAGGTATTAAAAAAAACCAATTCAGAAAGAAGTATATAAAGTCCGGGGATGGTTTGATATCACAGGAATCTGGAAGGATCGAAGAATTCATTGGGTGTGCTTTGGGAGAAAGCATGTAGGAAAGTGAAATAAATATGAAAGTGAATCCATAAAAGAGGACAATAAATACGTCTCGCCTCATTAATACTTTATTTGTAAATGCATTAACCGTCGCGCCTTAGCGCCGTTGCGTGAGCCCCTAAGCCCTTTCCAAAATCACAGCATATCCCTGCCCAACGCCCACACACATCGTAACCAGTGCGTAATGCTTTTTCTGCTTTTGAAGCTCGATCGCGGCTGTTTGCAGAATCCGCGCACCGCTTACTCCAAGTGGATGGCCCAAAGCTATCGCTCCTCCATTTGGATTGATCCGCTCATCGTGATCCTCAATTCCCATTTTTCTGGTACATGCAAGGACCTGTGCCGCAAACGCTTCGTTCAGCTCCAGGATATCCATATCGTCAAGGGACAGACCCGCACGTTTCAACGCAATTTCCGACGCGTAAACCGGGCCGATTCCCATAATTCTCGGTTCTACACCCGCAACGCCTGAGGATACAATCCGCGCCATCGGCTCCAGGTTGTGATCCGTCAACGCTTTTCCGGATGCGATCAGCATGGCGGCCGATCCGTCATTCAATCCGGAGGCATTCCCGGCGGTCACACTTCCATCTTTTTTGAAAGCCGGTCGCAGTTTTGCCAAAACTTCGGCAGTGGTGTCGGGACGGATAAATTCATCATCTTTAAAAAGGATTGAATCCTGCTTTCTACGCGGAATCTCCACCGGCACGATCTCTTCGGCCAGCCTGCCGCTTTCTCGGGCTTTGGCTGCTTTCAGCTGACTCCACGCGGCAAACTTGTCCTGCGCTTCCCGTTCAATACCATATTTTTCCACGAGGTTTTCAGCGGTATTTCCCATCCCGTCAGTACCGTACAGCTCCTCCATTTTCGGGTTGATGAACCGCCAGCCAAAACTGGTATCGTGCATTTCTGCATCATTTCCAAACGGTTTGGATGCTTTTGAGATCGCCCACGGTCCGCGCGTCATATGCTCCACACCTCCGGTGATAAAGATCTCTCCTTCGTCGGCAGCAATCGCCCGGCGCGCATGAATGGCGGCTGACATACTTGAAGCGCACAGCCTGTTGACCGTCTCGCCCGGTACCGAGTAGGGGAGGCCCGCCAGCAGGAGCGCCATCCGAGCCACATTCCGGTTATCCTCGCCTGCCTGGTTGGCACAGCCAAAAATCACGTCGTCAATCGCTTTTGGATCAACACCGGAATTCCTGTTCATCAGCTCTTTGATCACGATCGCCCCGAGATCATCGGTCCGGACAGGAGAAAGGGTTCCGCGGAAGTTGCCAATTGGAGTTCGGATCGCATCAACAATAAACGCTTCGTTTTGGTCGGGCATAGGACTATTGATTACTAATGTGTAGTTAAATGATTACTTAGCGTTGGGTTGTTGAGTATCACGCTTCAAGTGCTGTGTAACTGTTGAATCGTGGAATTGCCGATTGCGATAAGAGTATTCTTGGCATCGAAACGTGTAAACGGGTAAACAATTCCACAGTTCAACGTTACGCGCAGCGTAACACTCCACAGCACCCAAAGCGTGATACTCAACAGTTCAACTCTCATACTCCTCCTCAATAAACTCAATTCGTCCGGCGATCTCTTCCCATTTGTTGAACGACTGCCCCAGCTCATGTTTTAACTCTTCATATTCGAGTGAGACCTTTTTCACCTTTTCAGAATCATCATAAAAATCGGTCTCAGCCATCATTGATTCAATTTCTGAAATCCGGTTTTCGTGCGTTTGAATTTCTTTTTCAATTTCCTGAAGGCGTTTTTTCAGTGGTTTGATTTTCTTTGACAGAGCATTTCGTTTTTCCGCCTCAAGCCTGCGTTGCTCTTTTCGGCTGAGTCCATCCGTATTGGATTGGGCTGATGATCCGTTTTTAGAGCGTTCGGGTTGAGCATCAGGTGAATTCTCCTCTAACGCTTTTTTGTCGAGGTAGTAACTCACATTTCCGAGCCAGGTTTTGATCCGTCCGGGCTGAACTTCCAGTGTTTTGTTGACAATCGGGTCGAGAAAATGACGGTCGTGCGATACAATCATCAGCGTGCCCTCAAACTGCTGGAGTGCCTGCTGCAGGATCTCTTTCGACTGCATATCAAGGTGATTGGTAGGCTCATCAAAAATCAGAAAATTGCCGTCGCTCAAAAGCATTTTGGCCAGCGCCACCCGGCTTTTTTCACCACCTGAAAGTACGCTAACTTTCTTGAACACATCATCCCCGACAAACAAAAATGACCCGAGGATGGTACGCAATTTTGTCTCCGATTCATTTGAGCCGGCCAGCCGCATCTCATCCAGCGGCGTATTTTTTGGCTCCAGTTCTTCGGCCTGGTGCTGGGCAAAATAGCCGGGTGTTACGTTGTAGCCCACTTTTCGCTCTCCGTCTGTAATGGGTTCCAGTCCGGCCAGGATGCGAATCATCGTGGATTTACCGGCACCGTTCGGCCCGACCACCGCAATCTTATCGCCCCGTTCAATTTCATAATCAAGCCCGTCAAAAACGGTGTTGTCGCCATATTTTTTTACTACATTTTCCAGCTTCATCACCACCTGGCCCGACCGCGCGGCGGGCGGAAAGTGGAAGGAGATCTCCGACTGTTCCTGCTCCAGTTCAATCTGCTCCATTTTTTCGAGCTGTTTGATCCGGCTCTGAACCTGCTTCGCTTTGGTAGCCTTGTATCGAAAACGGTCGATAAACTCTTGCGTCTGCTTGATCTCCTTCTGCTGATTTTCAAACTGCTGTTTCAGCAGCTCCTTCTCCTTCGCATATTTTTTTTCATAAAACGTATAGTTCCCGGCGTAATCATCGAGTGATCCGCGGCTGAGGGCCAGCGTTCGGGTGGTCACATTATCCAGGAATGCCCGGTCATGCGATACGATAATTACGGCGCCATCATAATTTCTCAGAAATGTTTCAATCCACTGCAGCGATTCGATATCGAGGTGGTTGGTGGGCTCATCGAGCAGAAGGTAGGTGGGCTGACGAAGTAACAGTTTTGCGAGCGCGATCCGCATCAGCCAGCCCCCGCTGAATTCGGTTGTGGAGCGTATAAAATCTTCTTCATCAAACCCGAGTCCGGCCAGAATTCGTTCAATTTCGGCCTGAAGCGTGTAGGAACCGGAATTTTCCAGCTTGTGCTGTATTTCTCCAAACTGCTGAAGTGCCTCTTCATGTTCAGCGCTGTCAGCGGCTACGGATTCCATTTTGGCCTGTACCGTATCAAACTGATCGCGCAATTTCATAATCTCAGAGAACGCGTGTTCCACTTCCTCAAAGACGGTCAGATCCGGATCAGGTTCCACCCCGTCCTGTGGCAGGTACCCAACGGTAGCTTCATTGCTCATGCTGATCGAGCCGCTATCCGCCTGCTGTTCTCCGGCAATGATTTTGAGGAGAGTCGATTTTCCTGCCCCATTTGGACCTACAAGGCCGATCCGCTCGCCGGGATTAATAATTGTATTGATGTTGTCAAAAAGGGCGCGTTCACCAAAATGTAATGTTATTCCGTCTATCTGAAGCAAAGGAAACCGGTTAGGATGTTTAAACTATCACGATTATTTTAGGAACCGGCCGCAACGCCGATCCGTTATAAAATACCAAGGATTATCATCACCAAAAAGGTTTCGTATGAATCTGTTATCCCGGGCATTAATTGCCGTTTTTATTTCCATCTTGCTGCTTGCCTGTGAACAGGAAAGGCAGCAGCCCACATTTGAATTTAGTCTGAATAACCCGGCAGAAATCGGCAGCCGCTATCCCAATCTCCATCAGGATGATTCGGGTACGATTACCATGAGCTGGATCTCCGGCATTGACGAAGAGATTTATGCCATTGAATTTACGACGTATAATGAAGAGGGATGGACACCACCCCGGACGGTTGGCCTGAGCACTAACTATTTTGTAAACTTTGCCGATTTTCCATCGGTTGTTTCTCTTGATGGAGAGGTTGTGGCCGCTCACTGGCTTCGAAAAATTCCCGGCGGACCGTACGCCTATAATGTGAATATTGCGTTTCCGGCGGAGGAGGCGCGCCGCTGGACCGATCCCATCACCCCACACCGCGACGGAACAGCAACGGAGCACGGGTTTGTGTCGATGGAACCGCTCGATTCTGATCGGGTTTTGGCAATCTGGCTCGATGGAAGAAATACGGAGGATCGCGGGCATGATGAATATGATGATCCCGAAAAAGCGATGACGCTTCGCTCGGCTGAAGTTTCCCGTGACGGCTCCCTCACGCGCGAAAGAGAAATTGATGCCATGATTTGCGACTGTTGTTCAACGGATATGGTGCTTTCTAACGGCAGGGCACTGGCTGTGTACCGCGACCGAACCGAAGATGAAATCCGCGATATTTCAATTGCATCGTACGATCTGGAAACCGGTGAGTGGTCCGATCCGCGTCCAGTCCACGAAGATGGATGGCAAATCAGTGGCTGCCCTGTAAATGGCCCAAGAATTGATGCGAATGGTGACCTGGTTGCCGTCTCGTGGTATACCGAAGCGGATGACGATTCGGTTGTGAAAGTTGCCGTTTCAAGAGATGGCGGGGATACATTTGGTGATCCGGTTGTTGTCGCACGGGAATACGCCCAGGGGCGTGCCGATCTGGCCATTGGGGATGACGGGAAAATATATGTAAGCTGGCTTGCTGGCAGAAATGGTACCGGGTATGTGATGATGCGGACCCTGTCGCCGGAAAATGAGCTGGGAGAGCCTTTGCGGGTTGGAATCACAAGCTCGAGCCGGAGGAGCGGTTTCCCCAGAATTGCCCCGATGGATAAAGGAATCTTCTTTGCGTGGACTCAAACCGAACCGCTGATTCGCGTTCGTACCGCGTTTGTCCGTTTTGAACAACTGGCTGAAGCCGAAGAGATGTAAACCAGTTGAAAATAAATCAATTTCAAAGATCAATACTCAACAAATCCGATATGATGATACCCAGACTAAAATCCATACTCTT